>DATEHP010000346.1:0-16501 GCA_035279505.1 Candidatus Sulfotelmatobacter sp. | reverse complement strand
AGTAAGGTAAACCCCTTATTTTCAATGGTAATCCGGCGGTGACCCGGGCTGGTGCGATCGTGTTTCGATCGGCTTTTGCGTTCTCTAAATCGATCTTCTTGCGTTGACATTAAACTTCTCCGGACGTTAGACTTAACAGTTTTCATAGCCCTCATTTTCTCGATCTAGCTCAGCACCACATGGATGAGACACTCCAACAACTAGGCAAATTACTGCTCGGATCGGTTCCGACGGTAATTATGCTGGCGCTGTTGTACGCGCTCTACACGGCGATCGTGCACAAGCCCCTGCGGCGTGTGCTCGAGGAGCGGCACAGCAAGACCGAGGGCGCGATCGAAAAGTCCAAGGCGGATATCGCGGCGGCCGAGGCACGCACCGCCGAGTACGAGCAGAGTCTGCGCGAGGCCTGGACGGTGGTTTTCCGCGCCCAGGAAGCGAAGCGTCAGGCGGCGATGCAGGCTCGCGCCAAAGCCGTGGCAGAGGCGCGCAACCGGGCACAGGCGCAAGTGCAGGCTGCCAGAGTGGCCATCGAAAAAGATCGCCTCGAGGCCGAGCAGGGATTGCAGGCCGAAGCGGCGGCGCTTGCCCGGGAAATCGTGCGCCGCGTGCTGCAGCCGTCGGGAGCGGTGCGCTGATGAAATCGAGCCCTATATTCCGGATCTCTCTTGCCGGGTTGCTGCTTGTCAGCTGCGCAAGGATTGTTACGCTGCGCGCGCAAGAAGCGCCGGCTCATCCCCAGCGCCAGCAGACCAGCGCCGATGACCGTCGAATGACTCCAGGACGCCAACTCGTGCATCAGAGCCGGGAGGCCGCAGGGGAAGAAAAAGATGAAATGGAGGAGTTTAAACACTCGGCCTCCGTCCAGATGATCTCGCGCATTACTGGATTGAACCTGCAGCAGTCGTACTGGGCGTGCTTCGTTTTCAACTTTGCCGTGATTGCTGCACTCTTCATCTGGGCCGGACGCAAGTTTCTACCCGGTATCTTCCGCGATCGCACCGCTGCCATCCAGAAGGCCATGCAAGAGGCGCAGAAAACCAGCGAAGAAGCTCGCCGCCGACTCGCGGACATCGAATCCCGGTTGCAGAGGCTTGATGTCGAAATCGGCATGATGCGCAATGCTGCGGAAAAAGAGGGTGAAGCGGAAGAGGCACGCATTCAAGCTGCCGCGGAAGCAGATGCGCAGAAGATCGTCGCCATGGCGGAGCAGGAGATCGTCGCCTCCGTCAAAGCAGCACGCCGTCAGTTGACGGCACACGCAGCCGAACTTGCCGTAGGGCTTGCCAAGAAACAGATTCACGTCGATCCCGCCACCGATCAGGCGCTGGTGCGTAACTTCGCCGGCGAATTGGGGTCAGTCTCCGACACTTCGGGAAAGGATCGAAACTAGATGGCTTCCGTCGCCAGCACCTACGCCCGCGCTTTCGCTGACGTGGTCTTCGCTGCGCATCTGGATGCGGCGCGTGCCATCGACGGATTGCGGCAGATTGCGGCGCTCTACAGTGAGAGTGTCCAGTTGCGAAGGGTTTGGGAGAACCCCGCAGTTCCGGCCGATCAGAAACGTAAGTTGCTGGACGCCATCGTGCAGCGAAACGGAATCGAGAAGCCGGTTCGCAACCTGGTCGCTGTGCTCATCGATCACCGCCGCCTGCCGTTTCTGCCGAGAATCGTTGAACAACTGGAGAAAGAACTCGACTCCCGGCTGGGATTTACCGAAGCGCAGATTTCCAGCGCCCGCGAACTGGGCGACGCCGAAAAGCGCACGCTGGAAGCTCAGATTGAAAAAGCGACCAGCAAGAAGGTGCGCGCAAGTTATGGATTGGATTCGTCGTTGCTGGGCGGGGCAGTAGTCCGCATCGGCAGCACGATTTACGACGGCTCGGTAAAGGGCCAGTTAGAGAAGATTAAGGAAGCGATCAGCTCTTAGAAACGCGCGAGGCGAAGGCGGATAGGTTTTCGCTCATCGCTCACCGCTCATCGCTTACTACCAGCCCTGCGGGCTGACGGCTGAAAGCTGAGAGCTTTTTTATGGCGCAAATCAAAGCAGACGAAATTACCAAACTAATCCGCGAGCAAATCGAGAACTACGAAACCAAGGTCTCCGTGGACGAGACGGGCACCGTCATCACCTTGGGCGACGGCATCGCGCGTGTTTACGGTCTCGACAAAGTCATGGCAGGCGAACTGTTGCAGTTCCCGCATGGCGTGGCCGGCATCGCGATGAACCTGGAAGAAGACCAGGTCGGCGTCGTGCTGCTCGGCGAATTCACTGAGATCAGGGAAGGCGACGAGGTCAAGCGCACCGGGCGGATCATGAGCGTGCCCGTCGGCGACAACATGATCGGACGCGTGGTGAACTCCCTCGGCCAGCCTATCGACGACAAAGGCCCAATTTCGACCGACAAGTTCATTGCACTGGAGCGCATCGCTCCCGGCGTTATTGATCGTCAGCCGGTGCGTGAACCGATGGCCACCGGATTGAAAGCCATCGACAGCATGATCCCGATCGGCCGTGGCCAGCGCGAACTGATCATCGGCGACCGCCAGACCGGCAAGACCGCCGTCGCACTCGACACGATCATCAACAGCAAGGGCAACGACCTTATCTGCATCTACAACGCGATCGGCCAGAAGCGCTCGTCGATTGCCCAGGTCGTCAAGATTCTCGAAGATGCTGGAGCGATGGAGTACACGATCGTCGTCGCCGCTTCAGCCTCCGAGCCCGCTCCCATGCAGTACATTTCGCCCTACGCGGCGTGCGCCATGGGCGAGTTCTTCCGCGACACCAAGCGCCATGCGCTGGTGATCTATGACGACTTGTCGAAGCATGCAGCTTCCTATCGCGAGATCTCGCTCCTGCTGCGCCGTCCGCCCGGCCGCGAAGCGTATCCCGGGGACGTTTTCTACCTCCACTCTCGCCTGCTGGAGCGCGCGGCAAAATTGAGCGACAAAAACGGCGGCGGATCGTTGACCGCTCTGCCGGTGATCGAAACGCAGGCCGGCGACGTCTCTGCGTACATCCCCACGAACGTCATCTCAATCACCGACGGCCAGATCTATCTTGAAACCGACCTGTTCAACCAGGGAGTACGTCCAGCGGTGAACGTCGGATTGTCGGTGAGCCGCGTAGGTGGCAGCGCTCAAATCAAAGCCATGCGCCAGGTCGCCGGCACTCTGAAATTAGAACTCGCGCAGTACCGTGAACTGGCCGCTTTCGCGCAGTTCGGCAGCGATCTCGATAAGGCCACACAGGCCCAATTGAATCGCGGTCAGCGCCTCGTCGAACTCCTGAAGCAGAACCAATTCTCGCCATTGCCGTTTTCCAAGCAGATTCTGATTATCATGGCGGGCACCGGCGGATTTCTCGACGACATGCCGGTGAACCAGGTGCGCGAGTTCGAAAAAGAGCTGTTCAAATACGTAGACTCAACGAATCCCGGGATCTTGCGCGCGATCATGGAGAAGAAGATTCTCGACGATCAGCTGAAAACGCAGATGCAGAACGTGATCAAAGAAGCGAAGCAACAGTTTGTTTCGCAGAGAGAAGCAGTAGCAAAATAGTCCTGGGCCCCGAGTCCTGAGTCGCGAGCGAATAGGTTTTCGCTCGGGACTCGCGACTCGGAACTCGCAACTCGACAATGCCTAACATTCTCGACATTCGGCGACGCATTCGCAGCGTGATCAACACGCGGCAGATCACCAAGGCCATGAAGATGGTCTCGGCGGCGAAGCTCCGCCGCGCCCAGGAGCGGGCTCTGGCCGCTCGTCCGTATGCGCAGATGCTGACGAATGTCCTGAAATCGCTGGTTGCTCGTGCCGAGATTTACGACCCCGAAACCGGCGAGCCGAAACATCCTCTGCTGGCGCAGCGGGAAGAGAAGACCATCCTGCTCATCATCGTCACCGGGGACAAGGGGCTCGCCGGCGCGTTTAACGCGAATATCCTCAAGGCGGCCGCACGGTTTCTCGAATCGAAAGCCGGCAAGAACATCGATATTGAGGCGATTGGCCGCAAGGGGCGCGATTTCCTCCGGCGTCGCTATCCCGCAGCCCTAATCCAGACGCGCAGTCTCGCCGAGGCTGAAGAATTGCTCGACGAAGTTGAACGGACCGCCCAGGAGCGCACCGCAGCCTTACAGATCGCTGGAGAGCATATCGGCATTCTCGGCAAGGTGGAGTTCGCGCAGGCGTCGGCGTTGGCAGAGAGCGTCATTCGGCGCTACTGCAGGGAAGAAATCGATTCGGTCTACCTGGTCTTCAACGAGTTCAAATCCGTAATCGCCCAGCGGCTGATTGTGGAGCAGATTCTTCCTATCGAGCGGATCGGCGAGCAGGCAGTCCGCCTGGCCGAGGAGATGACGGAAGAAGAAAAGAAGAAAGCCAAAGAGGCTGCCGTGAGCGCTGGAGCAGGGCTTCGCGCAACCGACGGCGCGGAAGGATCGGCTTCGCAGTTCGGCACTTCGCAAGTCGACTACATTTACGAGCAGCCTCCGGCCGAGTTGTTCCGTGCGCTTCTGCCGAAGTATGTAAGCATCCAGATTTTCCGGGCGCTGCTGGAGTCAGTGGCCGCCGAGCATGCCGCCCGCATGACCGCCATGGATTCGGCCACCAACAATGCGACTGACATGATCGATTCGCTGACCCTCGTGATGAACCGCGCCCGGCAGGCGAAGATCACGAAAGAGATCATTGAGATCGTCAGCGGCGCGGCCGCGATGTAGTCGTAGAGACGTAGCTTGCTACGTCTCTGCGTACAGCATTCCGAAAGTGGACAGCGAGACGTAACAGAGTTACGTCTCTACGAGAAGAGATATATGCCACAGAATGTAGGACACGTTATTCAAATCGCAGGACCCGCGGTCGACGTCCAGTTCGCCGAGGGGCAACTGCCTCCGATCTATCAGGCAGTCGAAGTTGTAAGCGACGGCTTCAAGGTCCCGACGCCGATCAAGGTCATCCTCGAAGTGCAGCAGCACCTCGGAGAGGGCCGCGTGCGCTGCGTCGCTATGGAGCCCACCGACGGCATGGTGCGTGGCATGAAAGCCATCGACCAGGGCGGTCCCATCTCCGTTCCCGTGGGCCGCGGCACACTCGGTCGCGTCATGAACGTCATCGGCGAGCCCGTTGATCAACTCGGCCCCATCGACTACAAAGAGCGCCTTCCCATTCACCGGCTAGCTCCTGCGTTTGATGAGCAAGCCACGACCGCCGAAATGTTTGAGACCGGCGTGAAAGTGATCGATCTCATCCAGCCGTTCTTGAAGGGCGGCAAGATTGGATTGTTCGGCGGCGCGGGCGTGGGCAAGACCGTCGTCATCATGGAGCTGATCAACAACGTCGCCAAAAATCACGGCGGATTTTCGGTTTTTGCTGGCGTCGGCGAGCGCACCCGCGAAGGCAACGACCTGTGGCTGGAAATGACGGAGTCGGGCGTGATCAAGCCCGGCAAGCCGGCCGAATCGAAAGCTGCACTAATCTACGGACAGATGACGGAACCCCCAGGCGCGCGTCTCCGCGTAGCCCTGACCGGACTCACCGTCGCCGAATACTTCCGCGATGCCGAAGGCGCTGACACGCTGCTCTTCATCGACAACATCTTCCGTTTCACGCAGGCAGGTTCGGAAGTATCCGCCCTGCTCGGACGCATGCCCAGCGCGGTGGGGTATCAACCGAACTTGGCGACGGAAATGGGTGAGCTGCAGGAGCGCATCACGTCGACGAAGAAAGGGTCGGTCACCTCGGTGCAGGCAATTTACGTTCCAGCTGACGACCTCACCGATCCCGCGCCGGCCACGACATTCGCCCACCTCGATGCCACGACCGTGCTCTCGCGTGCATTGACGGAAATCGGAATCTATCCCGCCGTCGATCCTCTGGCTTCGACGTCGCGCATTCTCGATCCGCGAATCGTGGGCCAGGAACATTACGATGTCGCGCAGGTGGTAAAGAAGACGCTGCAGACTTACAAGGACTTGCAGGACATCATCGCTATTCTCGGCATCGACGAGCTCAGCGAAGATCAGAAGCTGACCGTCGCCCGCGCCCGCAAAATTCAACGATTCCTCTCGCAGCCGTTCCATGTCGCCGAGCAATTCACCGGCGCTCAAGGACGCTATGTGAAGATCGCCGACACCGTGAAAGGCTTCAAAGCAATTGTTGAAGGCAAGTACGACGACATCCCCGAGCAGGCCTTCTACATGAAGGGCCCCATCGAGGAAGTGCTCGAAGCCGCGGAGAAGATGAAGGCAGTAGCATAAATGTGGGTCAGTGGCCAGGGATTAGGTCTGCGTGGATGAGTTTGGCTGAGAACTGACAACTGAGAACTGAGAACTGATTGGCCGAAACGTTTCAACTCGAGATCGTCACGCCGGAAAAGAAGGTGGTCGAGACGGCGGCCGAGGAAGTCCAGATTCCCGGCAAGAACGGATATCTGGGCATCCTTCCCGGACATGCGCCGCTCATCACCGAACTCTCCGTAGGCGAGATCACCTTTCGCGAGAACTCCGCCGAACAGCGCCTTGCCGTGGCTTGGGGCTTCGCGGAAATTCTTCCCAACAAGGTGACGATTCTCGCCGAAACTGCTGAGCGTCCTGCCGAGATCGACGTGGATCGGGCCCGAAAAGCAAAGGAGCGCGCAGAACAGCGCCTCACCAGCGGTGATACCTCCGTCGACGTTGACCGCGCTCTGGACGCGCTCCACCGCGCACAGGCCCGGCTCGACGTCGCGACGGGCAAATAGCTCGTTATATTTTCCATCTCATTCGTAGAGAGGTAGCTCTGCTACGTCTCCGCCTGCAGCGCATGAAGCACGGGATAGCGACCATCGCCTTCATCTTCTCGCTGCAACCCGATACAATTGCCTCGCCCTACCGATCCGAGGAGATCTTCGCATGAAGCTTCACTCCGCCCTGATTCCTTTTTGCCTATCTCTCGTTTCCAGCTTGAGTCTTGCGCAAGATGCCAAGCCCGCATCTCCTCCCCCTCAAACGCCTCCTCCTGCGTTGATCACGCCCGAGGTGCACTCCGACAACAGCGTAACGTTTCGCTTCCGTGCTCCGAATGCACAGGAGGTGAAACTCAGCCGCGAAGGGTCCGCCCAGCCACTCGCCATGCAGAAGGACGACTCGGGCGTCTGGACGGTCAACACTGCGCCCTTGCCCCCTGACTACTACGGATACTCGATTGTCGTTGACGGGCAACGCTTGATTGATCCCTACAACTCCCTCTTAAAACCAAATCTTCTTTCCACCGAGAACATGGTTCACGTCCAAGGTCCGCCGTCACTGCCGTGGGAATTGAATGATGTGCCGCACGGGGAAGTGCATCATCATTTCTACCGGTCAGCTGTCGCGAATGACGATCGCGACTTCTATGTATACACGCCACCAGGCTACGATCCCGCCGCGAAAAAGACGTTTCCGGTTCTGTATCTGTTGCACGGTTACAGCGACGATGCCAGCGGATGGACCGCCGTAGGCCGCGCCAACGTCATCTTCGATAACCTGATTGCGCAAGCAAAGACCAAGCCGATGATCGTGGTGATGCCACTCGGCTACGGCACCATGGAAGTGATTCGTGCAGGTTGGGGAGGTATTTCCAACCGTCCCGCTGTGCGCGAGCAGAATCTCTCGAAATTCCGCGAGGCGCTTCTCACCGAGGTCATGCCGAAAGTTGAGAGCGAGTATCGCATCACAAAAGACCGCAACTCGCGGGCGATTGCGGGACTCTCCATGGGCGGATCGGAATCGCTTTTGACGGGGCTCAACAATCTCGACAAGTTCGCCTGGGTTGGAGCGTTCAGTGCTGGAGGTCTTCCAGATCCCTTCGACAAGGATTTCCCCGACCTCGACAGCAAGGCCAATCAGCAGTTGAAGCTATTGTGGATTGCGTGTGGCACCGAAGACAGGCTCATCTCCGCAAATCGGAACCTGCGCGAGTGGTTGAAAACGAAAGGCATTCAACACACCGACATCGAAACTCCTGGCATGCATACGTGGATGGTATGGCGCAGGAACCTGGCGGAATTCTCGGGATTGTTATTTCGATAAGTCAACTGTATACAACCCTCGCAGATTTTTTGAAAGGGTACGCCTTCAGGCGTGCCATTCAGGCGAAAAAAGTCTGCGGGCTTAGCCCCTGAGGTACGCGGACGATGGCATCCCGAACCTGTTGAAGCGAATTACTGATCCCATCGCGAGATTGTGCGGCTTCTGAAAATCACGAATAAATTTTTCGTCGCCGTGCACTTTCCTATTGCCAAAAACTAAAAGTTATGGCATCTTCAGACATCCTCAAAGGAAAGGACGCCCAAATTTGTCGATTAACACTCACAAATCGCTTACCGGGCTGATAAGGCCTTATCCATGCCAAGTCAGTGTCAGGGCGTCGTCCGATTGCGCTAATTAGTTCTCCGGCGCCCTTAACGCAAAGCTAACAAAACAAAAGTACGCTGGGTGGCGAAGGCCGCGGTTCCTTCGACTGTGAATCGACCATTGCCGCTGCCGCTGAATCCCCCAGCAAACCGCATTCGTGTGTGCAAGGGTTGTGTAAGGGCGGACGTAGCCCGCCCTGAGCGTCAAGCGAAGCTTGGCTAATGCGTAGTATGCAACTTCGGTCAGTGGTGAAAGGCAACGGATACTTCTCTTGGTAAGAACAGCCCGCTCTCTTCGGAGATCGTGCTGCGAGGTTCGACCCCTCAGGGCGCAAGCCCAATCCGTAACCGACTGTTCCCTGACCAGATTAATTCGACCAACAGTTCTCCGCACAGCGAAGGGGTTGGGTTGCGCGAGACATGGGAAGAAGGCGCGGCTTCACAAGTGTACGTCAGAAATCCTGGTTCGCTGTGATTTTGGGAAGTGCACTGCTTTTAGCCGTGCCGTTGAAAGGGGCCAGCGCTGGCGGGCTTTAGCCCCTGAGGGATTCTCGACGGTGAGCAACTAGAGACGCAAAGATTCAGTCAGTGGTGAAGTTCACGGCAACTTCGCGGCGTGCCTATTAACACAGGCCGGGGTTCGAGCCCCCAACCGTGATCCATGTTCCCTGGCTGCGACCGCAGTTGCAGCGCGGGTGTTTTCGCCCGCGCTGCACGCAAGGCGGCTCGACGAATTCGCTGTCCAATTGCGAGTGGAAGGGCAGGAGTTTACTCGTGCCGCTGAGGCGCACTTTAGAAGCCAGCTTTGGCCGATGAGGTGCATCGCTGCAATCAAGTTTCGCCGGTGGTGAAGAGAAGAGTTACTTCGCACCAAACGATGCGACGGAGCAGGGTAGCGAACCCTGCCGAGGTGCTGCGCTGCGGGAATGCCGGGATCCGCAAGGATCTGGGGGCGTCGTCCCGAAACACAGGGTTGCCGCAGCGGCCGGCCTCGAGTCGATTCTCTTCTCGCTATTCCCCGGCGAGAGTAACGAAGTTAGAACCGGTGTCCATCGCGACACCTTAGAAAGTGTGTGTTAGCCATGCGTGCAGACATGCATAAGGTCGTGGTGGAGCGGGAACGAGGAAGGAGTACCTGGAAGAACCGCAAGTGGGGCAAGAGGCTCCCATTCGTTCCCGATGCGGACTACGACGATCAACCGAAGTTCGTTTCGTCGGGCCGCAGGCGTCAGTATGGTTCCGACTGCAAGTGGTTTACCGACGTGCTTGGGCCGCTCGAGGGATTTCTACGCAGCAATCTCGGGCGGCCATGGGACAAGGTGTACGGCGAGTTGCGTCAGGGTCTTGACGTTCGCAAGGTGACGGGGCAACACATTTTCGATCACCTCAAGCGAATGGTGGAAACCGATTGCTGGATCGGCGAAGGCCGCGATGTTTACACCTGGGGCTGGAGACATCGCGTCGAGGGATTTTATGTGCATCCCAAGAGCGGGCTGCTCTGTTTCGTGCCGAGGCAGAGCGCCCGCCAACGGAAGAAGGAGCGTCTGCTGCGGCAAGAGATCGACGAAGTTAAACTCGGTCCCTGCCAAAGCTACAGGCTGATCGAGGACGAGTGGTATTGGGTCAGATACGAATACGTAGACGTCGGACGTGGCGGGGGCGGTTCCCGCTGGGATGTCGTCCAGCGAGCACACGTGAAACTGACCTGGGGCCGTCATCGCATCGCGATCACGAAACGCCAATGCGATCGCGAAGAAGTGCGCTGGATTCATGCGCGAATCGCCGCATGGGAGAAGGATGTTCGCAGAATGTAGTTAACTTCGGCCGGTGGTGAAGACAAGGGTTCCATCGCCTCTTAAGCGGGTGGTCGCAGGTTCGAATCCTGCCACGGGAATTATGCCCGTGTAGCTCAGTGGATAGAGCACATATACCTTTGTCGCTGATTCCCCGGCTGATTCATTTCGAATCGCAATCTCGGCCGAGCGCCGGTTAAAAGAGAACTGTATGACAGTCGTTATCCGAAGCGGAAAGCCGCAGACAACCGAGTCGCTGTGCAACTCCTGTTACTGGGCGCACATCCAGCGCGGATTCGCGGAAAGCGAAGAGGTCATCCTCTGCGCCTTTCTGAGACAGTCGCACGCGGTGACGTTCAAAGTCAGCCAGTGCACTGACTACAACGACAAGCGCGTGCCCAGCAAGGCGGACATGGAAGAGATCGCCTGGATCATTCGCACCAAGGATGTGAATCGCCAGGTGGGCTTCATCAACGAAGCAGAATCCGATGAAACATCGCAGGACGAACTTGAAATCGTGCCCTCTAAATAACTGAACGAACGACATGATCGAATTTCTCAAACACGTGCTCGGCGGCCAGAATCAGTTTGCCTCCGGCGGATTGCTGCTGATGGCCATCGGCGCTGTGGGCGCGTACCTTCGATCGATCCCAGAGAAGTTGTGGTCCTGGACGGTCGAGCAGACCACGATGACAATTACGGTGAAGGATGACGACGCCGCTTTCGTGTGGGTCAAGGAGTGGTTCCTCGATCAGGAGTTTCTGAAACGGGTCCGGCGGATTGATCTCGACACGACCCTACAGTCAGAAAGCGTCGTGCTCATTCCTGCTCCAGGCGTTCACTGGTTCTGGTACGGGGGCAGGCCGTTTCAGGCGTGGTTCACGCGCACTGAGAACGCGCGCGAGCGAACGGCGAAGCGAATGGAGTTGTTGACGTTCCGGACAGTCGGCAGAAAGCAACTGTTTCTCAGGCAATTTGTCGACGACGTTGTTTGCAGCCACAGCAAGCGCCGGGGAGTGCAGTCGTGGTTATACACATACGACGACGGCTGGGACTATTCGCAGAACTACACGCCGCGCTAGCTGGAATCGGTCGTCTTGCAGTCCGGCGATAAGGAACGCCTGATCGAAGACATCGGGCGCTTCCGCAGTTCGAAGCAACGCTACTCGCGTCTGGGCGTTCCCTACCATCGCGGGTACTTGTTGTATGGGCCTCCGGGGACAGGCAAGACTTCGTTGGTATCCGCAGTGGCTGCACATTTCGCGTTGTCGGTGTATTGCGTGAATCTGACGGAGTTCAACGATCGGAATCTGATGGTTGCGGTCAGTCAAGTTCCCAGGGATTCGGTGCTGCTGTTTGAAGACATCGACTGTATGAAAGGCGGACAAAAGCGTGAACCTGCGAACGGTGCAGACAAGTCGGTCGACAAGACCGAGAAGCAGAGCTCCAACAATGGCGTAACCCTTTCGGGCCTGTTGAACGTGCTCGATGGTTTCTTCGCGCCAACTGGAGTCCTGTTCATGATGACGACGAACCACCTGGAGGCGCTGGATCCGGCGTTGCTGCGGCCTGGTCGAATTGACTACAAGCTGCTTCTCGGCAAAGCGTCCGATGCGCAGAAGGTAGATCTGTACCTGCGATTTTTTCCCGATGCTTCAGAGCAGGAGGCGCGAGAGTTCATTACAACCTCCAGCCACGCCGACACGATGGCAGAGTTCCAGGGCTTGCTGTTGGGCCTGGCGGAATATCCTCCAACTCGGGGTATCCGACGCAGGGTTGCAAAGCAATGCGAAGCAAAGGAGGAAATGAAATCGGTGCTGGCCTAGCCAGCACCAGAAAGTTCGCCGGTGGCGAAGTCAACGGTTCCTTCGAAAGGTCGCAGGTTCGAGTCCTGCCATGTTCCCAACCAGGAGCATGTAGCTCAGTTGGCAGAGCAAAACCGTTGCCGCGAATTCCCCGGCGATGCTTGTCACGATGAGAGCGCCGCCGACATATGATGCACGCTCAATCTTCTTTTGGAGGTTTCGGTGCGAGTGCGGGCGTTTCGAAACCGATGCGCCGGTTGTTGGCCGGCAGAGGTGAAATGAGTTCTTGGATAGCCCCGACAAGTTCCTGAAGCTCGGTATCGTGGCCGTCGAGTCGCGCTTCGAGTTCTGAGAGTTTCGATACGACGTGCTGATTGACCGCCATGTCCTGGCGCATCTGCACGAAGGCGCGGACTACGAAGATGCTCATTTCGATAGCTCGCTTTGAGTTCAACACGGTCGCAGCCATGATCGCGCCGTGTTCGGTGAAGGCGTTCGGCAGATAGCGGCGACCGCCATGGGTTGAAGTTGAGGTCGCATCTTGCGAATTCAAGTTTTGGTATTCCTCGCTTGTGAGGGTGAAAAGAAAATCGGCCGGGAATCGCTCATGGTTTCGTTTGATCTGCTCGTTCAAACGCTTGACCGGAACGCCGTAAAGTTCGGCCAGGTCGCTATCGAGAATGATCTTTTGATTACGCAGAATCAGGATCTTCGAACTGACTCTCTTGGCGAGAACAATTGCAGTTTTGTTCATGGGGGACAACCAAACTTGAGGTCGCAATTTGCGACCTCAAAAAAGGAAACAATTCATCATAGCAAGCCACAAGCACGACAAGACCGAGGAACACGAAAGTTCTAAAGCTGCCGTGCGGAAAAAACAAATTTACGAGGGCTGCAGCAGTTACGCGAATTGTCATTCCGATCCGCGCAGCGGCGAGGAATCTGCTGTCCTTTGCTCATTGCTCAAATCGAAAGGAGGCCACAAATGGCTCGACTCAACCTGCTCAACCTGAACTTCGGTCCGCGCACGCACGAAGGGGCTCCCGCGCGCAATATCTCCACGGAGCTGCAACTGCGGCGTTCGGTGCTGGCTTGCCTGCTCTGGGAGAGCCAGTTCTACGAGGACGGAGTCGAGATCGCCGGCCGCATCGCAGAACTTGTTCCGAAGGTCGCAGCTGAGAAGGTGGCTGCGCTCGCCGTCGAGGCGCGCGAGAAGATGAAGCTGCGTCACGCGCCGCTTTTGCTCGTGCGTGAGATGGCGCGTTACGCCACCCATCGCGGACTTGTGGCCGCGACGCTCGCTCGTGTCATCCAGCGTGCCGACGAACTTGCCGAGTTCGTGGCCATCTACTGGAAGGACGGCCGCGTGCCCATGTCCGCGCAGGTGAAGAAGGGACTGGCTGCGGCTTTCCCGAAGTTCGATGCGTACGCGCTGGCGAAGTACGATCGCGGCGGACCCATCAAGCTGCGGGACGTGCTGTTCCTCGCTCACGCCAAGCCGCGCGACGAGGCGCAGGCCGAAGTGTGGAAGCGCCTGATCGCCGGGGAACTCACCTCTCCTGACACGTGGGAAGTGGCTCTGAGCTCTGGCGCTGACAAGCGCGAGGCCTGGGAGCGGCTGCTCCGCGAGCAGAAGCTCGGGGCGCTGGCTCTGCTCCGCAACCTGCGCAACCTGCGCGACGTTGGCGTGAACGAGGATCTCGTTCTCGCCGCGCTCGGCTCGATGAGCACCTCGCGCGTGCTGCCGTTCCGTTTCCTGGCTGCGGCGCGATACGCTCCGCAGTGGGAAGAGGCGCTCGAGCAGGCGATGCTCAAGTGCGTCACGGGTGCTGAGAAGCTGCGCGGAAAGACGATCGTGCTGGTCGACGTTTCCGGCTCGATGACCGCTTCGCTCTCGCAGCGTTCGGAGATGCAGCGCACCGACGCGGCCTACGGTCTCGCGGTGTTGCTGCGCGAGATCGGCGAAAAGGTCGGAGTGTTCAGCTTCTCCGACAAGCTGGTCGAGGTTCCGGAGCGCCGCGGATTCGCACTGCGCGACGCGATCGATGCCTCGCAGCCGCACTCGAGCACGATGCTCGGCAATGCTGTCGCCGAGCTGAATCAGAAGCACGGCTACGATCGCCTGATCGTCATCACCGACGAGCAGGCACGCGACACGGTTCCCGCGCCGCAGGGCAAGGGATACGTGATCAACGTAGCCAGCTACAAGAACGGCGTCGGCTACGGCAAGTGGACGCACATCGATGGCTGGAGCGAGTCGGTCGTCGAGTACATCCGCGAGCTGGAGCGGGCAGAGTAACCACAACGGCCCACATGGGTCCGCCGATCTCGGCAAGGCTCATGTGGGGACAGCCGCCCCGGCTGTCCGGCGGCCCGGACGTATCGGGCCGCAGCGCCGTTGATGAAACCATGGGGTGCAAGGACGCAAGGTCAAAATCCCCACCCTGTCGCGAACAGCGCGACAAGGGTGGGGCACCCTCGCTTACCACTGCGCTCTGACCTTCTTGCCAGAGGTCGTGGAGAATTCGATAAACTTTCGTCCGGCCGTGGCGGTTGCCGTGGTTGGCGGATCGTGAATCTTTACAGGGTCGGTGAACTTGGAACAAGGTGGATTTAGGTCCCCAATAGGAAAAGGCAGAAAGCGCAGCGGGTGCCATTCTCCGCAGTCGATGATTGTCTTGGTGGGACCCAGAGAAACAAGGTAGGTTTCGGGCCGAGAGTTGTCCGTTCTTGTCAGTAGGAGAATAGTTTTGCCGGTGTTGGTGTGGAGATAGCCAGTTGTCTTTTGTCCGTCGACGAGAACTTGCCCATCGACCCGAAAATACCAGCGGATGTATCCGCGCCAGGTGGAATACACGATCGCCCCGACCGCGAGCAGGAGTGCGAGAAAGGCGATCCGCCCCAGCGCGTGAAAGAAGGTCTTCATAGCCGTCGTTCTAACAATGACAGACGCCACGGGGACAGGGGAAGTTTGTTTTATGTGCCAGGACGTCGACGCAACTGTGGAAGAGCGGCGCTTCCAGCGCCGCGTATTGTGCCTCAACTCTTAACGGGCTTTAGTCCCGGGTTGTTTCGACCGAATGGAACCAGGGCTTACCCACGGTCGTGGTCGGGCTGGCCGGCGCTCTTGAGCGTGACCTGGTCCTGCGACACCTCGCCGCTCTTTACAACGGGTGGAGTCTGCGCCCGAGGGTCGGGTTTCGGTTCCGCAGGCGGATGCGCGACTTGGCGAACGTCGGTTGGGTGAGGACTGTTGATTGGAGTAATCATAGTGGTCTCCTGAAAGATAGGATCGGCCGGGGGCCGAGGAATCTTTAGGGAATCGGGGATCTTCGGTAAGAGTTACTAGTGATCGCTAATATGTTGGGCTCTAGGGCGTATGCTTGCACGCGAGGTAATTAGCCACATGAGACTTACCAAGGTGAAGATAAAAAACTACCGCACGATCGAGGATCTGACTCTTTGCTTTCCTACCTATTATGCAGCAATCTGTGGGAAGAACGACTCGGGAAAGAGCAATGTCTTGCGCACGATTCGCAGCATCTTCCCGGCCGTGGGGCCGGGATTTTTCCTCCGAGAAACGTCTATTTCTTTCAAGGAAGATCTACCTAAGTGGCTTGCCAAGGACGCAAAGGAACGCAGTATCGAAATTGAATTTGACCTTACGGTCGATCCGCAGATTGATACCGGACTGCACAGTTTCTTGACGACCTACTTAAGCTAAAAGATAACAACGCTCCCCTTTGCCTGGTCGTCCATTCCTCGTACACGGCGGAATCGCCAGAAGGAGTAACCTACCTGCATGTCTCGGGCCAGCGAGTTGAGAACCTAGAGTCTCAAAACGTAATACAGAAGCTCCAATCCTCGGCAGCCGTTCTGTTCCACAATTCAACAGATAATCGATTCCCCTTCTACGTTGAAGGCCGGCAGCGGTTCCTGTCCGAGCTGTCCGTTGGAGACAACGACCGGCTCGACGAGGCCAAGAATAAGCTCAACAACACCGTCAATAGGATTGCCAAGCGCCACCAGGAGGAGGTCGGAGAGTTGCTTGGGCGACTTAAAGAAAAATACACCGTAGGATTCACATTTCCGAAGATCGATCCCTCTCAGATCCCGCTGAGCGTAACATTGGGCGACGCCCGCATGAGCGTCCCTCTCGAAAACTGGGGCAGTGGGACTCAGAATCGAACGCAAATTTTACTGAACCTTTTCAAGGCACGCCAGGTGAGTCAGGCAGAGACCTCTGCGTCGAAAATAACTCCAATCTTGGTGATTGAAGAACCTGAGGCTTTTTTGCACCCCTCAGCACAAGCGGAGTTCGGAAACGTTCTGCAAGACTTGTCCGAAGAATTTAAAGTGCAGGTAATCGTAACCACCCATAGTCCCTACATGCTCAGCCAGGCGGCGCCATCCTCCAATCTGCTATTGGAGAGGCGTTTTGAGAGGCAGAAAATGCGAGAGACCCAGTGCATTGACACTTCCGGTGACAAGTGGATGGAACCCTTCGGGATTGCCCTAGGAATTGACAATGA
>DATEHP010000345.1:0-3343 GCA_035279505.1 Candidatus Sulfotelmatobacter sp. | reverse complement strand
AACGTGCATCTGGACGCGGCTACACCCGAGCAGATAGCCCATGGAAAACGGCTCGTCTCAGATTATGGCTGTGCTTCGTGCCACGAGATCGCAGGAATCAAGAAGCCGGAGAATTTTGCGCCGGAGCTCAGCCGGATCGGCAGCAAGCCCATCACGCAGCTTATCTTCCTCCAGGGAATGCAACACACGCTGCCGGACTACATTGCGGGCAAGATCAAGCAGCCACGGGCATTCGCAACGGGGCTGAAGATGCCACAGTACACGTTCACGCCGGCGCAGATCGATGCGCTGACCACGGCCCTCCTGTCATTGAACGATCGATCTTACTCACTGCCTCCGTCACTTGCGGTAGCCGCGCCACCAGCGTCGGATTATCAACCGGCGGGCAAAGCCGGCAAGCTGATGACCGATCTCGCCTGCTTCAGTTGTCACCGCATCAACGGGCACGGCGGCGACATGGCTCCCGACCTGACATGGGAGGGCAGTTCTGTGCAGCGGGAATGGCTGGTGCAGTTCTTTAAGAATCCTGGAACGCTGCGGCCCGCGCTGATCCGGCGCATGCCGAAGTTCAACCTGACTGATAGTGAGATCAACGAACTGACGGACTACATCATGACCGTGTATCAGAGCCCGTCGATTGATCGTGACTCGATGCCGCTCAGCGGCTACTCGCAGGGACAGATCGAACTAGGTAAACAGCTTTACTACGGAAAGTATTCTTGCCAAGGATGCCACATCATCGATACCAAGACCGACAAGGGCTACATCGGCCCGACCCTGACGCATGTCGGATCCCGTCTCACGGCGGCATGGATTTATCAGTGGATGAAGAACCCGCAAGCCTTGCGTCCGGGAACGATCGAACCCAACCGTACGATGAGCGAGGAGGACGCCCAGGCACTGACCGCGTTCCTTATATCGCAGAAGGGTGGCGGGAAACAGGAGACCGCAAAGAAATGAATCGCTTCGCCTGTCATATTTTGAGCATTGCCTTGCTGACGGCGTCCTGTTCACGGAAATCCGATTCTGCGGCGTTGAAGCCGACTGCTTTCGGCGCCGCCATCGTGGAGTCGAGCGGAGGCAAGCAGTTCGCACAGGTGGGAACTTCTCTGCCTCTGCCGGTCGTAGTCCAGGTAAATGACCAGCAGGGCACAGCTGTTCCGGGAGCCCTGGTCGAGTTCGCGGCTGCGCCCGGAATCGCGTTTGATCCTGCGAGCGCTTTGACCGACTCCAGCGGGCAGGTTACGACCAACGTCGCCCTGGGCGGAATGGCCGGGCGATACGAGATCACCGCTTCGACACAGGACAAATCGCACAAGAAGGTGGAACTCAAGATCGAAGAAATCGCGCTCGGATACCAGCAGATGCTCGGACGTCGCTTGAACGAGCAGTACTGCGATCGCTGCCACAATGCCGAATCTACTGCGGAGCGGGTTTCGAATTACGACAACCTCGAGGTGAAACCGCATCCTTTCACCGAAGGGGAGACTCTGAACAGACTCAGCGACGCGGATCTTACCGCGATCATCACCTACGGAGGTCCCGCGCTCAACAAGTCGGCGCTGATGCCCGCTTGGGGGAATACGCTCAAGAAGGCTGACGTTCAGGCAGTGATCGCGTACATCCGCGCCGTTTCCGATCCACCCTCCCGCAGCGCGGGTCCGGTGTACGCGAAGAATTAGTTGCCTGGTTTTGAAGTCGAGGATCGGCACTCGAGCGCGAGATTAATTACTCAGATCAAAAGCGCGCCTGATTACCCGCAACTCCACCACTACTCTCAGTCGGCGGCCATGCCTTGTGCTTCTGGCTCCAGCCGGCCGATCTGAGAAGCTAGCAATTCCGATACCCCCTTCTCACTCCGCAACTGTGCTTCGAGAGCCGCCAGTTGTGCCTCGATGTCCTGCTCGGCCTTGCGTTTTCTGATCACTTCCTCGCGGTAGCGCCTCAGGAAGTAGTCGATGGTTTCGACGCGAATCCTGATCGACCCCGTAGGCTTGTTCTCATCGAGATCTTTAAAGCAGAAGTAGGGCGTACCCGACTGCTCGATGATGCCTTCGATGACGCCGTAGATCGGAGCGTCGTGACCACACTTGAAGCTGGAAATCTCCAGAGCGACCAGGTTGGGATGCCGCGCCGTGAACTTCGCAGCCCAGACCTTGTGGTTCGTGCTGCAGGAGTAGGAATTTTTCCAGGCGTCAGTAATATCGAGCGGGCTGGTGATCACCCCGGCGCGCACTTCTTCGCCAAACAGGCGCTCCAGCAGGTCTTCATCGATGGGGAGAGTGTTCTGCGAGAAGATGGGATAGCCCAGCTTTTGGAATTCATCGAGGATCTCATGGTTGAGGCCGGGATCGTGATGATAGGGGCGTCCGAGCATGACTATGCCGATACGATGCTCACGCTCGAGCTGATCGAGCACTTGGCGTGCGCGATGCCGAATGCCGGTTTCGTATTCCTTGAGCGCGACAAATCCCGACTCGACAGCTCGGTCGTTTTCTTCCAGCGAGAGTCCGAGAACGGGCTGCAAGACCTGCAGCATCTGGTGAGCGAATAACTTTCGGTCGGCGAAGTTAAGGACCGGGTCGATGTACTTCACATTGTATTCGGCGAAGACATCGTTCTCCTTCGTGAACGCCGCCTTCACAGTTTCGGGAGTTGCGGTAACCGTGGGGCAGGCATTCGCGCCGACAATCTTCACCAGCGGCGAGTGCAGCACGTCATACATCGGGAAGAAGATCGCATCCAGCGGCTTCTTGCGGTGTTTCTCCTGAATCAGGTTGTAGACATGAGAAATTCCGATCTTGGCGGGGAAGCATGGATCAATCGCGCCACGGCTCGCCCCCGCGCGGTAGAGCTCGGAACTGGTGTAGTCGGAGTAAATGACGTTCTCCGGTTGCACGCCGAGGCTCTCGAAATAGGCGTTGAACAACGGAGCATAGGTGTAAATGTTCAAGACGCGGGGAATGCCGATGCGCAGCTTGCTGCGATTCTCCATCAGGGCACGCCGCTCCTTGTCCCCCTTTTTCCAGCCTGCCCAAGCCTTGGTCGGCAGTGGGTCCGCTACGCTCTTGGCATTTGTGGGCCGGAAAACCTCCTTCGAAGCGTAATCGACGAAGTTAGGGTGCTGCGCGCGAATGGAGTCAAGACCCGCCTTGATCCCCTTCATGTCGTTGACATCTTCCACCGTGCCCTTTTCGCAGGTGGCGATGATCAGGCGCTGCTCGCCGTGCATCAGCGGAACCTTGGTGACTTTTTGAATGGGCACGAAGCTGAGGTCGTTCTTGGGCTGCGTGCGAATGTCGATGAAGGTTCGCAAGCAGTCGTTCTTGCAGAAGTGGCAACG
>DATEHP010000344.1:0-10686 GCA_035279505.1 Candidatus Sulfotelmatobacter sp. | reverse complement strand
TAAGAGAGTTCCGAGGTGGTGTAGGATCCATTCGTCTCGGCCAGTAGCTCGCGTTTGACCCTTGCTGACCTGCTCTCGCTGCTTCCCTTGCGGGGCTGCTGCGCGCGATCTCGCTCGGGCTCCGGGCTCACCGCCAACCGGATAAATCTACCCTACGCCTCGGAACTCTATCCTGCCTTCAACATTTCTTCTCGGTTCTCCTCAACCAGCGCTTTGCTATAGACCCTTACGCGCCCTCCATCCCAACCTTTCGGCTAAGACAGTGACTACGCTTGAGCCCCGGACGCCGCACCAACCGGAAAAACTTAAGAAGCTGTCAAAGAACGATCTTGTTGTACTCCTTCTATTTTTTCCGTCAATCAAAAATACGCCTTTGTAAGTACACGCATTTTCAATCAAGTGCACGCCGTTCACAGCCCCATGACCGGATTTGGTGCAACCACCGGAACAGTTCCCCCGGGAAGCCGCATGGGACGCGGGTTTTCGCAGAATCTAGTGGTCGAAGTGAACATGAATTGTCGATCAAAGATTTGTTAGGCTCTTGTGAAAATCGCGCACTTCCTCCGTCTGGCAAGGGCTTTGATGAGCATAGGGAAGCCGACTGACACCTTTGGTCCCCCCTGGACCGTCTACCGCATTCCGGTTCCCTAAACGTGCCATCCGTGAAGCGCAAAACCGCTTCCCAAATATTATTGACAATAATTAATTACTTATATAAGTTATTACTTATGTCGACGTTTAATCTAGACGCCTCCTTCGCTGCCCTGGCTGATCCAACTCGCCGGGCAATCCTTGCCCAGCTGGCGCTTGGAGAGGCGACGGTAATGGAGTTGGCCAAGCCATTCAAGATGACCCAGCCTGCAATTTCCCAGCATCTTAAGGTCCTCGAAGGAGCGGGACTCATTGTCGGCCGAATCGACGGCACCCGGCGTCCGCGCCGGCTGGCCAAGGCGGGCATCGATGCGATGGATCAATGGCTTGCCATGCTACGAAAGGCTCTGGAGAAGAACTACGACCGGCTCGACCAGGTTTTAGCCGCCATGAAGTCGAAGAAAAACATCGAATAACGATCAAAGAGAGGAAAACGCAATGAGTAAATTAACGCTCACCACCGAAGGCGAAACACACGTGATTGTGACCCGGCGCTTTGCCGCACCGCCCGAAGCGGTGTACCGCGCGCACATGGAGCCGAAACTGGTTCAGCAGTGGATGCTCGGGCCTGAAGGGTGGACCATGCCTGTCTGCATCAACGAAGCTAGGCCCGGAGGCAAGATCCGCTACGAATGGACCAACGGCAAAGGAGGCGGCTTCTATCTGACCGGAGAGTTCCTGGAACTGAAGCCGTACAGCAAGATTGTCCACGTCGAGCGCATGCACGTGCCCGATCCCACGCCCGACAATTACGTTGAAACCACATTCGAGCCTGACGGCTCGGGCACGCTCATGACGATGCGCATGACCCTGCCTGACGCTCAAACACGGACCATGATGTTGTCAACCGGAATGGAAAAGGGGATGGAAGACAGTTACGTCCGGCTGGAAAAAATGATCGGCAATCTGGTCCCGGCGACCAGGTAGGCTGGTGTATGGGCGGACGCATTCGTCCGCCCCGCGAGCGCAAGCGAGCGTAGGCCAGTGTAGGCCGTCCTCCAATGCCGCCGAGGCAATCTAAGCCCCGGTGGCTTTTCTTTTGGCCGGTATCGCTCCGCTTTTCGGACCGGATCCCTTGCGGCCCTTCTCATTGACAAGATCGGCCACGGTGGTGTGCTCCAGAATCTTTGCGGCTGCATCCCGTACGGCCAGGAACACCTCATAGAGTGCCCGGTGGTCCGCATCTTTCGCGATCAGTCCACGCAACTGCTCGGCGTCCCCCATGGGCGCCAGCGGTCCGTCCACCAGCCGGATGATGTCGCTCAAGGGGATCTCCGATGGAGGGCGGCGCAACTGATAGCCGCCGCGCGCCCCGCGCACGCTGCCGACGATGCGTGCGTTCTTCAGTTCCAGCAGTATCAGTTCCAGAAACTTCTCAGGCAAGTCACTTTCCGCTGCAATATCGCGAATCTTGATCGCGCCCTGCTCGTACCGCCGCGCCAAGGTCATCATGGCCTGCAGCGCGTACAGTCCTTTCTGCGAAATCTTCAAATCGCCATCCTCCCCGCAACGCACGATTGTGCCCCATTTCAGTCGCTTTGCATAGAACTACGAAAGGTGCCGAGGCAGTTATACTGACAGGTCAGCCACGTCCCGAGGTACCCCGTGGAAGGCGCAATTCTGTTCTTGTTGATCTTCCTTCTGCGCACGCTGTTTGCCGAAGGCAGGAATCCCGTCGCACCGGACGCCGCCGACCTTAACCGGCAAGCGGACAACTACGCTGCCCAGGGGAACTTCGAACTCGCCGAACAACCCTTAAACCGCCTCATCCATAGCACACAGAAGAAAGCTGGACGCGACAGTATTGAAGTCGGCATTTATTTGCGCCGTATTGCGCACTTCAAAATGCAGCGGGATGACTTCGCTGGGGCCATTCCATTGCTGCATCGTGTCGTTTATATCCAAGCGTTGAACCTGGGTCCTTATTCAGCAGACCTGCTCCAAACACTCGACTGGCTGGCGCAACTCTATCACGGTCAAGGAAACCAAGACGCCGCTATTGTCATGCTTCGGCGAATGCTGGAGATCCGCTCCGCAAACTATGGCGAGAAGGACAGCGGAGCAGCTGCGGTCTTCAACTCGCTGGGATTGATGCTCCATCGGAAGGACGACCTGGCAGGCTCTGCCGACGCGTTCCGCCGAGCCCTCGTGCTGCACGAACTGAATCCCGATGTCGACCAAGAGGAACTGGCGCTCTGCCTCACTAATCTGGGCATCACTCTAAGCCAGCAGGGTCAATTGCACGAGGCAGAATCCTTGTTGCAACGCTCTCTTTCCATTCGAGAACAAAAATCGGGCCCGCATAGCCCCGAATCATGCTCCACGCTTCTAGGACTTGCAGAACTCCTGTGGAAGAAAGCGGATATCCGCGGTGCGGAGGGGCTGTATCGTCGCGCGTTGGCGATTCAGGAGACCGCTTTGGGAGCGGAAAATGTGCGTCTTATCCCGACACTCAACCAAATCGGTCGCATGCTGACGGAAAACGATGAGTGTGACTCCGCGGAACCTCTGCTGCGGCGCGCGCTGGCGTTGCAGGAAAGGTCTGACTCGAAGGATTCTCTGGCCAAGGCGGATTGCCTGGAAGCGCTCGCGTCGTTGCTGAGCATCAAAGGTGAGATCGCGGACTCGGTCAGCCTTTTTCGACGGGCGCTCAAGATCAGAGAGGAGCTTCTACCTGCGAACGACGCCGGCATATCCGTCACGCTCGGCACGCTGGGTTGGAGTCTGTTCCGCAATCGCGAATATGCCGAGGCTGAGGCCTGCATTCGGCGCGCTCTCGCCATGGGAGAACGAGCCGGCGAAGAAGCGACGGCTTTCGTCTCGACCCAACTCTTCCACTTGGGCTCAGTGCTGCAGGACCGAGGCGATTTCGCGGCCGCCGAACCTCTTTTCTGGCGCGCACTGGCATTGCGCGAAAAAGCGTTTGGCCACGACCACTTCTCTTGCGCACAAGTGCTGGAAACGCTGGCCGGGCTGCGTATGGCCCAAGGGGACGCGCAGGGATCAGTCCCGCTCCTACGCCAGGCACTCGGAATCAAAGAAACTGTCCTCAAGCCCGGCGATCCCCAAATCGCTGTGACCCTCGTCAATCTGGCACTGACCCTTCAACAGGCCGGCACCTCCGAAGAGTGCGACTCTCTCTTGCGGCGTGCACTGCTGTTTTATGAACAAGCCCTCGGTTCCGATAATCGCGCGGTCGGGTCGACTCTCTTTCACCTGGCCACGCTTCTTCACAAGCGGGGACGATTCAGCGAAGCCGAGCCGATCTACCGGCGCGCGCTGGTTGTGACGGAGAAAGTCTGGGGACCCGACCATGCTGAAACCGCCAGTACTATGGGCATGCTGGCCAAACTGCTGCAAGCGACGGGGAACTTTAGCGGAGCCCAGCTGCTGATGAGCCGGGCCTTCAACATTGCCACCAAAACGCTGGGCGAGAACCATCCCACCACGATCGATATGAAGGTCACGCTGAATGGACTGATGATGAAAGGGCTTCCGGCAAATGTGAACTGATCAGGGAGCGAAGAGGAAAGATTTAGTTGCAAACCACTGGCCCGGTGGGAGGCCGTTCATTCAACAATCAGGAAATCAATCTTTGCTTTGGTGCCATCGAAGGGACTCGAACCCCCACACCGTTGCCGGTACATGGACCTGAACCATGCGCGTCTGCCAATTCCGCCACGATGGCAAGTGGACTTCAACTGCGGCCGCTGGAACGTCGCCGCATTAGGAAGACCTGCAGGTCCTATTTTACAGGCATGAAGGTGGGTGTCAAACCCTCTGCGGGATCAACAGCCCCGGTCCCATCTGCTCGAAGTATGTTGTACCGGCTGGCGACCGCGGAGTATATTGTCTCCTCCCTTACAGCAGTGCGGAATCTACGGCGTCCGAATGGAGGGCCTGCAATGGATTCTTCCGAAAAAAAGTCTTATTCGCGCCGTGAATTGCTCCGCGGAGCAGCAGTGCTTGCCAGCAGTGCGTTTTTGCCTTCCCTCCTTCCTAACGCTATAGCGAGGATGGCCGCAATCGGATACGGGCAGCAGACCGGCACAGCTCCGGCAGATCCTTTGGCTGCAATCCGTGCGATGTTTGGCGCGATTCCGATTCAGTCTCAAAAGTTGAGCGATAGGCTGACGTTGCTCTCAGGTCCCGGCGGAAATGTGGTCGTGCTCAGCGGCCACGACGGAAAAATAGTGGTCGACACGTTCGTAGCTCCCGCGTGGCCCAAGTTAAAAGAGGCATTGAACGCGCTGGGAAGCGAGCCAGTCAAAACGGTCGTGAACACTCATTGGCATTACGACCACACCGACAACAATGCTCCATTCCATAAGGCAGGAGCCACCGTTTTGGCTCACGAGAATTCGAAAGCACGCATGTCCCAACCTCACGAACTGGCGGTGCTGGGCCTGCAGATCTCACCGTCGCCTGCGGAGGCGCTGCCACAGCAGACGTTCAAGGACACGGTTAAGCTCGCTGCGAATGGCGAAAACCTATATCTCGCGCACGTCCCCCCAGCGCACACCGACACCGATCTCTACGTCCATTTCGAAAAGGCGGACGTACTCCATGCCGGTGACTGCTTCTTCAATGGCCTCTATCCCTACATCGATAGCGGCACGGGCGGCAAGATCGGCGGTATGGTCGCCGCGACCGAAAAGCTGTTAGCTGTGGCGGGGCGCAACACCAAAATCATTCCCGGACATGGCCCGCTTGGAAACAAGAGCGATGTGGAGAAATTCCGCGACATGCTGGTGATAGCGCGCGACCGGGTGCAGAAACTGAAGTCCTCGGGAAAATCAATGGACGAAGCTGTGGCTGCGAAACCCTTCAGCGATCTCGATCCAGTTTGGGGCAAGGGGCATTTCAACGGAGACTCTTTCGTCCAAATCGTCTATCTCGCTCTCTAGATGCAGTCGTTCTCCCGGCTGCCCCTTGCTGGTCCGACTTGGCTCTTGCGGCTTACTCCAGCTTCGCGTTCATTGTGATCTTCGCGTTGAGCACCTTCGAAACCGGACATCCCTTCTCGGCCGCCTCGGCAAATTTCTGGAAGGTCGCGGCATCGGCGCCAGGCACCTTGCCTACAACATCAATATGACTGGAAGTAATCGTCCACCCTGATTCCAGCTTTTCGAGCGACAAGGTCACGCTGGTCGAAATGCTCTCGGGCGTTAGATTCGCGCTGCCCAGTTGCGCCGACAAGGCCATCGAGAAGCATCCCGCATGCGCTGCCGCAATCAATTCCTCTGGATTCGTCCCCGGAGCATTCTCAAAACGCGTCGTAAAGGAATATGGCGTATTGTTCAGCACTCCTCCTGGAGCCGAAATCGTCCCCTTGCCGTCCTTTAACCCACCCTTCCAAACTGCACTAGCCTTGCGTTGCATACGTTCTCCTTACGAATCAGAAATAAAGTCGCGCAGTCATTGTAGACGGAATCTCTTTTGTCCGTCTCGGGCCCGCAATTACCGATTGTTGAATTTTGATTGTTGATCGACGGCCGATGACGATGACCGCTGCGGTGAAATTTAAGAGGAAGGGTTCTTATTCAACAGTCAACAATCTCAGTAGAAATCCGAGCAGCTCAGGTAAAACCCACACTGCAGACACTTCATCTTGCAACGGCTTTCCTGCAACCTGGACGAGCAATTCGGACAATACTGCCCCGGGTCGACTGTTTTTCCTCCCGCCCCATGCCCGCTCTCGTCAGCGGACGTTTCCTGTGGAACTTTCTCCATTTTATGCTGCGCGATCACTCACCGCCGTTGCCGTCCAGTTCCAGCAATCGGCCATCAGCAGCCACGCTCCTAGCCGGCGCCACACCCTGACGTATTTCCCCTGCTCCGGAATCATTGCTCCATCAGCCCTTCGCACCACGAGCGAAAAGCGGCCGAGTTCCATGGCCATGTCGCCGGAATGATCCACGCGAGTCGTCTCCATCCGCAAATCGCTGTAGCCGGATTCACCCATCTGGCGCAGCAGACGCTCCACGTGCTTTTGTCCATAAGCCCCTTCGTATTGGGGCGCCATCAGCACGCCATCCTCCGCAAACAGCCGGGCGGCGTGATCGTAGTTCCCTGTGTTGAATGAGGTTGCAAAATCCTGGGTTTGGTCTCGCAGCTGAGCATCAACATCCCGCAGCGGACGAAACTCCGCCTGGGTGCCTGTGAATTGCCGATACATCTACTCCTCCTGGGGGAAGGCACTGCTCGAACCCACATTGCGTCCCGTCAACGCCGGGACCAATCCGCAAAGTAACGCGATTCTAGCGCAAAACAAAGTTGTGGATGGGGAAAAAATTTTGCATCGAGACGATCAGGAAACCACTTGCTCGAAAACCAGGCAAAGAAGGTTAGCGCTCGAGAGGAACTGAGCGGATAGGTAGCCTTACAGAACTAGAATCTGAGTTCACCCCGCCAGACAGCTTTTCGGCATCCGCCGTCAGACCCGAATCGGAGCGCTCCGCAATCTGCCGTTTCACCCGCTCCATCAGGAACACCAACTTCTTGCTTTCATGATCTCTTTCGGCCTGTTTGCACATCTTCTGAACGTCTTGCGGAGCGTATGAGACTCGATTTGTCATGGGGACTAGTCCTCGGAACTATGAGAAGCGTTAGCCTACCTGAACTCAGGCGCGTTGCCAATCCCCTCGATCATTGAGTTTTTACCCATTTTTTCCTCGTTCGAGTCGGCTGTGACATAGCATAAGCGTCTGGAATCCGGTCCCCCCAGGACTCCTGGAGGCACATGACCTTGGTTACGTTGAGCCGATGACCAAATTCCACGAAAATCGACCCGTATGGACTGTTCTGTCTTGTGGGAGAGAGCGTGTTCTACCGCAAAGCCATAAGCACCTCATTATTTGTAGCGGTCAGCATTTCCCTGGCAGCCGCGCGCGACCTTGCCGTCGTCTCCAACAAGGCCAATTCCTTTGCCGCCATCTCCTTGCCCGATCTGGTGAAGGTGTGCAAAGCCCAGACCAACCGCTGGCCCGATGGGAAACCGGTCACGCTTATCATGCGCGCTCCCGCTACTCCCGAAATGAAGCTTTTCTTGGAAAAAGTTTACGAATTGCCCGAGGCCCAGGTGAAGGATCTCATTGCCACCGCTAACCACGGGCGCACCAATCATCCCGCCATCATGATCGTGGAGTCCGATGAAGACCTGGTCAATAAGGTGGCTTCTATTCCCGGGGCGGTCGGTGTCGTCGATGTTTACGCAATCAACAGCAGTGTTTCAGTCGTAAAACTAGCCGGGAAGCTTCCACTGGAGCCCGGCTATCTTTTGCATGGAAATTAGGGAACTGTTTGTTAAGGGCTCAACGTCGAGCCTCACTTTGCATGGCTATCGAGAAGAAAACACAAGCCGCTGCCGCGGGTGCTGAAAATGGTAGCAGCAGCACGTCCAGCGGACACCCCGCTCCCGGCAGGCCGAATTTTACCCGCCGCTTTCCCCGCTTCGTGATTGACGTCCGCTTGCAGGTCAAGATGTTTCAGGCGGGCGAATTCCGTCAATGCTGGGGCCGTTCCACGGAGATGGGTCAGGATGGCATCGGCGCTACGCTGACAGGGAGCCTTGAACCCGGTGAGATCGTGACCTTGGAAATTCCTCTCCCGCTAACTCCCTATCCCATCAAAGTCCGCGCCATCGTCCGCTACCGCCAGGGACTGCGCTACGGATTCGAGTTTCTCACCTTGAACGATAACCAGCGCGACACGATCAAACGCGTCTGCCAATACCTCGCGACAAAATCGTAGTTGCGGGAGCCGCGTCGCCGGCTGAAACTCAGTTTATAGAGCAACGGCATCAATGGTGAAAAATCGCCATCTCACTCATCGTCCCCTGATCGGGGATTTTGAGCGCTAAGGCCTTCCATGAGAAGGCCGGTCGGAGTCAGTGAGTTCTTGGTATTTTTTCGCTGACAAGTTCTTCTCCCACCGGCCGTTGCCGCCATGCTTCCATCCGCACTCTCGAGGGGCGATCTCGTCGCTCGGTGCATGTTGGGCGTTCTCAATTCAGCCAGTGCTGCCATCTGATTAGCGCCCTGTGGTTCTATTTTGAAGTGGAACCTGGGCCAGGCCATAGACCAGTCACCGGAACTCGGCTTTGGGCTTTTGTCTTGTTTCTTCCTGGAACGATTTTGACTTTGCTTTTGCCGTTTTGTTTTACGCAGCTGCCGGCACTGTCATTCGGGTGCTGTTGTGCAAGGGCTCGTACACTTCTCTCACCCACACCACTGCCAGAGGGCCGTCTGAAACGGCTAGCCACGAAGTGGACAAGTGCCGTACTCCTGATCATTTTCGGAGTCGGATACATCAGCTTTCATAATAGGCGCTTCGGGAAAGCGCAATCCCTGTACGAGCAAAAACGATATACCGAAGCTGCTTACTATTTTCAGAAGGAAGCAGAGTCGGGGAGTACTCGTTCGATGACTATCCTTGGTTATATGTATGAGGAGGGTTTAGGGGTGTCGAAAAATGAGGAGAAAGCCGCAGCGCAGTATTTGAAAGCAGCCGATGACGAAGATAGCCCTGACTCGCAAGCCATGGTTAACTTGGCCCTGATGTACCTGGAGGGCCGTGGAGGCCTCGCTAAAGACGGAGTGAAAGCGCTAGAACTCTGTCGCAAAGCAGTAGATGCCGATTGACAATGGTATGTTCTTGCTTGGAGACATATACGAAGAGGGTCTGGTTGGCTTACCTAAACCCCGCGGCTGCTCTAGATTGGTACAAAAAATCCGCCGCACGCGGCAATGTAGCCGCGCAGAAACGCGTGAGCGAGTTGCAATCAGAGAAGTTAATTAAGAAGTCTGGTAATTAGCGGCCTCCGGGCCGCCACAACGCTTTCTTGCGTCGCAAGCCTTCGTTCAGCGGCACGACATGCAGCTGATTCATCACCCGCGTGCGCATCTGCACCATCCGATGCCGATGCCACAGCAGTTGCCGCAGATCGCGATTCTCGGCGTCCGGCACCCAGATTCGCGGAAACCGATTCTCGAGCATCAATCGCAATAACAACTTCGCATCTTGACGATCGGTTTTCTGCTTGCGTACGCGCCTAGTCTGGATTTCGGCGGGATCTCCAATCCACAGCTCAAACCCAGCTCGTGCAGCAAACGCTCGAACCAACGCGAGTGTCCGCTGGATTCCATGCCCACTCGCGCGCTAGCCCGCGCTGCTTCAGTTGCCGATAGAACTGCTCGGCCGGTTCGCGATGATCGAGCCGCTGTTCGCTTAACTCACCCGTTTCGGTATCGACAAACGCAATCCGACATTGTTTATGGAATCATTTCACTCAAAATCCACTTTGCCGCTCAAAGCGTGAAATGGCCTGCTAACGACAACTGACAAAGTTCCCGCGATACAATGCAGCACGATGGACGGTTCCAGAACAGGCCGAAGAAAGACAGAGTGTCCGTTCTGCGGGGATGTCTGGCAGGAGCATACGGTGAATCAGGTTGATGCCTGCGCTGCGATCATGAAGGAAATGTATTCTCGGGCTGCCCGTAGAGATACGAAAAACGAGGCCAGCGCATTCCAGTTCCAGCCGGGAATTAGCTCCTGTCCAGTCTGTAAAGAGCTATTCGGAGAACATGCCGACGCCGACCTTAACTCCTGTGCGGGCAAGCTCCGGAAACGTGCGTTTAGAGCTTCGGGACTTGAACTCCAAAGCGACTTTGCAGAGGCAGACTTCAAGAACCAAGAACCCGATCCTGCGAAGCGTGCCACGTTGCGGGCTCAGATGTTACAAAGCCTCTGCTCCTGCGGAAAAACCTTTGGAGACCACATGCAAGACGAGATACTGGCTTGCGCCCGCAAACAGAGAGATATAAAACTCAAAGATGTTCGCTGTCCGACCTGAAATAAACTAGTCCTAGAACACTCTCACAGCGAAAGCGTGGCATGCTCTGAGAAGGATCGAGCCAGGAAGCAAGGATAGTTCTATAACTGGCAAAACATCCCGATCTCACTCACTGACCGCCAGTCAACGGGGCGACAGTCGCGTTGCTAATGCCTGGGCAGCTAGGAAATAATGCTGAT
>DATEHP010000343.1:0-7231 GCA_035279505.1 Candidatus Sulfotelmatobacter sp. | reverse complement strand
ATAGATGTCGGTTAACGTTTTCGGAGCCAGTCCAAGAAATCTCGCACTGGACTTGAGAATCTCAGCGAGCGCCTTCTCCTGGAAGGGAACTGCCGCAATTACCAGGTCGGGATGCACGCTGGTGATCTGTTTCGAATCTGCAGTCCACGAGTCCGGAAGAATTGTGCGCGGCCCATTGGCGACGGCGGGCACAACCTCTGCGCAGTAGCGTGTGCACGCGATGACGCGGTCCAGTTCGCCGATCGCATCAAGAATCACAGTCGCGCTCGGCTGCAAGCACGCAATGCAGCGCGGAGTATGGTCCACCGGCATAATGCATTTTAAACGTGACGACAGCATGCGCGCTTGCGATCCACTTTAAGTTTGTCGCCAACCGTCGAGAGTGCGAGTACATCTAATCGACACTCTTAATGCGGCACGCCGAGAAAACTCCTTGAATACCAGATTCATCCATATCGTCGCCCTCACTCTTTACTTCGCCCTGCTGAGTCCGCTTGTGGTTCGGGCTCAAACCGCTGAGGCGTCAGCACAATCCATTACGCCGACTCAGACCGTAAACGTTCTGAACCATATCATCTTCATGGTGCAAGAGAATCGCGGACTCGATCACTACTTCGGAGCCCTGCGGCAATATTGGCGCAATAACAATTTCTCCGACGTATCGTTCGATGGCCTGCCGGAGTTCAATCCAACTTCGGGTGCTGCGCCCCTGTACCATCCGCCGCGGACCAATCCAGGATGCGATCCCGCGTATCCTCCGCCAAATGATTGCATCGAAGACAAGAAGGGCCCAGCTATCGCTTCGTATCACCTGAACACACAATGTATCGAGAATCCCAGTCCATCCTGGAACGAGGGGCACGTGGACTGGAACCTGACCAATCCGCTGTCTGCGAGCCCGGCTCTGAACGGGTACGTCTATACGGGTGCGCACGATGCGCGCAACAACAACCCGCCGTTCTATGACACAAACGGCATCCGCGTGATGGGCTACTACGACGATACAGACCTGAATTACTACTACTACATGGCGTCGCAGTTTTCGACATCGGACCGCTGGTTCTCACCGGTGATGACACGCACTTCGTCGAACCGTGACTATCTGATTGCGGCGACGTCACAGGGATATGTCTACCCGATCGGAACCGACAGCAAGGACCAGAAGCTGCTTACGGCGAAGCCGATTTTCGAAGCCCTGCAAAATGCTGGAATCACTTGGAAGATTTATGTGAACCCCGAGAACACCCCATGCGCCTCGAATCCCACGGCGCAGTGCTTGCTGGGATACAGTTACATCCAGAACTTCCAGTGGGGACACACCATTCCGCAGAAATATCCGAAAAACCTCGTTCCGATTTCACAGTATTTCACGGATGTGCAGAATGGAACTCTACCGCAGGTGGCGATGATCGAGCCCGCGTCGCCCGCAGGACTCGATGAACATGGCTCCGATTCCGATCCCTACCCGATCAACATTCAATTGGGCGCGAAGTATGTTGCATCGCTGGTCGACGCCCTCATGACGAGCGTTTCGTGGAAGGACTCGGCATTCATTCTTACCTACGACGAAGGCGGCGGCCTCTACGATCACGTGGCCGCGAAGGCGGCCAAGAGTCCCGATGGCATCAAACCGGTGGACTTATTGCCGGGCGACATCTGCACGGGCGCGACGGGGCCAACATGCGATTTCACTTACACGGGATACCGGGTACCGCTGATCGTGATTTCGCCCTATGCTAAGAAGCATTATGTGAACCACCAGATCGCGGATTATACGGCGATCTTGAAGCTGATCGAAACGCGGTTCAACCTGCCGGCCCTTACCATGCGCGATGGCGCGCAGATCAACATGACGCAATTCTTCAACTTCAACGCTCCGTCCTGGATGACGCCACCCAGTCCACCCATTCAGAGCACCAGTGGGCCGTGTTATCTAAACCAGTTGCCCTGAAGCGTTCTAACGCTGGATCTTCGAGAGCGCGGCCGAGAGCACATCAAGTGCCAGCTCTGCGGCATGGCTCGATGCCTGGGGGAGTCCTCCAACAGCACGGACTAGATCTTCTTTTGTGAATGTGCGGGCTTCCTCGACAGTTTTGCCCTGCACCATTTCCGTCAGCGCCGACCCGCAGGCCATCGCCGGGACACATCCTTTGGCCTTGAATCTGATGTCGGCGATCTGTCCCCCGTCGAACTTCACGGTGAGGCGAATGATGTCTCCGCACACGGGATTCTCCATCTCAACGGCTGCGTCTGCGTCGGACAGGTCCCCTGCGTTGCGCGGGTTTTGGAAGTGATCGAGGAGTTGCGGAGAGTACATCTCTTATCACCGGCTGGTTCCGTCTGGGAAATAGATGGTCCATCCACGCTGGTGAGCCGTGGTTTCGAGATCAGGGTTTGGATTCACGGCGAACGCGTGCGTCGCCATCACGAGCATATCGATATCCCAGCGCGAATTGCCGAATGCCGCATGGATCTTCTTACCTGCGGCCTCGCGCAAGGCCTTCGGCTTACCCGGCCCAGACGGGACGCGTACCAGTTTGTCAGTCACGATCCCATGTTTGAGTTCCACCTTTGCCGCTAGAATTCTGTTTTCTGGGATACCAAATTCCTTCATACCGGCGCGGATCAGCCACTCATTCGACGATGACACCGCCCAGATCTCGCAACCCTGCCGGTCGAGTTGCTGAACCAGTTGCTTCATTTCAGGGAACACGTGCCCGGGGAAATGCGAGGTCATGAACTCCGTGGCTGCCTCCATCACTGCCGAGTCCGAGAGCCCCTGGTGCATAGTGACCATTTCGCCGCACATATCTTCCTCACTCACGTTACCGGCCTTGTATTGGGCATAACGAGCGCGCATGGCGGCAGCAACGTCCTCCAACAGGACGCCGCGCTTGAGTTCCCAATCGAAGAAGGTCTCTCCGGCATCTCCCGACCAGAGTGTACCGTCGCAATCGAACGCTGCGATGTGAGGGGCTAGCCGCAGGACAGATTCAATAAATTGGGTGGCGGTCGGATAAATAGCTTCTGTGCTTGGATGATCCATGCACTTTGACGATACCGTGCGCGAGAGGAGATGTGCAATCGCATAGGCGAGAATGCAGGATTTCAGCTACAACTTCGCTAGTAGGGCAGCGTAGTCGTCGGGGGTATTGATGTTCACGCCGACGTTGGCGTCATTCACAGAAAGGTAGTGGACGTGTTCCTGGTGCCGGTGCTCCACTTCGCGAGCATTGCCTGTCACTGGCTCACGCAAAAAGCGCTCGATCATTTCCCGGCCGGCTACAAAAGGGTGTCCGTGTTTTCCTGAGAATTCCGGAACCAGAGCCCATGTGCTCTGCGGAGCGGCCTCAAACGAGTCACGCAGCGTCTGGACGGTTGCGGCGTGTGCCGGAGGGCGGTCCACGAGCGTGATAAAGGCGGCGTCGCGTCCGCGGTTAAGCACTTCGTGCAAGCCGACCTGCAAGGAACTGAACTGGCCGCGGGCGGGATCGGGATTGACGACTATCGACGCTCCGTTGGCATAGATGATTGGTGTCAGGCCGGCTTCGTTCCGTCCGGCGACGACAATGACAAAATCGGTGGAAAGGGAAAGCGAACGGATCGCTGCGGAAAGAAAGCTTTCCGACGATGGAACCTGCGGGTCAGACGCTGGCGGCCATGCCAGCAACGCCTTGTCCCGCCCCATGCGCGACGATTCTCCGGCGGCCAGAATGACTCCTGCAAAGCTGACCGATCGGGACATGGTGCGGAAGATAGCAGAAAGTCGGGAGAATGTCAGTGACTCGGAACGCAAAAGTCTTAACCATAAAGGGCACAAAGGAAAGTCCGAAGCTCCTTCGTGAAACCATAGTTTCCTTCGTGGTCTCAGGTTTTCGATTGTCGACTAGCGGGTCTTGTGGTCGTCGAGCACTTCTTCCGCGGAGTCTAACTTCGTCTTGAACCAGCTCATGTGCGGCAAGGTTGACGTGGCATGGCGGCGAAAAGCGATCAACTCGGCAGTAATCGCCACAGCAATTTCCTCTGGGGTCACGGCCCCGATGTCGAGCCCGACCGGCGAATGAACTCGGTCGAACAGATGCGCGGGCAGGCCTTCTTCCTGCAGCGTCTTAAAGATACTGATGACCTTACGCTTGGAGCCGATCATCCCAACATAGCGGGCGCACGTTTGCACAGCCCAGCGCAGGATGCGCATGTCGTCGCGGTGGCCGCGCGTGACAATCAAGATATAGGACGATTCGTTGATATCGAGCTTCTGCATCGCTTCATCGAACTCGAGCGCGTGCACCTCGCGGGCGGCAGGGAACCGTTCTTTGGTGGCGTAGGAAGAACGGTCGTCGGTGACAATGACATCAAAACCGGCCGGAACCGCCGTTCTGCAAACATTGATGGCTACATGACCTGCACCAAAAATATAAAGTAACGCTGGAGGAAGTACCGGTTCGACGAAAATCTCCAGGGTTCCACCACAAACCAGCCCCGTGTCGTATTTCGGATCCTGGTTCAAGTCGAACTTTAAGGTTTTGGGCTTCTCCGACTCCATCACTTCACGGGCTGCTTGCCAGACATCCGCCTCCACGCATCCGCCACCGATCGTGCCGACTATTGAACCGTCGTCCCGTACCAGCATCTTGGCGGTCTGAAAGGAAGGGATCGAGCCCCGTACGTTGACAATCGTCGCGACAGCTCCGCGGCGGCCTTGGCGGCGAAGTTCGACGATTTGTTCGTAGATATCCATCAGGCTGGACGGCTGTGCTGATTATCAGGCGGTCAACAGGACGAGTCAAGGTTCCGACACGCAAAAGCCCGGGTCATCAATCCGTGGCTTTTGGGCAAACCAGCAGTACCGATGCGATCAATCAAACCGTTTCTATCGTGGCTCGCCGACGCCTCAATGTCAATAACCTCTACTTCGTCGGTTCCACCGCCACCTTCCAATAGGCCTGATGGCCGATGTAGTCATCATCTGCCAGGTTCGCTATGATCAGACGCTTCAGCTTTAGCGGATCGACATTCGTGCTTTGCACCTTATATGCGATCGTGCCATCCGGGCGGATCAGCAACGTGTAGGGCACCGCCGCGTTCCAGTCAGGATCGAATGCCGCGAGCTGTGCATAAAGATCAGTCGATCCCAGGATGAGATTCGTACTCGTGGCGTGTTCTGTCTGCAGCACTTTCTCGACGCCTGCCTTCTCGTCCGGATAGTTGATGCTGACGGTTACGAGGTCGAAGGCGCGGTGTCCGTACATGCGGTACATGGTTTCGAAGGTGGGCAGTTCTTTGCGGCAGGGGCCACACCATGTCGCCCAGAAGTCGACGAGCAGCAGCTTGCCAGTCGTGTTCTTGCGCAGCGTCCGCAAATCGTCGATTGAAACCGGCTTTACGGTGACCGGCTTCTTTTCAATCTCCGCCATCTCTTCGACGCGGCCTTCTTCTTTGTAGAGCCATTTGGTGGAGCAGCCGACCGCAGGCATCTTGGCGATCTCAATCGGTTTGCCAGCCAGCACGGCATCGAGCGCCAGACGAGCGTCCCGCCGAGTCACAAGCGGCTCTCGCGGATTGTTGTCGACGCGGCCTTCATAGTGGAGTTTTCGATCCTGGTCAAAGATAAAGACATGTGGAGTTGCGGTGGGTCCATATAGGTTCGATATCTTCTGATCCTCGCCATCATAGAGATAAGGAAAGCTGAAATGCCGGTACGCAGCGCGTATCCGCATCTCGTCAAATGAATCGCCAACGTCGGTGTAACCCATCTCATCGAGCCGCACTGCATTGGGATTGTTTGGCTCGATGGCAACCACGGCGACGCCACGATCTTTGTAGTCTTCGGCAATCTGCTCGATGCGGGTCTCGTAGAGCTGCGAGGTCGGACAGTGATTGCAGATGAAAGCGATCATCAAGACCTTGGCGCTTCGGTAGTCCTTCAGACAATGTGTTTGCTCATCGACCCCTTTGAGGCAAAAGTCAGGTGCAGCAGCGCCGATGGCCAGAGTGGGCGGGCCATGCTCCTCCTCTTGAGAAACGGTGATGGTGACCAGAAATGGTACGACGAGAAATAAGAGTCCGAAATAAATTCGCGTCCGCATAGGAATTGTCTTCACTCGCTTGGAATTCTACATCCGCTAAATTCATTTGCCACGAAGGATACGAAGGCACACACAGGGGAGCAAACCGGCAGGTTTCCTGCGCGCGCTTCAAGGTTGATGGGGTACGCCGCCGCCCCTGGATTTGAATGTGTTAGCTTGAAGACTCAGCGGCAGGGGCACTTCCATGAAAGCCGTTCGCATCCATCAATTTGGCGGACCTGAAGTTCTCACCTACGAAGATATCCCCGATCCGCAGATGCGCAAAGATCAGGTGCTGGTGAGAGTGAAGGCCTGCTCGCTCAACCACCTTGACCTATGGGTGCGCAAAGGGCTTCCCGGCGTGAAACTTCCGCACATCCTCGGTAGCGACATCGCGGGAGAAGTGATCGATGTTGGCGAGTACGTGTCCGGGGTCAAGTCAGGCCAGCGCGTGTTGGTCGCCCCGTTACACTTCTGCGGACTCTGCGTGAAGTGCCTTGCCGGTGTGCAGAACCAGTGCCGCGAATTTAGCGTCCTGGGTAACGTGGTCGATGGCGGAAATTGCGAGTTATTCTCGGCGCCCGCAAGAAACATTATTCCAATTCCCGATTCGCTTGACTTCAACCAAGCGGCGAGCGTGCCGCTGGTATTCGTCACCGCCTGGCACATGTTAGTCGGACTGGCCGGTGTTCGTCCCGGCCAGACGGTGCTGGTACTCGGTGCCAGTTCCGGTGTCGGCATCGCGGCCATTCAGATTGCGAAGCTGTTTCATTGCCGGGTCATCACAACTGCCGGCGACGAGGCTAAACTCGAAAGGGGTCGGGCCCTCGGAGCCGATCATGGTATCAACCACTACAAGCAGAAGATCCCAGAAGAAGTCAGAAAGATTACGAGCAAAGAAGGCGTCGATATTGTGGTCGAGCACGTGGGCGCGGCCACTTGGGATGAAAGCATGAAATGCCTGAAAACGGGCGGGACGCTAGTGACATGCGGCGCGACCACTGGGCCGGGCGTTGGCATCGACTTGCGGCATTTGTTCGCGCGACAATTGCGTATTCTCGGTTCGTACATGGGGACCATGGGTGAGTTGAACGAAGTCCTCGGACACGTGTTCGCGGGGCGGCTGAAGCCGGTGGTCGATCGCACATTTCCGCTTTGCGAAATCC
>DATEHP010000342.1:0-8103 GCA_035279505.1 Candidatus Sulfotelmatobacter sp. | reverse complement strand
AGCTCCCTTGTGATCTGACTGACGACGCAGAGCGATCCCGAGCATGAGGTGCGCGGCGGCCAACTTTGAATCCAGTTGAATTGCCTGGCGAAATTGGGCCGCAGCTTCGGTTAATTTACCCAGTTGTCCTTCGACCACGCCCAGTTCGAGATGGATATCGGCCGAGGGCTTTGCTTGAAGGGCCAGCTTCAGTTCGTGTTCGGCATCATGAGAATTGCTCTGCTGCGAAAGGATACGGGCTAAGAGCCGATGAGTAGCGGCGTGAGCTGGATCGAGTGACTCAGCGGTGTGCAGCTCGTTGATTGCTTCGGATTGGTTCTGCAGGTCGTACCAGGTTGCACCCAATCCGTAATGCGCCTCAGCCCATTTCGGCCTGAGATGTATTGCCGCTTGGAATTCTTTCAGGGCCTCGCGGTGATCTCCCTTGTACTTCAATGCCAATGCGAGGTTGTAGTGCGTGACCGCGTCGTTGGGCTCGAGATCGAGCGCCTTACCGTAGTTCGTGATGGCGTCATCCCAAGACTTGGCCTGGGAGAGTTCGGTTGCACGTTGGCGATAGGTGTCCGCAGTCTGGGCCCGGATATGCGAAGGATGAATACACGCAAATAGACAAAGAGCCACGACCCAAGGCCGGGTCATCGGCTGACGCTTCTCTGCGCCAGTCGTGCGGGTCGTGGGAAAGGGCCGCATGCTTACAATTTATCCCAAATGCAAAGGGACGGCTTTGCCCGCCGTCCCTTTGCAATCGTTCTAGCCGTCAACTCACCAGATGAACTTCGCACTGACCTGACCGATGCGCGGATCGCGGGCATTCGTGATGTTGCCGAAGCTGCCGCTACTGATGTCCCCGCTCGGATTCAGGAATTGCGCATGGTTGAATACGTTAAAGAATTCAGCCCGAATCTCGAAAGCTTTTGCTTCCGTTACCGGGATTCTCTTTAGTATTCCCAAATCGGTGTTGTTGAATCCCGGCCCGTGGAAGAATCGCCGGTTCGCTGTGCCGAAAGACCCACAGTCAGTACCCATCAAAACCCCCGGCGACGATAGCCCATTTGGGTATGTCAGATTGCAGGCAGTTGCGACGAATGTGCTCTGGTCAAAATATGTGAACGTGCCAGGCGTGCTGCGAGGGTTCTGGATGTGAATCGGTCCCACGACATTCGGCATATCGGTGGACGGGCTGCCGACCATCGAGGCGTCTCCCACGCACAGAGGCTGCCTCAAGTTCGGGTCCGGGTTCGGGTCTACCTGCGTACACAGGGGCCCGGATACGGGATTCCCTTGACCCATCTGGATTGGAAATCCCGTCGCGAATCGGGTAATGCCCTGCAGTTGCCATCCTTGCGTCAGCCTTTTGGGCAAGCGGTGGAAAGCTCGATCGAAGGGAATGGCCCACATATAGCTGACCACGAAATTGTGGTGAACGTCAGTCGATGACAGCCCACGGCTCAACTTTGGGTTGGCAAAATTGACCAGGTCGTTAAATCCCGAAGCATTGTCCAGAGCTTTGGCGAATGTGTAAGCAGCGAGCAAGGTTACATCGCCCGCTCTGCGTTCTACCGTCACCTCCGCAGCGTTGTAGATTGAATTCGCAACCAGTTTGGTGAAGGTGTTGCCGAAGCCGTAACAGAGGCTTTGAGCTCCGGGGCAGTAATTCGGATTCAAAAGCTTGTCCCTGGTGCCATAGATTGTATTTGAGCCCACAGTATACGTGTTCTGCTCACCGTTCGGTCCGCAGCCGGCGCCTTGCGCGGCGAGTTGCAGACATAACGTGGCATCGCCAGGATTGGCCTCGCTCTGCGAGATTAGCCGATGACCTTCCGTCCCGACGTAAGCCAGAGTCAAGACAGTGGATTTGCTCAACTCACGCTGGATCGAGAAATTGAAGTGTTCGGCGTACGGCAGCTTGTTATGAATGTCATATCCTGGGAAATAAGACATTGGCTCATAAACCGAAAAATCTAGTGTCTTATTCGCGGGACTGCCCGGAATGGGGACGGTGAATGGAAAGCGTTGTCCCTCGCCGTCGGTACCTCCGTCCAGCCGATTTCGGTAAGGTTCCTCAAACAAAACGGAACCCGGGCTGGTCCAATACAAGCCAAAAGGTGCATCGGCCACTTCGTAGAACAGGTTGAGATCTTCCACTGACGTGTAGTAGATCCCATAGGCCGCACGAATACTGGTCTTTCCCGGTCCGCCAAAGATCTTTCCCAAAGCTCCCTCGCTGAAGCCGGGGGAGTAGGCTAGACCGACGCGAGGGCCGAAATTCTTGTATGTGGTAGGAGCAAGCGTCTTGGGAACGCCCGGGTCACCCGGATACACCAGACCTTTGGGCGAATTCGGAAAAACAACCGATTGCTCTCCCGGGACCCAAGTCTGGATCTTTCCCTGCGTGTCATACCAAGGCGTGCTGACTTCCCAGCGCAGGCCGAGATTCAGCGTAAGATTAGGCTTTGCCCTCCAGGTATCCTCCGCGTAAGCGCCGCCATAACGCGTGCGCGAATCCAGGAGTTGTAGCGCTGCCTGGGTGAAGCCACCCCCGGCTCCCGTAGGTGCTCCAAGGAGGTAGTCGGCGAAATCGCTTCCGGTTGCTGTGCCATCGAAGACAAAAGCCCCGTCCTGGCTGGCCAGGTTGCGTTCGTTGACTTGCAGATACCGGGCTTCCCCACCGAACTTAAGCGTGTGCTTGCCTGCTACCTTCGAAAATCCGTCCGATGCCATGTAGGTATTGTTCGGCTGGAAGGTAATAAGAGAAGGCGCGCCGATGGCGAAGTTAGTGAAATAGAGTTGGGGCACATACTCCGGAAAGCCGGGAAGGGCATCGGGGATGATCCCCTGGGTACCGGTGCCGGTCACGAAGCCAAGAGAAGAAAGTGCCGCCTGGCCACCCTTGGGGTTGTCTAGGTGGGTTGCCGTGCGGAAGAAGGTCACCCGTGCCTCATTCACAGCAGTCGGTCCGAGAGTTTTGGTGTTACTTATGACGAACTCTTGGGCGCGGGTTGGCGTCTGTGCTGGGAAGCCTGGCACGGTTGCGCCCCCGCTGGGCAGTGCGCTGAAAACCGTCGAATCGTCGAAGTGATAATAGAACGACCAGTTGCCCGTCTTGCGATTGTTGAAGTCGACCCGTTCACCAATCTTGTTGTCGGTAACTCTATCTTTCTGGCTGTTATCCGCATAGATACCCAAGACAGGATCGATATTGGGTTGAGGGATGTACTTGAGAGTTCCAACCGCCGCTGACGACCATGCACTCTGGGGAATTACACCGCCAGGGAACACACAAACGCCGTTCTGAGCATCCTGCGGCGTATTGCAGCCTGTAGTCCAGTATGGTTCGCCCTGGGTTACCGGATAGCCCAAACGTTGGGTAAGCCTTGTGGGCCAGTCGACACCGGCACAAGTGGGGCATGTGTTGTTCGGAGGAGGACCATCGACCGCGCCGGTTAATATTCCAGACCCAAAGTTGCCCTGAAACTCGGCACTCGGAGGCAGGTTCAGTATCCCGGTTTCAGCCGCTCGCACTTGTCTCGTCCCTTGGTAATCCGTGAACCAGAATAGCTTGTCCTTCCAGAAGGGGCCCCCCGCTACTCCTCCAAATTGATGACGCCTCAGTTCGGACTTGTGAGCCGTGAAGAAGTTGCGCGCATCCATCTTGTCGTTGCGCAGGAACTCGAAGACATCGCCATGGAACCCGTTCGTACCGGACTTGGTGATGGCGTTCATCACTGCGCCGCTGAATTTTCCATACTCCGCGTCGAAGCTGTTTGTGATAAGTCGGAACTCTTCGACGGAATCAAGATTCGGAACCAGTCCAGCGCCCAGGTTGCGTCCCTCGCTGACATCGCCTCCGTTCACCAGAAATGCGTTCGCTGTCTCGCGCTGGCCATTCACTGAAACATTGCCGGCGTTATCAAGGTAACCTGAAACGTTCCTTGCGCCCGTTCCGGAGTTGCCGCCGATGGTCACTGATCCACTGGGCGCCACCCCCGCTTGCAAGCCCAGCAGATCCAAGTAACTCCGGCCATTCAGGGGCAAATTCAGCATCTTCTTCGAATCGATCACGTCGCCGAGTTGCGTGCTTTCGGTCTCGACTTGTACCGCGTCGGCGGCAATGGTCATCTCTTCGTTCACATTGCCGACTTTAAGAGAGATGTCGATGCGCAGTTGGTCGTTCACCTGTAGCACGATGTCGGTTGCGCTGAAATGCTGGAAGCCGGTGAGTGTGGCGTTCAGCGTGTAGGTCCCGACGGGTAAGGCTAGAAAGCGATAGGAGCCGTCATCGGCCGAAACCGTGTCCTGGGAGAGATTGGTCTGGGTGTTCGTGATCCTGACATGCACTCCCTTGACCACGGCTTGCGACGGATCGCGCACCACCCCATTTATGGAGCCGGTGACATCAGCCAGCAGCACAGCGGGGAGCAACAGCATCGACACGACAACGAACACCGGGACCAAGAATCTGCGACTGTTTCGCATTGCCAATCTCCCGGGCGGCAGTCTGCCTCGACTGTCTGCCCATGCATCCTGGATTTTCTGAACCCCATCTACAGAATCGCGCAGGCCCCTTCCCACGTTAAGGCAGACTCAGCGCGACACGAACACCACTCCCATGGCGCGAAAACATATTCCACTGCATGGAAATCTGTCAAGCACGGAATTAGTTCTTGTCCACCGGTCATACACAGGTGCTGCGAAAACGATTTTCACCGGTTGCCTCGATTGCGCACCGCAATTAGCGACACCTGCTCCAATCCCGGGAAGTGATCCTCTTTGTCGGCTTTTCGATCGGTCGGTGCGATTTGCTGAACTGTAGTTCGCGCCGGCGGCACGGAGCCGAAGTACTGCGCGTACACTTCGTCGAATACAGATACGTCGGACAGGTTGTCGAGATAGACGTTCGTCGCTACCACCTGATCGAGTTTCATGTCTGCCTCTTCCAGGTTGTCGAGTTGATTGCGCATCGTCTGCCGCAGTTGATGTTGTGTGCTGGTCGCATAGACACCCCCGTGCGGTCCCGGGATGAAACCATCTTTGGCGGAGCAGTACAAAGTGTCGCCGGCAAAAACACATGGACTCGCAGTGGGGCTCGGAGGCATGTTCTTCGGGCGTACCGCTTTTCGCTGCGTGAGATCGCGCACAGCCACTCCCGTGTACTCGATATGAGCGCCGCCGGGAAGGCTCGACACTTCAATTGTGGCGCGCGCGGGAGTGTTCCCGAACTCGAAGCGTCGCGCATAGCGCTCGTTCATGACGCGGTTCGGAATCGCGGTGGTCAAATACGGATTCACGAAGACCATGTTCTTCAGATCGAGGCTCGCGGCCTTGACTACGGCTTCCACGCGGTCGAGCGCGAGATCTACCTGGGATGCCGGGTCATCGGGAATCTTTCCGGTCGCAGGATCGGCGCCCGCCATGCTCGACACAAACAGGCGATCATGAGTCAGCATTCCGGGCGGGGTGGGATCGCTCGATTTGTAATTCTCCGGATAGATCGGTTTCTTGTCTGCAAGGCTACGTACGGCGACAGCGTTGATCTCAAGCGACGAGTCGGAAGTGCGCGCGACACCCAGCACGGCTTGCGCAGGCTGAGACTTTCCGAAGTATTCGAAGAGCGTCTTCTTCAACTCGTCGTACTTGGTCATATTCTCCAGGTAGACCTGCATGTAAACCACGTGGTCCATAGTGAGCCCGGCAGATTTCACGATGGTCTGAAGATTGTCCAGGACTTGCCTGACTTGGTCGTGAAAATTATTGGGCAAGCTGCCGTCCGGTTTCCGAGGTCCTTGCCCCGAGACGTAGAGGTAGTCACCGGCGTCCACACCCGGCGAGTAGAAGCGATTCGTGAGAACGCCCGCTTCTGCCGGTACGACGGCGCGAATGTGGTCCTGCGCTGCTAGCGTCGAGCACAACAAGAGCGCGGCAAGGATTCGCCAAGCGAGTTGTGGGCGGAGAATTCTCAAAACGATCTCGCGTATCTAGGCTGCAGCCTTCTTCTGAGCCGCTCCCAGGATGGCTCGCAGTCTTTGTCCAACAACGATCTCTTCTCCCGGCTTGATGGTCATCGAAACAAGTTCGATGTGATCCGGTTGCTTGAGTTCCTTCCGATTCGGCTTCGGATCCGGATTACCCTCGCGCACCGCCGTGACCAGGCTGGGATTGTCTGCTCCGAGCACTTCAATGACAGGATCTCCGGAACGCAGTTCCTGCACGCAGTCGGAGATCTTGTATTGCCAGCCTTGCTGATCCCAGTAGACCCTCAGCGTGGGATAACGGTTGCCATCCTCTGGAATGAATGTATCTGTCTTGACTCCAGGCACGGTCTCCACCAGCTTTCGAATGCGGTCGAGGCGGTCGTTCCATTCGGCGTAGAGCTTTTTGTCGTCGATCTTCAACCACGTCTCGAGCGCAACGAGACATCCAATGATTTCTTCTTTCCCCACCTTCATGGGACGGCAAACGGCTCCTTCGCGAGGAGCGGAATTCAACAGCGCCGCTTCGATCAAATCTTTGCGCCCCAGGAGAAGGCCGCTGCACTGCGGACCGCGAAGTCCCTTTCCGCCCGAGAAGCAGTAGAGATCGATTCCCATGCGCGCGTACAGCTTGGCATTATCGACAGGCGGGATGCCGGCGGCGTCGTCGAGCAGCATCGGAATCTTATGCTCTTTCGCGAACGACAAGCTCTTCTGCAGTTTCTCCCCGAGATCGGTGGTGTAGATCATCGCCGTATTTTCATTGATTGCATTGGCGAGTTCTTCCGGGGAATACACGAGCACCAGTTTGGCCCCAGCCAGTCGGATGGCGCTATCAAAGGCGCTGCGTCCGCCGACCATGATTACTTCGTGTTTCAAGCCGGTCGTGTCGGGGAGTTGCCAGATGTACTTGTCGCTGCTGCCGGCCATGCATCCGGCGGTGGCGGCGGCCATGGCGCCTGCGGAGCCGGAAGTGACGATGCCGGATTCGGCGCCGGTCAATTCGGACAAGCGCTTGCCGACTGCACGCTGCAACTCCAGCATGTTGACGAAGTGCTCGGCCGCTTCGAGTTGAGCCTGGCGAACTTCAGGGAATTCGAGGGAGCCGCTCAGATAAGTCCACGTGCCGCGACAATTGATCACCGTCTTCACGCCAAGCCGGCTGTAGACATTCTCGCGTGGATCCCGCCCGACGGCGGACGCGGCGTGCGCGTACAGATCGCGCGCGGCGATCTGGGTTAGCAGCGGGGTAGCCGCGAGCAGTTTCACGAAGGATCTGCGGCTAGCGGTCCGGATCGGCATCACGGCCTCCTGATGGAAAAGTTCCAGTTCTGCAAACGTTCACCCTGCTTGTATCTGAGCACAAAGCCTGCCGCTTTAATCTTCCTCATTGCTGAGAGGAATCCGTGATCGCACCGCGAGAATGTGGGCTTTCGCTCCCGGCTTGTCCTGGTTGTAAAAACCGACGGTGCAATTCGGGCGGAAATAATACGCATCCCCAGCCTTGGCGGGAAAGCGGCCTTCGAGTCCATTCATTCCGCTTCCAGCCACCATTTCTCCTTCTCCATCCACGACCAGATAGATTTCTTCCGCCGTCTCGTGATGATGCGGGAAGTTCGTCCCTCCGGGGGCAAAGTCCATCCAGAAAAAGCTCGTGATCACGTACGCGCTATCGATGGCATCGCGCTTTCCGTTTCGCGGACCGGCCAGCAGTTTGTATAGAACTGAGGTCGGATGACCTTGCACGGGTTCCTCTTTCACGTCATCCAGATTCACAATCTTGACAGCTGGGGGCGGAGCGTTGAGCGCGACGCGAGGCGGAATTTTGAAGCTCATGACCAGAACATGCAACTGCTGGCCCGAGTGGTTGGCAATCCCGTGCTTTACACCCGGAGCCAGGTAGGTAAAATCGTTCGCACGCAGAGGATGGGTCTCATCACCGTACTGCAGAACGCCCGTGCCTTGCAGAATAAAGTAGATTTCCTCTTCGCGGTCGTAAACAACACTTTGGCAGTTTCCCTGCGATTCCAGCGTAACTTCGCCAAAATGAGAAACACTTCTCAGAATTCGATTGTCGGCGTCGCCCGCGCCAAAGATGGCCTTGTAGTGGCAGGTCGAAGAGGAAAGATCAATT
>DATEHP010000341.1:0-25837 GCA_035279505.1 Candidatus Sulfotelmatobacter sp. | reverse complement strand
GGATGTGCAGAGCGGATTCGAATACGGGGCGTTGATCGGGCGCGAACTGCGCGCACAGGGTTACAACATGTCGCTGGGCGGAGGCGTGAACCTCACCCGCGAGCCGCGCAATGGGCGCACGTTTGAGTATATGGGCGAGGACCCGGTGCTGGCCGGCAAGATGGTGGCGTCGGTGATCCGGGGAATTCAGGCGCAGCATGTGCTTGGCGACATCAAGCACTATGCCCTGAACGATCAAGAGAGTGGACGCAATGCGGTAAACATCACCATCGATAAGCGCGCAGCGCGCGAGAGTGACCTACTGGCTTTCGAGATTGGAATCGAGGAATCCGATCCTGCCGGGGTGATGTGTTCCTACAACCGCGTTTATGGCGACTACGCCTGCGAAAACAAGTATCTGCTCACCGACGTTCTCAAGAAGGATTGGAACTTCAAAGGATTTGTCCTCAGCGACTGGGGCGCCGCACATAGCGTCGAGAAAGCCTCGGCGGCAGGCATGGATCACGAGCAACCGGGATGGATTTTCTATGGAGAGGATCTAAAGAAGGCTGTCGAATCCGGCAAAGTGCCGCAGGCCGAACTTGATGATCACGTGCATCGGATCTTGCGCACGATGTTCGCCACGGGCTTGATGGACGACCCGGTGCAAAGGAGCGTCCCGGATGTATTGGGCGGGCTGGAAGTGGCGCGCAAGCTGGAGGAGCAGAGCATCGTTCTGCTCAAGAATGAGAAATCGCAGCTTCCGCTGGATGCGGCGAAGGTTCACAGCATCGCCGTGATCGGACCTCATGCGGATGTGGGCATGATCTCAGGCGGTGGTTCGGCGCAGGTGGACCCTCCGGTGGGAAACGCGATTCTGCCGCCGGGCAAGGGGCAGACGAGATGGCTGGAGCCAGTGTGGTTTCCGACTTCGCCATTGAAATCAATTCGGGCCAAGGCGGCTGGGGCGAAGGTGCAGTTTGATTCGGGCGCCGATCCGTCAGCGGCCGCGGCACTCGCGAAGAACTCCGATGTGGCCATCATCTTTGCCTATCAGTGGGAAAGCGAAGGCATGGACTTGCCCAGTCTCGCGCTTCCCGAGCATCAGGACGAACTCATTGCGAAGGTCGCCGCGGCGAACCCGCACACCGTCGTTGTGGTGGAAAGCGGCGGCCCGGTCACCATGCCATGGGCCGATAAAGTTAGCGCGATTCTGGAAGCGTGGTTTGCGGGCAGCAGCGGATCGGACGCAGTGGCGAACGTATTGTTCGGAGTAGTCAATCCCAGCGCGAAACTTCCGTTGACGTTCCCCCGGACCGAAGCCGACCTGCCTCATCCGATCGTCGTGCAGCCTCCGCCGGAGTCGATTCCTAATGACCGGCAGCCTGAAGTGTGGAAACAGATTGCGACTGGGCTCGCCCCTTTTCCGGTCACCTACGACGAAGGCGTGAAGGTCGGCTACAAGTGGTATGACGCGGAGAAGAAGGCGGTGCTCTTCCCCTTCGGACATGGGCTTTCTTACACGACGTATTCCTACTCCGGCCTGAAGGTCACGCCCGGGAAGAATCCAAAAGTTACGTTCACGGTGAAGAACACTGGCAACCGAGACGGCGCAGAAATTGCGCAGATCTATGCTGCGCTGCCTGCGGCGGCGACGGAGCCTCCGAAGCGGTTGGTGGGCTTCAACAAAGTTTGGCTGAAGGCGGGTGAAAGCAAAGAAGTGACGGTGGAGGTCAATCCGAAATACCTGTCGATCTTCAACGTCGAACAGAACAGGTGGCAATTGCTTCCGGGAGAGTACAACTTCATGGTGGGGGGATCATCGCAGAGTTTGCCTTTGAAGCAGTCGTTAACTCTGGATTAGGAACCAAAAACTCATTTGGGAAGAAACGGCCGCTAACGAGCATTCTCGGGAGCGGCCAATTCTTTTGCGGCGGCCAGCACCTCGGGCACGATGGCATCGATGTCAGAGTCCATGGTGCGATGGTTGACGATGCACGCTCTCAGGCAGAACTTCCCTGCCAGCGTGGCGTTGGACAGGTAAACGCGTCCGCGTTTCTGGGTACGCTTCAGGATCGCAGTGTTCCACTGATTTAGCGCGGTCTCATCAATCCCTCCGCGATGACGGAAGCAAACGGCGCTCAACTCCCCACAACCAATCAGTTCCAGTTGAGGTTCGGCCTTGATCGCCTCGGCGAGGCGGCGGGCGTGCGCCAAGTCTCTTCGGATCGACTCTCGAAATGCGGCCAGGCCGTGATAGCGCAGCGAAAGCCAGAGCTTCAAGGCGCGGAATCTGCGCGACAGTTCCAGAGATTCTTCAAAAAAGGCAAATCCCTCGATAGGATCAGCGCTCAAGGCACGCGTGTATTCGCCGCTATGCGAGAAAGCGTTCTGCGCTGCTTCTGAGGAGCGGTAAAGCAGGCAGCCACAATCCAGCGGCTGATAAAGCCACTTGTGCGGGTCGAGAGAAATCGAGTCGGCGAGCTCGATACCTTTGAATCTGCCGCGCTCTGCAATTGCAGCCAATGCTCCGTATGCGCCATCGATGTGAAACCACGCCCCATTGCCATGGGCGATCTCGGCGATCTCTGCCAGCGGATCGATGGCACCAGTGTTGACCGTTCCCGCGGAAGCCACGACCGCGACAGGAGTTTTTCCAGCCGCTTTGTCGCTTGTGAGTTGGCGCTGGAGTTGGGCCGTGTCCATACGCAGGGATGAATCCGTAGGAATCAGGCGCAGATTGTCGCGTCCGATGCCGAGCAGAGCCACGCTCTTGGGTATGGACATGTGCACTTCCTGGGAAGCGTAGACAACAGAACCGGCAGTAAGTCCTCGCTCATTCGCGGGCGAGAGGGCCTCGCGCGCCATCGCCAGTGCCATAAGATTTGCCGCGGATCCACCGCCCGTGAGGTAGCCGCGAAACTCCGGGCAGCCAATTGCTTGCGCCAGCCAGTTGATCACGGTCCTCTCGATCGTCACGGCGGCAGGACCCGAGCGCCATGCGGTCACGTTCTGGTTCAGGACGCTGGCCATGAGATCGGCCGTCGCGGCAACGGGCTCGCCTGAGCCGAGAACGTAGCCGAAGAAACGCCCATTTGGCGTGCGTGACGCGCGCAGCACTTCCGGCAGATCGTCGAATGCGGCTTCGCCGATTCCCTGCTCCGGCAGGAGCGTATCGAAAAGGCTCAGCGACTTCTCTCCGCTAAGAGCGGGAGACACGGGCATGGAGTCCACATGCTCGAGATAGTCTGCAGCCAGTTGAGTGACACGTTCGGCCAGCCGGCGAAACTGGCTTGAGGAAATTTCCAGTGGATTCATGCGATCACTCGCCGCTTGCCGGTATCACCTTATGCTTTGGCGCTGGAAGGGGCGTCGATCCTTTGCGGTCACGCCACAAAACGCGATTGAGGCGCGTGGCACCGGCAGCGTCGGGCCGCGAGAAGTCCATCCTGGAGGAGATCTTTGCCCCGGGCGAGTCGCGCTTGTTGGTTTCGTAAATCAGCCCGTTCTTCAGGTTGCGATCGTCGGCTTTGTATTGGGCCTGATCGCCTGGCCCGGTAAACAATCCGCTCATCACCGGGGCATAGGCGTCGTTCTGATTCATCGGAGGCAGTCCCAGCAGCGACTCCATGGTGTGCATCATGTTCACCGTCGTATAAAAGCGATGCTCGACGTAAGGCTTTGCGGCCGAGCCCGGCGAGTATTTGCTGACGACGAATGCGATGGAGCGATGCGCATCGACGTGGTCGGCGCCATCCTGGGCATCGTCTTCGAGAACAAAGATGGCAGTGTCGTCCCAGTACGGACTGTGCGAGACGGCATCGACGACGCGGCCGAGAGCCAGGTCATTGTCCGCTATGTTGGCTGCCGGGCGTGCGCGATTGGGGCGCGTTCCTCCGGTATGGTCGTCGGGGAGATAGAGCAGGATAAACGACGGCAGTTCGAGATCCGCGCCTTCGTGAGCCTCGCGCGCGCGCACGTACGCGCCGAATTCGTTCAGGAATTCGTCGGCGCGGAGTTGGTCAGGATAGTCGGTATTGAAGTCGGGATAAAGCGGGTCGAAGTGATCGCGCAGTACGGCCTTGGTCGGCTTGACTCCGCTGAAAAGCGGCACGGGCCATGGCCACGGGCTGACGCCTCCGTGCGGTCTTCCGACGTTCGGCGGCAGCGTGCCACCTTGTTGAACTTCGGTTCGGGGGCATTTCGCCTCCTGTCCCGAAGGAGTTCCCTGCTTCGGGCTGGCCGCTTTGGGCTTCTCGTTGCACCACTCGGCATTCACGAATTCGCCATAGATGCGGAAGCTCACGTGATGGGCTGCGAGGTTATCCCAGATGAATCCGGTGAAGGGATCATCGACATCCGGCAGGTTGTGATCGAGCGGATACTCATCTGCATTCTGTCCCTGGAAGTCGTAGGTGCGCTCCTTGCCGCGGTAGGCGATCTGCCATGTCTTCTCGTTGTAGTCGCTTGTAATAGCGGCGGTGGACCAGACGTGGCCGTCCCCAGAGACTTCCCCGCTATCGTAGAAATTGTCGAGCACGCCGAACTGTAACGCGAGCTTGTGCTCGTTGGGGGTGATGTCTTCGCCGTACATGTTGAGTGCGGGATCGCCATCACCCACTTTCAGGTCACCGAGAATCTGATCGTAGGTGCGGTTCTCCTTCAGGACATAGATGACGTGCTTGATGGGATTCTGACCGCTTGCGAAAGTGATGGTTCCGGGATCACTGTGGAAGAGGTTGTCATGCTCCACCATCTGGGTGTATTGCGGAAGCTTTTCGAGGGTCGCAGGAATGTTCAGGCGGGCGATCGATCCTTTGAGCAGAGTTGGAATGTAAGGATGCTCTTTGTGCTTGGTCTCGTAGACAGTCTTGCCCATGTCTTTGTTGGCGCGCGTGCCTTCGCCTTTGGCAGTGGCGATGAGGAGATCGTCGCCGTGAACGGCGAGGGCCGAGGGATACCAGTCGGTGGGGATGAAACCGAGCGCCCAAGACACAATGTCTGGTGCAGGACCGTTGAGCATCCCAGAGGTGTCCAAAACGACGACAGCATCGAGCGACGCGTCTGCGGCGAAAAGGCGTTTGCCATCGGTTGACTGAGCCAACGCTATTGGATAGCTCCCAGCGGGCCCCTGGTCACCCTTCGATGTACGCATAAATCCGAACGGCAACCCAGTTTCGGTTCCAACTGCCGCGACCTGGTCAATATTGGACAATGCAACGTACAAGGTTTTTTCGCTGGTACTCAGCAGAATTGCTGTCGGATGCGAGCCCGGGGCAAGAGGATTGTCTGGCCGCTTAAGCTTGATCCAACGCGAGACTTTCCCACTCGTAAGGTCCAGTTCCGCAACTTCAGACAGATTCCACAAACTGCACCAGGCGCGCCGCCCATCCTTTGTCACAACACAGGTGTACGGATAGGACGCAGGAACCAGATCGCTCCTGCTCAGATCGAAGCTCTGCAGAATCTTTCCTGCCGCCGGATCGAGCAGCACGACATTATCGGAGAGATTGTTCGCGACCAGAAGCTTGTCGTGGCCTCCATCTGCGACCAGCGCCAGGCCCGCCGGATACGGAATCGCCATATGGTGCGGGGCCGTCAAACCGATTGCCAGTTTCTTCCCGTTGGGCAAGGGCTGCAGGGAGATCGGAATAAATCTTTCGGGCGCGACCTTCCCCGCGGAGAAACTGTAGACCGCGATGCCATTGCCCGTGTCCCCCTGCCTGGCCCCGGTGGGGTCCGTCAGCGATCCGACCGACGCGTAGAGATGCTTGCCGTCAGAACTAAAGGCGAGGCCAATAAAGTAGCTCTGGTGGGACTCGTCGGTGAATCGCGCATCGGGAAATTCGGTGATCTGATTGGTGTCGAGATTCAGAACGGAGATCGATTGACGCGCGAGTGTCTCTTGCGTGCCGTAGCCGTCATCCAGCAGCGCAGCGTAATGGCCATCAGGGCTAAGCACCATCGTCGCGGGAAAGCTGTTGGTGCTGCCGACACGGCCCGGAGATGGGATTGACAGTTGTTTGCTCGTGGGCAGGTTGATGGTCTTGTGATCGGACGTCTGGGCAAGATCCATCGAGATGACTCCCAACACCAGGCAAAAGACCTCCAAAAAAGAGCGAGTCAAAGCGCCTCCACATGCCAGTACGAAAGTGACGAGGAGATGAGCGTAATGCAACGTTCATCCGATGGTCAAAGCTTGAGAGTTGGCTGAGGCACAACCCTGACGTCCCCTACGGGGTTCTGCTCCATCGATCGGCCTTACCCAGGGCTTACAAGCTGGCCCAACATATGCCGCTGCGCGGCTGGCGCTTTAGGCCAGCCAGGCAGTGCGTTGAGAATCTAAAAGATGTTCAGGCGTACGCAAAACCTGGGGTGCCCCACGTCTCGCTGCTTTTGCGAGACGTGGGAATCCCTGCAGCTCAAAACAACAACCAAGGCTTTTCGTGATCCGGTGCGCTCGCTTCGCTCCCGGGACAGCCGAGGCGGCTGTCCCTACATGGTCCGTTAAATCCCCGAAGCGCGCGAGGTGGGCCGAACAGAATCTGCCGGTGTCGCTTCTTCCGGGTGCACGTTGTGGCGGACGTCGGAGCCCTGTACCCAGAAGATGACGTCTTCAGCGATATTCGTGGCGTGGTCGGCAACGCGCTCGAGATTGCGGGCGACGAGCAACGCATCGAGCGCCTGCCGTACGACATCGGGACGCTCATTCATCGTCTTGACCAGCTGGATGAAGGCATCATCGCGCATGCGGTCGATGACGTTGTCCATTTCGAGGACGGCTTGGGCGAGCTCAACCTTTCCTTCAATAAAAGATTCCAGAGCGCGGCGAACCATGGCGCTTACCGCGGTTCCCATGCGAGCAATGTCTACTGGCAGGTCGGCGGGCGGCAAATCAACCATGTCCATCACCCGCTCGGCGATGTTGACAGCCTGATCACCGACGCGCTCGAGATCGGCATTGATCTTGGTGACGGCGAGAATAAAACGCAGATCAACCGCCATGGGGGCCTGCATGGCGAGCAGATCGAAGGCCGCTTCATCAATCTCGCGCTCCGCGGTATTGATCAAGCTCTCGCCTTCGAGCACCATCTGGCAGCGGGTGAGGTCGCGCTCGACGTAGGCCTGGCGTGCGCGGTCGACGGCCTGCTCCGCCAGTCCTCCCATGCGAAGCAACCGCTGCCGCAGATCGTCGAGCCCTTGCTGAAATCGCGTGCGCATTTACAAACCCCTTGTCCGAACTTCTTATCCAAATCTTCCGGTGATGTAATCTTCCGTTTTCTTGTCGGACGGCTTGGTAAATATCTTTTCTGTCTTATCGAACTCAATCAGCTTACCTAGCAGGAAGAACCCGGTAAACTCCGCCACTCGGGCAGCCTGCTGCATGTTGTGAGTCACGATTACGATGGTATACCGCTCTTTTAGCTGAAAGATCAACTCTTCGATTTTCCCGGTTGAAATCGGGTCCAGAGCCGAGCAGGGCTCGTCCATCAACAAGACTTCCGGTTCAACGGCCAGCGCGCGGGCAATGCAGAGGCGCTGCTGCTGGCCGCCGGAGAGACTGGCTCCGGATTTCTTGTGCAGATGATCTTTTGCTTCTTCCCAGAGTGCGGAGGCTTCCAGCGATCGTTGCACGACTTCATCGAGCTTGTGACGGTCGCGAAATCCATTGAGCTTCAATCCTGATGCCACGTTGTCGTAAATCGACATCGTGGGGAACGGATTGGGCTTCTGAAATACCATGCCGACGCGCCGGCGAAGCTGCGTTGGAGACGTTCCGTTATAGGCATCGAGTTCTCCGATGCGAATGCGCCCCTCCACCCGGGCTTCGGGAATGGTCTCGTGCATGCGATTCAGGCAGCGGATAAACGTCGACTTGCCGCAGCCCGAGGGGCCGATCAAGGCCGTGGCATGATTGGCGGCAACCTTCAGATTGATGTCGTACAGAGCCTGGCCCTTGCCGTACCAGGCATTCAGGCTCTCGACTTGAATTCCAACGCCCATAAATTATGCCGTTCCGAAGGATCCTCGACGAACCACGTAGCGTACCGCCGCTATGGCTGTGACAATCAGAACAATAAGAACGAGCGAGCCCGCCCATGCTTGTCGATGCCAATCGTCATAGGGAGAATTCGCATACACGTAGATCTGGAGCGGCAGGGCGGCCGTCGGCTGGTTATAGCGCAGATTCCAGAAAGTGTTGCCCAGGGCGGTGAAAAGCAGCGGCGCCGTTTCACCCGCAATGCGCGCGAAAGCCAGCATTATTCCGGTGATTACGCCGGAAGTTGCCGTGCGCAGCACGATAGAGAGAGTGGTGCGCCAACGCGAAACACCGAGGCCATAAGCGGCTTCTCGCAGTGCCTGCGGTACGAGCAGCAGCATCTCTTCGGTCGTGCGGGTGATGGTGGGAACCATCATGATCGCCAGCGCCAGTCCGCCGGCCATTGCTGAAAATCCGTGACCACGAACCAGGATCGACCACGCAACGATGCCGATTACAATGGACGGTACTCCGTTCAGCACATCCGAGGTGAAGCGAATCGTGCTTCCCAAGCGATTGCGGCCAAACTCGGCGAGGTAAATGCCAGCTCCAACGCCGAAGGGGACACCAACCAGGCTGGCGATTCCAAGGATCAACACCGATCCCATAATGGCATTGGCCATGCCGCCGCCCGCCTCACCCACGGGTTTGGGAGTTTGAGTGAGGAAGGCCCAATTGATGGCGCCGATGCCGCGGTACACGACATATCCGAAGATGGCAACCAGCGGAGCCAAAACGATGAACACAGTCAGAACCGCCGCCCCGGTCATTACATGATCGGTGATGCGACGGCGTAAACTGAGCGGGCTTACAAGAGCCTGGCCCGGGAAGGTGGTCACGGCCTCAGACATTTCCCCTCGCAGGCTGGCCTCGGGTTACAGTCCATACCAACAACTGGGCCAGAGCATTCACGATAATCGTGACCACAAAGAGAGCCAGGCCGATTTCAACCAAGGCTGACAGGTAGATGTCGCCAGTAGCCTCGCTGAATTCGTTGGCGAGTACGCTAGCCATGGTGTAGCCCGGCGCGAATAAGGACTTCGCGATCTCGGGACGATTTCCGATCACCATCGTGACCGCGATCGTTTCTCCAAGCGCCCGACCGAGACCCAGAATGATCCCACCCACAATTCCGGCGCGTGCGTTGCGGAGCACTCCCACTCGAATCATTTCCCAGCGGGTTGCTCCCAAAGCCAGGACTCCCTCGCGTTGATGCTGCGGCACGACCATGAGCACCTCGCGGGTGATCGAGGAGATGATGGGGATAATCATGATCGACAGAATGATCCCGGCGGCGAGCATGCCGATGCCATACGGAGGACCCTCGAATACGCCGGTCCATCCCAAAGTCTTAGCCAGAAACGGTTGCACGTAACCGCTCAATAGCGGCACGAGCACAAAAAAGGCCCACAGGCCGTAAATGACGCTCGGAATCGCGGCCAGCAATTCGACGAAAAACGAAAGCGGCCCGCGCAAGGATTTCGGACACATTTCCGTGGTGAAAACCGCCACGCCGATGGAAAGGGGTACTGCGATGACTAATGCCACCAGCGAGGAAACCAGGGTGCCGTACACAAAAGGTAGAGCACCGAATTGCTCACTCACCGGATTCCAGGCGCTTCCAATGAAGAACTTAAAACCAAATGCGTGCCAGGAGAGCTGCGAACTCGTTACCAGTTCGTAAACGATCAGGACGAGCACTCCCAAGACCGCCAGACCGCAGGCAGTAATCGCCGACTTAAACGCACGGTCGGCTGCTTCTCCACCCGAAGTGCGCAACAGCGGTTTGGACTGCACCGGTTCGGCACTAACTTTCGCTGCTGCAACGGGTTGCGGACCGGGCATATCAGGCCGTGGGAATGCAGGATTGGCCATCGACCTTACCCTAGCAGACGGTTGTTACAAAGGTGTTAAAATAAGCGACGCTTTTTCTCAGTGCCCGGTGGGTTCCAAGTTGATTTTGATCTGCGCCGGATGGGCTCAATTCCTACGTTCTCACGACAGCGATGGCGATTTCTCCGGAACGCGGCAAATCCATCTTCACAAAGACCGAGAAAGAACTCGTCCGGCTATACTCGGGCCACCACGCCGAAGCGGTGCATGGTTTCCGCACGGCCGCGCGGCGCTTGCAGACACTTCTGGAACAACTTGTCGCGGACAACAATCGCAAAGACAAAAAGCTGCTGAAGATATTGAACCGGATTCGCAAGTCTGCCGGGAAAGTGCGCGACATCGACGTGCAACTTGAGGCGCTTCGTAGCTTAAAAGTCCCACAAGAACCGCGGCGCAAGACGCAATTGGTGCAAACCCTCATTGAACTTCGCGCGCGACGTGAGAGAAAGCTCCATAAGTTAATGAAGAAGCAGGATATTCGAGACCTGCGCAAGCGGCTGAGGCGAGGCGAGGAATCAGTGAACTTCGATTCTAGCGTCGACCCAATGTCGGTCGGCCAGCAGATGATCAAAAGCATAGCCATTCCAAAGGGACCCATCGACGAGGAAACACTTCATCGTTATCGCCTGGTCGTGAAGCGAGCGCGCTACGCCGCCGAGTTTGCGCCGAAGTCGCCGGAGTCCACCAAGTTTTTGGCGGAACTGAAGCGGTTGCAGGATTCTCTGGGCAGTTGGCATGACTGGCTCACGCTGACTCAAACCGCAGCGGAGCGCCTCGGCGATATTAGCAAGTCCTCACTCGTGGCGGTGCTTCATAACGTCACTCGGGCAAAATTTCGGCACGCGGTGAGTGCCGTTACAGCGGCGACGGGCGAATCCCACGCCGTTCAACCGCGTGAGGCGGAATTGCCGGATGTTCGAAAAACCATCCGGAAAGATGCGGCACTGGAGCGGCGCAGCGGCGCGGCAGCCTGACCTCTGAATTCTGCGCGAGCTTCTTCAAAGGCCTGTTTCTCAATTCCCTCCAGCATGTAAACTGTGGGCCTTCCCATGCCTACGTTCGCCGCAGTCGACATCGGGTCCAATTCTGTTCGACTGAAGGTTGCGCGGCTGCAGGCAGGCCGCCTGCGAGCTTTACACGAGGACCGCGAGGTCACCCGTCTTGGGGACGGAGTCTTCAGTTCGGGATTCCTGACTCCGGAGTCGATGGCCGAGACGGTGAAGGTTCTACGCCGTTTTCACCGCACCACGCAACAGATCGTTACAGACAATGTGCGGGTTGTCGCCACCAGTGCGCTACGCGACGCCCGCAATTCGCAGGCATTTCTCGAATGGGTGCGCTCGGCCACCGGGTGGAAAGTGGAAATCGTCTCCGGAGTGGAAGAAGCGCGCCTGATTCACTTAGGGCTCGTTTCTGGTTCGCGCGTGGACCGGGTTCCTACCCTCATGATGGATCTGGGCGGCGGCAGCTGTGAGTTGACCGTGTCGCACAGCGGGCACATTCGCGATGCCGTGAGCCTTCCGCTGGGCGCGGTTCGCCTGACGAATGAATTCCTGCGGCATGATCCGGCGCGGAAGGGGGAACTGAAGCGTCTGCGTGGATTTGTGACCCGCGAAGTCAATCGAATCGTCACGCGCATAGGAGCGGCGCGCGTGGGAAATGTCATTGCGACCTCAGGCACAGCTGCGGCGCTGGCGGCGGTGGCGAGTCACCTGCGGCGAGGGAGGAAGCGGCAGAGAATGATGGTTTCGCGGGCGGAGATGAGCCGTATCGCTCAGCGGCTGTCGCGGCTTCCTGTAGCCGAACGCCGGAAGATCGCGGGCATAGGTCCGAGGCGGGCCGAGATCATTGTTGCCGGAGCGATCGTCTACCAAGAACTGCTCGACCGTCTGCGCCTCAAAGGCTTTCGCTATTCGCCGCTCGGCTTGCGGGATGGAGTTCTGGCCCAGATGGCGGCCGACTATGACCGCAGTACACGCTCGGGCAAGCAGATTGAGTCGGAGAGATGGGAATCGATTCTCAAAGCCGTCGATCACTATCATATCGACCGCAAGCACGCGATGGCCGTGCGCGAGGCCGCTACTTCCCTGTTTTCGGCGCTGCGGTCCGTGCATCGTTTGCCCCCGGAATATGGAGAATGGCTTTCGGCTGCGGCCATGTTGTATGAGGTGGGAGATTATTTGAATCGAAGCGGCCATCATCGCCACACGTACTACATCATTTCGAACTCCGAAATCCTTGGCTACACGCCGCAGCAACGGCGCATCATCGCTGCTATTGCGCGTTATCTGGGGAAGTCGCGGCCGGTGGTCGAGGATGTGCCCATGAAAGTTATCGACAGCGTCGAGCGGCCGAACGTGCAAAAGGCGATTGTGCTGATGCGCATGGCGCGCGCTCTCAACCTGAGCCGCAGCCGTGCCGTAGGAAAGATTCGCGTCCAGGTGCGCGCCGCCGAAGTGAATCTGACGCTAGTACCGCGGCGCCGTACGGGCATGGACCTGGAACTTTGGGCTCTCGAAAAAGAACGGGACTATTTCCGTGAAGTCTTCGGACGGGAGCTTTCCACCACGGCGTCATAGAGAGCACGCAAGACTTTCGGCGTCAGACACCATTGCAGCGTACCGGAAGTACGACGCATTTCGACCTTCCCCACCGCTCCTTTTTTCAGTTCCACGGAAGCTTCGCAACCTGAGTCGCTGATGACCGATCCCAGGAACTGGCTCAGGTTAGGATTGTGACCCACGACCATCACTGCTTCTTGACGCGAGTATTTTTCCAGGATTTTGCGGAAGTCGGCGAGTCCCGCGCCCGGGCGCAGTCCCGGATCGGTTTGCAGCTTGCCTTCGTATCCCAACTCGTTTCCGACCAGAGCCGCCGTCTGGGTACACCGTTTCAGCGGGCTGGAAACGATGATGTCCACCTGGACGTCGAGTGCCGCCAAAGCGCGGCCGACGTAGCCGCACTGCTCGATACCCTCCTTGTCGAGCGCTCGTTTCTCATCTTTTTTGGGATTGGCCAAATGCTCGCCGGCGCTCGCGTGGCGCAAAAAGTAGAGGATCATATTTTGTTATCGTACTCTTCCTGTCAGGGCCTTGTGTTTGCTGGGTGAATCGAGCGCGGGAAACGCGGCAGGGGCTTTGCCCTCCGCGACGGTCATGAGGAAATCCTGTGCGCTGAATGCTGCGGCTCCGGTAGGCTGGCGCCGATTTCGTTTGCCTCGAAGCGGCTGCCAGGCGCGGATGTAGCTGGCATCCGGGAGCAGGATTCGCGCCTTGCGGTTGTCGGCGAGATAAGCGTCAAGAATTTCATGCCGCACACGGTTGCGCAGCATCTCATCGCGCAGAGGCACCAGCACCTCCACGCGTTCGTACAGGTTTCGGGGCATCCAGTCGGCGCTGCCGATGTAGATTTCTTCCTCCCCGCCATTCGCGAAGTAATAAACCCGGCTGTGCTCGAGGAAGCGTCCGACGATGCTACGCACGCGGATGTTTTCGCTCACACCGCGCACGCCCGGACGCAACGCACAAATGCCGCGCACGATCAGATCAATCTGGACTCCCGCCTGCGACGCCCGATAAAGCGCCTGCACAACGTTCTTGTCAAGCAGTGCATTCATCTTGGCGATGATGCGCGCAGGATCTCCCCGCTGCGCATGCTCGGCCTCGCGGTCGATCAGCGCAATGGTCTTCTCCGCCAGATCGAGGGGAGCCACCAGCAACGGCTCGTAACTGGGGTTCTCCGCGTAGGCGGTCAGAAAACTGAAAACGTCGTGAACCGAGCGGGTGATTTCCGGATTGGCGGTGAACAAACTAAGATCCGTGTAAATTCTCGCGGTAGTCGCGTTGTAGTTTCCAGTGCCTATATGGCAGTAGCTCCGGGTCACTCCATCGGGATCGCGCCGAACCAGTAGCGAGAGTTTGCAATGTGTCTTCAATCCGACCAGGCCATGGAAGACCTGTACACCAGCGTCCTCCAGATCGCGCGCCCAGCGGATATTTGACGCTTCATCGAATCGCGCTTTCAATTCGATGACCGCGGTCACTTCCTTCCGCGATGCTGCTTCAATCAGCGCAGGGACGATCAGGGAGTGCTCGCTGGTGCGATAGAGCGTTTGCTTGATCGAGAGAACGCGCTCGTCTTCGGCGGCCGATTCGATGAAAGAAACCACCGCATCGTACGAATCGAAGGGATGATGCAGAAGGATGTCGTGGGAACGCAGCTCTTCGAACAGGTCCTTCGACTTCGCGGTCAAGCGGAGTTCGCGCGGCGAGAAGCTGCGGTATTTCAGATCGGCCCGGTTCACCTGTTCATACACATTGAAGAGACGGACGAGATTCACTGGTCCGTTGACCGGAAAGACTTGCCAGGGATCGAGTTCAAAGACGGTGCGCAGCCGCTCGATGATCTCGGGGTCGGCATCGGCTTCAATTTCCATGCGAACGGCGTCGCCTTTGCGGCGATTATGGAGTTCGGTGCGGACAGATTCCAGCAGGCTGCGCGCTTCTTCTTCCGCCAGGTACAGGTTGCTGTTGCGGGTCACGCGGAAAGGCGCGGAAGAAACAATGTCATAGCCGTGATACATGCGCACGGCGTGATGTGCGACGAGATCCGCGAGAAAGATGAAGTCGACGGTATGGGTTGAGGGCAGACGTATCAATCGTGGCAACACGCGTGGAACCGATACCACCCCGGTATAGGTCAGGGCCGAACGACGGCGGCGCCGCAGCAGGAAAGCCGCGCATAATGCTTTATTGATCACCCGTGGGAACGGATGCGCGGGATCGACCGTCACGGGCGTAAGGAGTGGGTCCAGTTCCCTCTCGCAATACTCGTTCACAAAGCGCAGCGCCTCGGAATCTAACTCGTGCAACCCAAGCACTCGGATTCCCTGCTCCGCGAGCGCGGGACGCAGGCGTGCGTTCCAACAGTCGTACTGGTCCTCGACAAACTCGTGGGTGAGCTTGGCGAGAATATCTCGTTTGGCCGTGAGCGTCAGCCCGTCTGGTCCAGATTCGTTGTAGCCATCTTCGATCTGCTGCATCATCGCGGCCACCCGGACTTCGAAGAATTCGTCGAGATTGCTGGCGCTGATGGAAAGAAATTTCAGCCGCTCGAGAAGCGGGTTGCCCTCATCTTCGGCTTCCTCGAGCACACGCCGATTGAATGCGAGCCATGACGTGTCGCGGTTGAGAAAGTACTGAGGGTTGTCGAGCGAGATGCGAGCCATGGGATGCTTACGGATTGATTCCGATCGGATGGCCGCAGGGCAAGCTTCCCGTCTTACGCTGCGGGACCCTTAGTATAAAGCATCCCGGGAGCAGTCGCCGGAGGCGGACTTAGGCGCATCAAAACTGCAAAAAAAGGGCGCCCGGAACCAATCCGAGCGCCGGTAATTTTGGGGAGCAGATCAGGCTAGGGCAGGTAATATCGGAACGAGGTCCAGATCATGTTATCCACGGCCTTGGGAGATATGCCACCTCCCGACCACCCGCTCCTCGTAAAGTAGGAGTACTGAATCCCCCAGCGAAGGCCGCCTTTGGGTCCCTGGGTCAACTTGTTCCAGAACCCGAGTGTTCCCTCCATGATGATCCGAGTGTCCCCAGCGCACGTACCGCCGCCGGAAGGAGTGAGTTGGTTCGACGGAGGAGACTGACTGCTGCAGCCAGAGTTGTTGGCGAACAGCGAGCCGTATCCACCGATCTGGTTTTGTTTGATCGTAGTTGTCGTGGTCGCTGGAATTGCCGGGGTCGTTGGGATCGCCGGGGTCTTCACGATCGCGATGCTGGTGTAATTGGTAAACGCCTCGCGCCAGCCATATTCACCGCCGAAATCAGCGTAGATGTCCCACTTTGCATTGGGGTGCAACACCAACTCGCCGAGAGCATGCCCGGTGCGGATTAGAGCTTGAGTCCCGTCACCACGCAACGTTAAGTCTGCGATTTGCGCGCTGGCGTAGCGGCCGATACCATCTCCGTAGGCGCCTTGAATGCCGAATTCAGCTTTCTTCCCACCCACGGGGAATCGGAAGTTGCCGCCGAATCCGCCGCCCGACCGCGTATCGTTATACGCACCCGCGGCGCTGGGCGTAGTCAAGGCGCTGAAAGCGCAATTGATGGTGGTTGGCGTTGCCGGAAGATTGGTGTCGGTTGTGTTCGTGCCCACAACGCCGCACGGATACACTCGATTGCGGAAAGCGCTGTAAATCCCGTACACCTCGTAATGGCCCCACTTCGGATCTGCCACCGCCTTCACGATGATGTCCGGACTCTTGCTGAATGAATATCCTGTCGTGTCGGAGAAGTTAAGCAAACCCCCGCCGGACCCCGGACCATTCACGAAAGCGTTACCAATGGTGGTAACGGTGGCCGTTCCCTGGTTTGTAGTCGAGACGCTCGAGAATCCTCGTCCGCCAATCGTTGACTGCGGCGCTTCCACGGAAACACCAAGCGCAAACTTGCCGTGGAAGTCCTTCACCACTCGGAAGCCATACTGCCGCGCCCAACCGAAGCCCACCTGGTATTGCGGGTCAATGGTCATGGGCAGGACTTCCGTGCGGTTCGTGATTCCTTTTCTGGTTTCCGTCACCAGCGACCATTGCTGACCGCCCGTGAATATCCAACCACTGTCCAACGCGGCCTGCCCGAACAGAACTCGCTGGCGCATCACGTAGCTGTTGCTCTGCCGATTATTGGAAGTCACGCCCGTTCCCAGAAAATCCGCTTCCCAGTATCCCGTCAGTTTGGCGGACCCGACCTTGCTTTCAGCCAGTAAGGAGAGGCGGCTCTGACGGCCCGTGAAGTCGCTTTCGTTAATATGGGCCAGCGCATTGCCTGGATATGGAATGCTATTGAAGGGCGTGTTAATGCTCGACGCGTTCGCCCTTTGGCGGGTCACCGTTTCTGCCGCTATGAAACCGCCCGGGGTAAGGGTCACGCCCTTAAAATGAATGGCTGTCGGAGACTCGGACATGCTCTTCTGAGTTTCTTGCAGATTTACAACCGTGCTGGCAACCGAGCTTTTCATGTCCGTAACATCATTCTTCAGTTCGGTGACAGCGGCCTGTTGTTGCGTGGCGGTGGCTTGAGCGGCGTCGGCTTTTCCGGCGGCATCCGTGGCGGCGGTTTGAGCCTGCTGGACAACCTGGTCCTTGTGCCGCAGTTCGTCGCGCAGTTCCTGGAGTTGCTGCTGTTGCTGGGCGAGCGCAGCCTGCTGCGATGCGATGGCGTCTTTGAGCGCCTGCACATCAGCCGCGGTGATGGTGGCCGCGGCTGCAGCTTTCTTTTTCGACGTTTTCGGCGCAGTGGTTTGTGCAACCAATCCTGTCGCGAGCAATAACATTGCACAGAATGTCCATACGGACTTCATTCTCTTCTCTCCTTTTTTCTTTTCGCCGAGGAATGATTCCTGGTCTCGGGTTTTATCTGACCTGCTTGATGGCTTCTTTCTCTTTGGCAACCACGTTGTCCGGCAGCGGCGCATAGGATAGGGCAGCCGTCATCTTCTGACCGTCGGTCACCATCCAGTTGAGAAAATCGTTCAAGATCTTGCCCTTGCCTGGATCCTTTGACGGGATCGGGATCAGCAGCCAGGTAAAGCTGGCGATCGGATAGGCATCCTTGCCCGGGGCATTGGTGATCGACACGCGGAAATCCGGGGGCATCTTGGGCGCCGACGCTGCTGCCGCACTCACGCTCTCCAGCGACGCCTTGACGAAATTCCCCGCGGAATTCCTGACGCTGCCGTAAGGAATGTTGTTCTGCACGGCGTATATCAGTTCAACGTATCCGATTGAACCGGACATCTGGCGGATCAAACCCGATACCCCTTCGTTGCCCTTGTTACCAAGACCGACCGGCCACTTCACCGATGTGTCGGATCCCACTTGACTCTTCCACTCGGGGCTCACCTTCGAGAGATAGTCAGTCCAGATGAAAGTGGTGCCGCTGCCATCGGAGCGATGAACAACGATGATGTCCTTGTCGGGAAAGTTGACCCCAGGATTGGCCGAGGTGATCGCTTTGTCATTCCACTTGGAGATCTTGCCCATGAAGATTCCTGCCAGAACCTCCGGCGTGAACTTCACTTCCCCGGTCACCCCGGGAATGTTGTAAGCCGGCACGTCCGCGCCGAGCACGGTGGGAAGATTCAGGATTTTCGTCTTTGAATCCTGCAGTTGCTTGTCGGTCATCGGCATATCGCTGGCGCCGAAGTCCACGGTGCCGGCAGTGACTTGGCGAATGCCGCCGCCGCTGCCGATCGACTGGTAATTGATCTCCACGCCGGAATGAGACTTGGAGTACTCGCTGAACCACTTCGAGTACATAGGGTAAGGGAACGTGGCGCCTGCTCCGCTGAGCGTGGTTTGCCCGAAAACTGGCAAGGCCAGGAGCGCACCCACCAACAGAAGCACAAGTTTGCGCATCGCTTGATCATTCCTCCTTATTGCAGGATATGAACTGGTTCTATCGGCGGCGTGTTAAAGGACGGTTACAAACGAGTGAATTTCTGGTGAATGGCCGCGGGGCAGAAATGGAGTCGGGCACGAGACGTGGATTTAGGAAAGGACGTTCACGGCACCCCGGGTTTAGTGCGCGGCGCGCAGGTGCGCGATTTCGCGGGGGAACAGTGTGTTGCCGGGAAATTCGCGCTGTAATCCGGCCAACAGTTCCAGGGCTCGAGCGCGATCCTTCTCGCGCACGTAGGCAATCGCCAGAAGGATACGAGCGAACGGAGCCAGATAGTGGCCATGCGCGGCTGTGGTTTGGAGGTCAGAAATTCCGCCTTGCTTGTCGGCGGCAAGACCGCCCATGCGCAGAATCCAGCGCACGGGCGCGGCCAGGCTGCCGATGATGTACTTGCTGAAGCCGGTGGCGAGCAGCGCATCGTAGCAGTCGGGGCAGACGGCAAGCAATTCCTGAGCGGACGCAGAAGCTCGCTTGGTGTAGTGCAACGACGCCAGATTTCGTTTCTCGATCAGCGCGGCATAGTCGGCCTGCAATCCCGAGGAAAGCGTCATGGCAAATAGTGCGTCGCGGTCCCTGGGATCTTTGGCCAGCTTCGCCCGCGCTAGCGTCTCAGAGCGCGTGATCGCATTCTGAAAGCGATCGCGCAAGGCTGGGTCCGGAGTTAATTTTGGACGGTCGACGAACGCGTCGTCGTTCTCGTAGAACTGCGCTTCCAGGACTCCAAGGCGGTTGAACTCAGAAAAAAGGAATCCTGCGGCTTCGCTGACGGGACCCATGGGATCGTCAGGATGGAGGCTCTGCCAGGCCGAGAAATCTTCCTGCGCCCCGCCGAAATCAAGGTTATAGAGCCCGCTAAAACCGCGGTCGAGGGGAGAAACAGCGGTCACTCCTGGAATGTCCTTCGCAAGCAGAGTGGAACACAGGGCGCAGCCTGCGACTAAGATTGCCGCCAAGAACCGGCCTCGAGCATCTATTGCTTTATGCATGTTCGCTGCGCTCGCGTTGGTCTATTATCGTTCAACTTCCTTTAGTTGCAATCAAAAGCTATTTGCAGCACTACTAGTTCGATGACAAACGTGGCAGACAGTGTCGTCCCAGTTTGTAATTGTTGTGTCAAATCGCCCGCGAAGGATACTTGGTTTTAGGGATTAAGCCTATGGCTGAAACTCGCTATGCGCCCGGTTGGCCGGGAATTCCACCGCGCTGGACTTCAAGCGCTAAATCCGGCGTCGGTACGGCGCTCAACCAGCACAGCAGAGTCTGGTTCACGCTGAGTCACGGTATTCTCAACGAAGTTTACTTCCCGCGAGTGGATCAAGCCTGCACGCGTGATATGGGATTTATCGTGACCGATGGGCTCGAATTCTTTTCGGAAGAGAAGCGGCATTGCGCGTTCGAGAACCGTCCCTGCGAACCTGGTATCCCGGTGTACGAGTTGATCAACACCGATATTTCTGGCCGGTACCGAATTTACAAAGAGGTACTCACCGATCCTTATCGCAATGTGGTGCTGCAGAAGGTTCGTTTTGAGCCGTTGCGCGGTTCGCTCTCCGATTACCGGCTGTTTGCCCTCCTCTCTCCTCATCTAGCCAACTGCGGATACGGCAATACGGGCTGGATCGGCGATTACAAAGGCTTCCCCATGTTTTTCGCCGAGCATGCTGGCACAACCCTGGGTCTGGCTTCGTCGGCTGCCTGGAAGAAGATGTCCGTCGGATTTGTGGGGGCGTCCGACGGCTGGCAGGACATCTCGCAACATTTCCAGATGGAATGGGAATATACGCGAGCCGAGAACGGCAACATCGCATGCACGGGAGAAGTCGACCTGGTGGCGTGCAAAGGCGAATTCGTTTTGGCGTTGGGCTTCGGCTCGATGTGGACCGAAGCGGGACAGCAAGCGCGATCCAGCCTGTTCGAGGACTACGGCGAGGTACGGGCGCACTATATCTCGCAGTGGAAGAGTTGGCACGAAAAGTTGCTGAAGCTGGATGACCCCGTGCGACAGCACGACCTGTATCGCACGTCCACGTCCGTGCTGCGCACGCACGAGTCGAAAGATTTCCTTGGCGGGATCATCGCCAGCCTTTCCATTCCCTGGGGATTCAATAAAGGCGATGAGGATCTTGGCGGATATCACCTGGTTTGGCCGCGCGATCTGGTCGAGACCGCCGGCGCGTTGCTGGCGGCGGGCGCGGTCACTGATGCGGTCCGGGTGCTGCGGTATCTCGAAGCCACGCAAGAGGACGCGGGTAACTGGGCGCAGAACCTCTGGCTTGATGGGCGTCCGTACTGGAGCGGGATCCAGATGGACGAGACGGCTTTCCCAATCCTTCTGATCGATCTGATGCGGCGCGAAGCGCCAGAAGCTCTGGGAAAGCTCGATCGCTGGTGGCTGATGGTGCGTAAGGCGGTAAGCTTCATCATTCGCAACGGCCCGGTCACGCAGCAGGACCGATGGGAAGAGGACGCGGGATATTCTCCGTTTACGCTGGCGGCGGAAATCTCCGCGCTACTGGCGGGCGCCGAAATTGCAGACCTGACAGGCCATCCCGACCAGGCGCAAACCATGCGCGACGCGGCCGACGCATGGAATGACAACATCGAGCGCTGGACTTATGCGACCGGTGGCGACCTGGCGCAGCAGCTTGGGATCGCGGGATATTACGTGCGCATTGCGCCGCCAGAGACCGATGGTGTGGCGTCGCCCACGCAAGGATTCGTTCCGATCAAAAACAGACCTCCGGGACAGGATGGACAGAGTGCATATCACATCATCAGTCCCGACGCGCTGGCGCTGGTGCGGTTTGGGCTGCGCGCAGCCGACGATCCGCGGATTGTGAACACGCTGCGCGCCATCGACGCCCTGCTCGCCGTCGAACTGCCGCAGGGGCCTTGCTGGTATCGCTACAACGGCGACGGCTATGGTGAGCACAAAGATGGGTCGGCCTTTGATGGCACCGGGATCGGGCGCCCATGGCCGCTTTTGGCGGGCGAACGAGCGCATTTCGCTTTGGCGGGCGGACACCAGGATGAGGCCGAAGCTATGCTGACTGTCATGGAGAATTCTACGGCAGGCAACGGGCGCCTGCTTCCGGAACAAGTTTGGGATGCGGCCGACATTCCGGCTCTCGAGTTATTCCGGGGAAGGCCTACCGGTTCGGCTTGTCCGCTGGTCTGGGCACATTCGGAATACATCAAGCTGCGGCGCTCCATCCGCGATGGCAAGATCTTCGACCAGCCTCCGCAAACGGTGCAGCGCTATCTGAAGGAAAAGCACGTCCGGCAATTTTTCGGCTGGAGATTCAACAACAAGACGCGCAGCATTCCGCGTAACAAGACTTTGCGTATCGTTCTGCTCTTGCCGGGGCGCGTGCACTGGACAATTGATAACTGGACGACAGCGCACGACACCGACACGCGTGACACCGGGCTGGGGATTCACGTGCTGGATCTGCCGACGGCTTCCCTGCCGCCGGGAGCAGACGCCGTCTTCACCTTCTTCTGGCCCAATGAAAATCGATGGGAAGGAACGGACTATCGGGTGGTGGTAGAGTAGCGCCGTCGTCGCGACGGTTCCTTCTGGGGAGAAACCATTGACATGTGAAGCACATGAAAATATGCTAGACACATGGCAAAGATGATACAGCTTCGAAATGTACCGGATGCCCTTCACCGACACCTGAAAGCCCGCGCTGCCATGGCGGGAATGTCTCTCTCTGATTACTTGTTATCGGAAATCAAGGAGATCGCGGAACGACCGACTCTTGCAGAAATGCGCGAGCGTCTGCATGAACGCGAACCAGTGTTGACGAAACTGGACAGCGCGCGCATGATTCGCGAGGAGCGGGACGCGCGGTGATCGTTCTCGACGCGTCCGCCGCGGTCGATTGGTTGCTTCAGACAAGCGCTGGCCTGCAGATAGAAAAGCGAATCTACTCTGGGAACGAGACCCTACACTCCCCTCACCTGCTTGATCTCGAAGTTGCCCAAGTGCTGCGACGTCTGGTGCGGGAGGGAGCAATATCAGTGCGGCGGGGCGACGAAGCTCTTCGTGACCTGCTGGCCCTGAGGGTCTCGCGCTATCCACATTTCGTATTTTTGCCGCAGATCTGGCAACTTCGCAACAACCTGTCCGCGTACGACGCTGTCTACATTGTCCTTGCGGAAAGGCTCGGCGCATCCTTAGTCACACGCGATGCACGCCTCTCCACCGCTTGGGGCCATGTGGCGCGGGTCGAGGTGTTCTAATTTCGTCTACCGAAACTTCCCTGTCGGCACGAGGTCTCTCTGAACATTATCCCGGATTGCGCTAATCGACGTGGGGAGGATAGTCCTCTCCCTCAACGAGCGCTCCAGTTGCTCGCTTTCTGAATAACGGTTGCGAATCGTGGACCTACATCTTGTTGTACACGACGCTCAGCGGCTTCGGCTGTCCAGTCTCGTGAATGGTGAGGGTCAGTGTTTTACCATTCGGAGAGACTTCGAATTTCGTGTGATCCATCACCTGGCCCTTCACTTTGTCGGTAAGTTCCAAGGTGTTCGCGTTCAGGCGTTTACCCGAGGACGTAGAACCAGGCGCGACATTCGGACCCTTCTCTTCGTAATCCTTGCCGTCGAATTTCATGCTGATTGTGTCCTGGTACGCGGGAGTATTGAACGTCAGGCCATCACCCTCATAGGGCGCAATTTCCCACTGGTCTGGCGAAGTGAAGTTCACGTCCGTACTCTCCCATGTGCCGCCCCAACCGGAACCCCCGCTCACTTTCTTCAACACGACGTTGAAATCCGACGTTGTGCTGTCCGGCTTGGTTTCCGTCCCTTTAATGGTTTGTGTCTTCCCGTCTGCTGAGAGAGTGTGGGTCATCGAACTGAGGACTTTGCCATCCTTCTTGATCACCATCTTCCAGTTGTTCGGCCCTTCCGGCGTGATCGATATGGTTCTGCCAAAGTGGACGGGCTGATCGGTACCGTCCGCAGCAATCGTGTCGGACACGTCGCCCGATGTCCATTTGTATTTGTTGCCGCCGAGGTCCTCGATTTTCGATTGTTCACCGGCGAACTTGCTCTTCTCCATGTTGAGTTTCCATTTCCCGCAAAAGGGATCGTCCGCGGCCCAGAGCGTGCCTGCGAGGAGGCACGCAAACCCGAGTGAAAAACAGAATCGTTTCATGATCGTTCCTCCGGCGCAGGATTATAGACTAGAGTCTGGGAAGAGCAAGGGGTGAATTGCTTTTGCGGGCTACTGGGAAGGTTACAAGAGATTCGTTCTTGCTAGGTGCTCACACTTCGGCGCTGGCATAGCACAACTCGACGACAGTACAGTCGTCACTTAGCGGATTCCCGGCACAAAACTCGGTAACCGCCGAAAAGATACCTTCCAACGTCGGAGACTTGGAAGCCGCGGCTTCGAGCCGAAAATCTTCAAAGAAATCGCCCATCGCATTTTCCGCTTCCGTAACACCGTCGGTCACCAGGATAAAGCGGTCGCCGGACTTCATCTGGCAAGTCGCGCTTTCGAACGTGGCATCGGCGAGCAGTCCGACCGGGACATTCCCATGAGTGGGGCGAATGACCTCACCGGCGCATACGAGCAACGGCGGGACATGGCCGCAGTTCACGTATTCAAGCTCACCGTCGCGCCGCAGTCGCACCAGCAGCACGGTCGCATATTTTTCGCCAACGAGCTTGTCGGTAAAGAAGCGATTTACCGCCGAAACCACGTTCAGCAGGGGCATACCCGCGCTGAGATGCGAATAAATCATTCCCTGCAGGGTGGAAGCCAGCAGTGCGGCCGAGACGCCTTTGCCGCTGACATCAGCCAACACCACCGCCAGGCCCTCTTTAGTGTTCACCGCGTCAAAAAAATCTCCGCCAATTTCTTTACACGACAGGTTCCGGCCGCGCAGGCTGGCGAAGGGCACTTCGGGAATCTTCACCTGCATCAACCGCTGCTGAATGCTGGCCGCAATGCTCAATTCCTGCTGATAACGGCGGGCTTCTTCTTCCGCCTGGACCAGCCGAGCGTTTTCGATCAACGACGCAGCTTCTGTCGCGATCGCATGCAAGATGTCCTGGCTTACTCCGCTGATATCGCGCGAGGCAAAGCGGGAATCGACGTAGAGAACTCCCATCGCCTGCGCCGCGATTCCTGGCGCGGGAGTCTGCGCGTCGCGAGTCTGTTGCACCTGCATTTTGCGCAACGGAATGCACACCACAGTTCGCAGATCGTAAGCCACAATGCTCTGCCGTCCGGAAAGATCCAGCGACTGGCTGGTATCGGTCAGCAGAAATTCAGAATTCGACCGCATCGACTCTTCCAAGATCGAGTGCGAGATCGTCTTGTCGTCAAGCAGCGGCTCCTTCTTGGAATTGCGCCCCGCTTTCAGGCTCAGGTTGCCGTCTTCGTCCTTGAGAAAAACGTAAGCACGTTCGGCCTTGGTCAGTTCCAAGGTCACATCGAGCATCGTGATGAGAATTTCATCGAGAACGCCCGCAGTGTTCAGCTTGCGCGCGGCTTCGAGGAACAGGCGTAGGGTTTCCAGTTCCGTGGTCTCGGGCTTGATTCCTCCGATGACCGAGATCTGGCTCAGGAATTCGCGGGCAGTATTGGAAGTCGCATGGGCAGGATTAAACAGAATGTAGGCCGAATCACGCGCACCGAATTCAAGGCGATCACCGCGCTCCAGCTTCTGGCGCTGAATCCGCTCCCCGTTCACGAACGTACCATGCTTGCTGCCCAAGTCCTCGATGAAGAATTCCTGGCCCTGCTGCATGATCTGGGCGTGGTCACGCGAGACCCGCGGATCGGCGATGACGAGGTCCTTATCCACCTTCCGGCCTACGGTGAATGGAGTGCGATTCAGGACGATATTCTTCTGCTCGCTGCCCTGCACAAACACAAGCGCGGGAAACACTCCGGAGCTGGAGCTGTGATGGCTTTGGCTGATTGTATTGAGGGTCATGGGCTAGCGGGCAAAAAGCGTGCTCGGCACGTCGTTCGCCGCAACGCTCTCGTGTTCAGCTCAGTCAACAGACTACTCTGACGTCGCGTTACGTCGCAAGCCGTGCCGATCAGTTCGATTCGGCTGCTTCAGGTTCTCGACGAGATAAGTCGTTTCTGGAAACCAGCAGCAGTCCGTATGTTGTTATTGGGATCGCGAAGCTGGGATAGAAGGGTAGGCCCCAGGCTTTCTGAACCATTGTGCCGGGCAGGAACGCCAGCGCTATCACCAGGCAGGCTGCAGTCAAAAATGGAAAGCCGATTGACCCCGCGGTCATGCAGCAAAAGAACTGGGAGAAGCGACTCTTTCGCCAGAGTTCGCGCCTAATGCGTACCGCCATCATTACTCCTGGCAGGAGCAGAAGCTGATTGTAGGGCGCGAACATCGGGATGACTACCAGAGTCGTCGCCAAGGTGAAACATAGCAACCACTGGAACGCGGGCGTCTCCTCACTGGCG
>DATEHP010000340.1:0-5819 GCA_035279505.1 Candidatus Sulfotelmatobacter sp. | reverse complement strand
ATTACCGGTCTGGACAAGGTGAACAACCATTTGCCGCTTAGTTATCAGTACAGCGTGGGAGTACAACGTGCTCTCTCTAGCCGCACTGTGCTTGAACTCCAATACGTTGGCAATCAGAACCGGGACCAGAACGCATACCAGGAAACCAACCTTCCGAGTTCTGCCAACATCACCACGCTGTTCGCGAATAACAATGCGGACTACAACACGCGCGTTGCATATCTGGGCTTCCACTCCATCAGACAGACCGAGGACATCCAGAAGTCGCACTACAATGGATTCCAGGCTCAGATTCACAGTCAGATTCGGAGTGGACTGCAACTTCAGGCGGCTTACACCGTGTCTCGGGCAGTCGATCCGGCGACAGGCAATAACGGTGTGGGCGACTTGAACAACTTTGACAACCCCTACAACGTGAACTACGACAATGGCCCGTCCGGCCTGGATCGTAGGCAAATCGCGTTCGTGAACTTCATCTACGACATTCCGTTCTTGAAGGACAGCTCTAACAAGCTGCTCAAGTCGACTGTCGGCGGATGGCAGGTGTCGGGCATCGTCACTCTGCAAACGGGCGCGCCGATCCATATCTCGGAAGGCGGCATCCACAACTGCGCCCAGACAAACAGCGCCACCGATCCGAAGTGCAGCGGTGCGTTCGCGTCCCTCCTGGGCACGGGAAATATCAGTAGCATCATTCCCAACGCAGATAATCGGCCCAACGTCAATGGGAGCGTGAGCTACCCGAAGACGGCAAAGAGCTGGTTCAGCTCCTCCGCATTCTCCCCAACTGTGGCTGGAACGTGGGGCAACCTGCCGTTCAACAGCATCCGTGGCCCCGGGCGGCAGAACTGGAACCTCGCACTGTTCAAGAGCTTCCTGTTTAGCGAGTCTCGCGGCAGCAGGCTGGAATTCCGCGCGGAATTGTTCAACACCTTTAACCACACCGAGTTCAATGATGTCAGCCGAACATTCACGAACAGTGACTTCGGTGCGGTCACATCAGCTCACGACCCACGCGAAATTCAGCTTGGGTTGAAGCTGTACTTCTAAGCCACAGATCAACCTCGCCCCGCTCCCGGTCAACCGCGAGCGGGGTTTTTTTGTCCGCCAAATATCCGTGTCGCCGATCAGGCATCCCTGCAGGGACGGCGGGTCGACGAGGTTCGCACCTGGTGCTGAACGCGCCCGGGCTTGTCATTCGTTCCCTCTGGGACCAAGTCTCGAACGCAGGGTACGCGTAATGAGCCTGTGGGTGGCGAGCCCCCGGTCCCCGGAGGGACCCCTGAAAATAGCCCGGCGTTTCCAACGCCGGGTTATTCATCACATACGGCGACCGTGTCCCGGGAGGGACACCTGATTTCCACAGGCCAAAACCCGAATCTTGTGACATCTGCCCTTGCGCACAGGCCACCAAAAAGCAGATTATGACCAAAGCAATAGCGCTAAATCGCAATAGCAGCTAAGTGCTTGCGAATCAAGATTTTGCGCATAAACTATTGAGCCCCATAGATTAAATCTGAAATCTTCGCTAACTCCATGATCCCAATACACCGGGGGGAGGGAGGGATACCCCAGAATCCCAGCGGCTTCCCAAAATGGAACTCAGCTCGGATCCCACCAACCGCACTCTTCAGACGTTTTCGCATCTCCGTGCCGCTCCGAGAACTCGCAATCGCAGTACTGCTGCCCTGCGTAGTCCTCGCCCAGACGCGTTCCGATGCCATTGCGCTCGAGCAGCAGCACAAGTGGGCTGACGCCGCCAACGTGTGGAGGGCCGTTACGGCGCACGATCCCAGCGACGCCCAGGCCTTCGCCGCACTCGGCGTCGATCTGGCCCGGCTGCAGAAATACGATGAAGCTGCTGCAACCTACCGCAAGGCCCTCAGGCTCAATTCAATGCTTCCAGGCATCCAACTCAATCTTGGACTCGCCGAATTCAAGCAGGGCCACTTCTCTGCCGCGGCGCCTGCCCTGCGGGCCGCTCTTGTACAGAATCCATCAAGTGCGCAGGCCCAGACGCTTCTGGGAATGAGTTATTACGGAGCGCGCCAATTCGATCTGGCGGTGAAGTACCTTACGCCTGCTAGCAAGGCCGATCCCGCCAACGCCGAGCTTCACCAGATGCTGGCGCAGAGCTGCTTGTGGGCCAAGAAACTCGACTGCGCGCGGGAAGAATTCAGGGTGCTTCTGCAACAGAGTCCGGATTCCGCTCCGACCCACGTGCTGATGGGAGAGGCGCTCGATGGGCTGGGGAAGACTCCCGAGGCGATTGCGGAATTTGAGGCTGCTGCCAAGATCTCGCCCAAGGAACCGAACGTTCACTTCGGACTGGGTTATCTGTATTGGAAATCGCAGCAGTACGATGAGGCCCGCAAGGAATTTGAGCAGGAACTGGCACTCGATCCTGAACACGCGCAGTCGCTCGCGTATATGGGGGACGTTGAGTGGAAGAGTAACCATCCTGACGCCGCGTTACCTCTGCTTCAGAAGGCTATCCAGTCGGACAAGCGCCTTCGCATCGCTTATCTGGATTTAGGAGCAATCTATCTCGTGCAGAAGAACTACAGAGAAGCCGAGCTCGCTTTGAGGGAGGCGGTAAAGCTGGATGCGACGCAGTCTGATGCGCACTATCAGCTGGGACGGTTATATCAGGCCATGGGAAAGACTTCCGAGGCGGAACAGGAGCTCAAGAAGGTGCGCGAGTTGCACGAGAAAGCGGATCAGGGAGTTGCCGGCAAGATGCCGGCGCAGCCGCCGGCGTCGGATTCAGGAGATAAGTGAAGCAAATCCTACGCTTTTTAAGGGACGATCGCTTCAACCTGTAAGCTGAAAGCTAGTTTCAGGCCCGGCCCTTTTTCGCCGCCACAGCCGCTTGTTTGCCGGCGACTTCCCAGGGACGCTTAGGCCGATCTACGACCGGCTTGTCGCGATTTTCGATCCGATCGTACTGATAGGACTCGCTCACGGTTCCCAGCGATTCGTTGTACAGGCTGGGCAGGCCGAGCGCCACCTTTAATTCTTCTGAGAAGTTTTGTAGCGCCTTCAACTGCTCGGCGGTTGCCGGAACCTCGTTCTTCGAGGTCTTCAGAAACTGCTGATATCCGCGATTCACCAGCTTGGAGATCTCGCTGCCGATCAGGTAACCGGGATAGGCAAAAATCTTCACGCCATCCTCCGGGGTCCTCTCGATGGCGGCAGATACGTTATACTTCCGCAGGAAGACGCGGTTGTTGGTGCCGGGCGCGTCGGTTATGTCGAACCCGTGATCGCGCAACCAGGCTAGCGCTTCTTCGTAGGTTCGTGCTTCTGTCGTTTTTGCCATTTGCTTTAGCTTTAACCTTTCCTTGGCGGCGCTGGCCCGTTATTGGATGCGGAATTATAAGAACTGAGTGTAAGTTTACGGGGCCTGCATCGCCGGATGATTCTGATTCATCTAAACAAAATACTACATACCGTGTTTCTGACCTCATAGCACATTACGTTGGTCACGGGATCCACGACAAGTATGACGTACGGCTCAAGCAAAACGGCGGCAAGTTCGTCATCCGCGAACTCTGCTGAGTCGCGCGAAACGGGCGTGGGACTGGGCGAAACGCTTGGTCACAGCCTGATGGAGAGGATCGGGAATACCCCGCTCTTGCGGCTCGATGCGGTCACTCGCGAACTTCCGGGCGTGACACTTTTGGGTAAGGCCGAATGGTACAACCCGGGCGGGTCGGTGAAGGATCGCGCGGCGGCCAGCATCGTCGCCGAAGCCGGGAGGCGTGGGCAGCTTTATCCGGGCAGGATTCTCCTGGATGCCACCAGCGGGAACACTGGAATCGCTTATGCCATGCTGGGAGCTGCGGAGGGTTTTCCAGTGACGCTCTGCATGCCGGAAAACGTTTCGCGGGAGCGCAAGCAGATCTTGCAAGGCTATGGCGCGAACATCATTTACACCGACCCGGCGGACGGTTCCGATGGCGCCATTCGGATGGCGCGTCAACTGGCGGCGGAGCATCCTGATACGTATTTCTACGCCGATCAATATTCGAATGATGCCAACTGGAAAGCGCATTACTTCATGACTGCGAACGAAATCTGGCATCAGACCCAGGGACGCGTCACCCATTTCGTTTCCATGCTGGGTACCAGCGGGACATTTGTGGGAACTACGCGGCGGCTGAAGGAACTGAATCCCGCCATAAAGTGCATTTCTCTCCAGCCCGACTCATCGTTCCACGGGATTGAGGGCGCCAAGCACATGGCGAGCGCGATTGTGCCGAAGATTTACGATCCTACGCTTGCGGACCAGAACCTTGAAATCGCGACTGAAGAAGCATACGCCATGGCGCGGCGCCTTTCGCGGAGCGCCGGCCTGTTGGTTGGTATCTCGGCGGCCGCAGCAGTCGTGGGATGTCTGAAAATTGCCCGCGAGCTTCCTTTGCATCGCGAACAGGAAGCGGTAATCGTAACGATCCTTTGCGACTCTGGCGACAAGTATCTGAGTGAGAGATTCTGGAGTGAAGGATGACTTTAGCGAGCACAAGGCAGAATGCAGAATGCAGAAGTCAGTAGGGTGCACATTCGGTTTTACTGCTGCATTCTGACTTCTTACTTCTGCACTTCCAGCCATGTTAAGGATTTCCCAGGCAGACTACGAAGCGATTCGCCACCACGGCGAAGAAACCTATCCGCACGAGTGCTGCGGGGTGCTGCTCGGCCGGTTTGAGGATGACGGCACGCGGATAGTTACAAGCGCGGCACGCTGCGGAAACACACGTATTGACTCTGCCCACAACCGCTACAACATCGATCCCAAGGAGCTGGTACGTATTCAGCGGGAAGGGCGCGAGCGGGGAGAGGACATCGTCGGTTTTTATCATTCCCACCCTGACCATCCGGCTCAGTGGTCTAAGACCGATCATGCGGAAGCGCACTGGTTCGGCTGCTCGTACGTGATTACCAGCGTGGAAAAGGGCAAGGCTGGCGTCACGAACGCGTTTGAGCTCTCCGGAACAGACGAGGCAGACAAACAGCTGCGGGACGAGAAAATCGAAGTCGCCTAGCCTGTTTCCGCCGCCCAGACCTATTGTCCTTCCTCCCAAAACCCTTGTGTGACGCGAGTTTCGCCGGATTTTCACAGCGCATTTGCGCGAATCGTAGATTCGGGCGCGACTTGATTCTGCGCGGCAATTCTGCGGAAAGCTGCGCTGGGTACGGTTTTTCGCAAAGGACGTGTGTGCGGGTTGCACCAAATCCGGTCACCGGGCTGTGAACGGCGTGCAGTCGATTGAAAATGCGTGTACTTACAAAGGCGTATTTTTGATTGACTGAAAAAATAGAAGGAGTACAACAGGATCGTTCTTTGACAGCTTCTTAAGTTTTTCCGGTTGGTGCGGCGTCCGGGGCTCGAGCCGAGTCACTACTTAGGCCGAAAGGCAGAGGTGGAGGGCGGGTAAGGGTCTATAGCAAAGCGCTGGTCGAGGAGAACTGGGAAGAAATGTTGAAGGCAGGATAGAGTTCCGAGGCGTAGGGTAGATTTATCCGGTTGGCGGTGAGCCCGGAGCCCGAGCTAAGATCGCGCGCAGCAGCCCCGCAAGGGAAGCAGCGAAAGCAGGTCGGCGAGGGTTATAAGCGAGCTACTGGCCGAGACGAATGGATCCTACACCACCTCGGAACTCTCTTTGTTTTTGGGCGATGAGCTGTGACCCACGAGCAATCTGCTGGTAGCGATATGCAGCTTCATCTAGATCGCGATCTTACTCTCCTCACCTAGAATTCCCATTTTCTTCATTCCTGTCGTCGCGCTTCTCCCCAAAGATGTCTCGCAAGGGCGC
>DATEHP010000339.1:0-24305 GCA_035279505.1 Candidatus Sulfotelmatobacter sp. | reverse complement strand
CCCAAGTTCTTCCGACAACGCGACGATGTTCTCGCAACGCTTCAGTCGCTCGACCGCCATTCGACGGAACTCGTTCGGATACCGTCCCTTTCGTCTCCTCGCCACTTGCAGTTCCTTTCCCTGCAAAGTGTGCCATTTCCGTTTGTCTCAAACTAGGGGTTCAGTCCAGCCGGCCGGCGGATCACAGCAAAATCAATTGTTTAGGGGAGGAGTTGGGTGAGGGGCAATCACCCGCCCTTTTGAGCAAAAGCCGTTTCGAAGACTGCGGAAGGCAGCTATCCTTGGCCACGACCTCCCTCGATCAACCTCAGTGCCGTCAGAGTCGCAGTGTCGGTAGCGTGCCCTATTTGCCACCGCGGCCGCCCTTGGCCACCGGCGGGAATCGGGATGTTATTCCCCAGGATCAACGCGATGGCGACCCAGCGGTCAGGTACGTTGAGTCGAGTTCGTCGGCGCGCAAGCCGAATCAAACTCTCGTCGGATGCAGCGTGGAAATGCGAGAGCGACGAAAGATAGCGAATCGCCTCGGGTTTGATCCTCAGCGGCGACTCACCCCGAACTTCAGACAGCACCTGCATGCGCCCTCCCGCTCTTGTCCTGCCGACCCCCCTTTTATTCTTCGTCTTCGCCGACCATGCCTGCGAGTCTGTTTCCGCTTCCGATGCGGACACCGTTTCGGTCGTAGGTGTAGCTGTTGGGTCTATAGGTGGCGATGGCATTACCGGTGCCGTCATACAAACGCTGCTCTTGCCCAGCGATCTCTCGAATCACTCCCTGTAATTTTCCGTTCCTGTCGCGAAGGATCTGCATGATTTGGTCTCCTCGAAACAATTTGGCGGAACTCGTTGGACCTCTCATCCCAAAAGTCCGGCACCACCAGCGTCGGTGTTGCCGTCAGAACGCGGAGTGGCGGAGCTCCGAGCCGCATCGGGCACGGGTCTTCACTTAGAAACGGCAAAACCGAGGGAGAGCATCCAGCAGAATTTTAGGAGGAGTCTGTACATGGAGTATACAGGCGAGCTTTCACTTTTGGCCAACCGTAAGCTGCTGATTAAGGGCTAGTTACGCATCTAATTTCGCGTAATGAAATGAATCATGGCGTTCAGATTGATACTTTCCTCTCACTATCGTGACGATCGAGGAAAGACCGGATTTCTAACCGGATCGACGATGTGCTCGTAGAATTCTTCGAAATGCTGGCAACATAGACTTTGATCCAACGATCCGCCAGGTGCGTAATGAGTACCCACACGTCCACAGTCTGGAATGAGGCAGGCGGATTTCTCGAGATCATGTCCTCCTGCACTCGAAGACTCCGACGCTCGGGTGCCGTCCGCCAGGTTGACGTCCCCGACGGTCAGCTGACCTCCGTCATGAACTAGGATATGGCTGGTTAGCGCGTTGCTCACAGATCCTTCGTGAAATCTCGGCCTATGGTCGGGATGTCTGCCTCGTCTAGCATCCGCAGAAACGGATCGCACTGGCGACACGACGGGCAAGTGCCCGTGAACTCCAGCTTCTCACCGTCTTCCTCAGCGGCGGCCACCATCATTTCGTAGATGTGCATCGGCATGTGCAGCCTGAACTCCTTGGCGCAAACCTTGCACGGCACGATCATCTCTTTGTATTCGCGTTCGCTCACTGCTATTCTCCTTTGTCTAGACCGCCAGGTAGGCCGCCTCCGAAAGCGTGTCGCGGTTAGCCTTGGGGTGCCTCGACACAAGCTCATTGAAAATCCTGTCGCTAAACTCCTCCGCAGATCCCGGCGCGTAATCCGACTTGGCGGCGAACCCTGCGGCGATCTCGCGGGCTTCCTTTAGGTAGTTCATTCAGCCTCCTCCACGCCGAAGATTGCCTTCACTTCTTCGTCCTCCTGGCGCAGGAATTTTTTTGCCCGATCCAGCATCTCTTCCGGCACCGCTCCAGGCCGGTGATCATCGACGAGCGACACGCCGCCTTCCAGCGTAATCCTGTTGTAGAAGAACTGCATGCTGCCTACCTCGGAGTTATCCAGCGATTCGAACTCCATGGTCAAGTTGATGCCTTTCTGGTAGGCGAGCTGTGAGATGGCTCCCACCGGAGCAGACCACTTTGTGCGGACTTTGATCCATTCGCTGCCTTCCGCCTGCGTGGCGCTGTAATAATTTGGTTCCTGTTTGGGGTCATAGGACGTCATGCTGAAGTTCTCGCCCCGGACGTTGGGGAGCGGATGTTCCCCGTAGATCGCGAGGTTGACGTCCTCCACGGTCAGCTTGCCGCCGTCATGCACCAGGATGTAGGTCGTCACGGTGTTGCTCATAACTACACCTCCGTGCCGGCTTCATGGCCGATCTGGACAGAAGTCTCGCCGTCATCTTTCGCTTCCTCAACTCCGAAGACTTCCGTGACCGCCTCGTAGCTGGGCATGACACCGTAGTCTTTCCGGTTCCACTTGTTCACGGGGTAGTTGGGCACTAACTCTGGCCATGCGACCCTGCCGTCTTTCGACACCGGCATCTCCTTGGTGACCTTCCAGAACTCCTTGCCGGCGCGTTCGACTCTCTCCGTCACGCTGTAGAAGCCGCAGCGCACGCAGTTGAAGTCCCGTTCGTTGGTGTGGATGTCCAGGTCGGTTTGGGCCGTGTTTCCACGGCACACAGGGCATTCGATGTTTTCTGTATATAAGGTGGTCATGTTTGTGTTTTTCTCCTCTATCTAGTTACTGGATTTCTGGCGTGCTCGCTGGCTAGTGCAAGCCCCCGCCTGACTTGTAGATTCTTAACTGCTGTGTCATTCGTCCTCTCCGGGGCCGATCTGCGGGCAGCATTCATCTTCAAACTCGTCGCAGCTGGGGCACAACACGTCGACTTCCCCGGCCCCATAATCGTGGTAGCATTCCTCGCCCGGTGCGATCAGTTCGCCGCAATCGGTGCAGTTTTGAAGCTCGCAATCAGCATGGTGCAGCAGGATGTCGCCGTCCACCTCGGACTGAATCTCCTGGCCGACTTGGATCGGCTCGCCGCATACGTCACACTGGAAAATCTCGGTCTCTTTCATTGCTCACCTCTCCGGTTTAATACTGCGAGTTGCTGTGTTCTGAGCGCAGGGCGATCCCCAAAAGCTGACATGCGATCTTCCGGACCACCGGAGCGTTGGTCTGATACACGGGGACTTCGAGCTTGACCGCCTGGGCGACGGCCATGCTCACACGCTCGCGGATCTCCCTGGCCGAATTTTTCCTCATTGTCCTTCCTCCATGAGCCGCAACAGCGGCGACGGCTCAAGCCGTTTCCGGCTGCGCTCGATCATTTCGGCTTTCTTCCGGGCTGCTTCCTCCGGCGACGGAGTCTCATTGAGCTTCGCCGTGAAGGCATCCCAGTCCGCTCCGGCAAACAGGATGTCGTCCAGTTCCGCCTGCTGCTCCTTGGTGGTGGGCTGACCGTAAATGAAGAACGCCCGGTCGGCGGAAGACCACTCCCAGAATCCTTCAGGCACCGGAGCCATGGTGCCGTCCTTCAGCTTCACCGTGGCTGGTTTTGCTTTTGATTTGTCTTTCGCTTCATCACCGCCAACGGGGTTGGTCTTGATTTTGATTTCATCTTTCTTCCCGACAGGGGCAGGCGATCCCTTAGTTGTAGTTGTAGACAGAGACAGAGTGGAGCAAGAGATAGAACCAGAACCAGAATCAGAAACCTTGGGTGCAGGTTGCACCGGTAAAACTTCTGCACCAGTGAAATTTCCCGTAAATTTCGCCTTTACTGGATCGTCCACCCGGTAGACCCTGACTTGGTAAGCACCTGGGGTAGGCTCCACGCCACGGGCTTCCCATTTGTCGGCGGCGGACTTTTCAGGGACCACACGGAGCCATCCATGGCGCACCAGCCACTTCGTCCACTTGATGATCGAGCGACGGCCCATGGCCATCTGGGTTTCGATTTCGGCGAGAGCCATATAGCTTTCCTGCTCGTCGTCCTCATTCATGTAGTAGCAAAGCCAGAGTTGCAGCGCAGCAGGAGGCAGCGACAGGATGGCCTTGCGGTTGCAGTCCAGAAGTTTGAGGCGGTCCTTCATTGAGCCGCCTCGTTCTTCTTATTCTTCATCGTGCCGGACGCATACTTGATCACATCCGACCGGGTCATCGGCGGCTTAGTGTTCGGGTCGCCGCCCTCAAGCTCGAACAGTTGCCATTGGTCCATGCGCTGACTGGCACGAGCCTGGGCGATTTCCAGAGCCGAGCAAATGTGATTGAAGTCGTAGGCGTTGATCCAGACATGACACTGGCGTGGTTCCAACGGATCAAACTCGGGGAACAGCGTGCGCCAGAAATCTTGGATGGCGGATACTTCTTCTCTGAGTCGGCGTAGTTTGAGTTGAAGCTGCTGCGCTTGCGATAGGGGGATGGGATTGCTCATTCTATTTTGTCCTCTTCAGTGACCGCTTAACGGCCATACATCCGGGTGTGCCTCGGATGTTTCGGACTGTCGTGCTACTTGCGTGGGGCGTTGAAATCGGCCCAGTTCTGTTCGCCGACTTCACGCTTGAAAGTTTCGTCAGCTTTGTTGGACAGCCTGTTCATCGAGTCGTCCCCAAGCACAGCGGCGATTGCTTCCAGACGGGCCGTCGCTCGTGCGTAGTCGGCGTACTCGCAGGTGGTCACGGCAAACTCGTAGTCGTGCGCCCACTGCTCGTAGTGATAGGTGATTTGATCCGTAAAATACTGGATCGCAAGGGTCTCGAGCTCACTGCGGTCAACAGTGAAGCCTTCGACCAGGTTAGGTACTGCGTTGAACTTCGGCGTTGCGTGTAACATGGGGTTTCTCCTTGTTGTCAGGGCCGATTACTTACGGCCCTGCAAATCTGTGGTGAGTGCCTGGATCGCCTCGGCGCAGCGATCTGCTTCTTCCTGATTGCCGACGAAGAGTTGCATCTGGCGACGGGCCTCAAGATGCTTGATCGACTTCTTCGCTTCTTTTGCAAACTGCGTGGCCATTTTCCGTGCGGCTTTCGCGGCTTCCTTCATTGCGGCTTCCGCTGCACGCCATGCGCTGCGCTCGGCGGCGATCCTCTTTTTTGCAATCCGCGTAGCGTGCAGCGCAACACACGAATCTATGCCGTTGGAACCCTGCGAATTGGCAAACTTTGCAAACCATGTTCGGAGGTGAGCACGCGCTTTCGTACTCGGCATTCACGACGTCGGTCACGGCACACAACTGTTCCTTGGTGAGCTCAATCCTCATCGTTCTCTCCCTCCTCACGCTCTGCCAAGCACGCCGCCCAGTGGCGCTCGCAGAACCACCACGGGGTGCCGCCGTCGAGAACGCAGACGGTCGCCGTTTCGTAGCACGGCTCCCCGTAGCCGTCGCACCTTCCCCCCGTGCGCTCAACCTTCGTCGCTTTAATAGCTCCCCTGGCATCGCCGTGCGAGGGACAGCCGACATGGTGATGCCATTCGCGAGTTACATGGTCAAAGGTGCCGTTGCAAGTGCACCGCGGGTTGTCCAGGAGGCTAGGCTTACCTGGCGTCCATGCGCCCCATCGCGGGCCGCGGTAGCCCAGATACTTTTTCTCGGCCTCCCGCTCGATACGATTACGGATTTCGTCGAACTCACTCATCTTCCTTCTTCTCCTTTGGCGCGGTCCCGTGGACTTTCAGGGCGCATGAAGCCCTGGCAGCTGGAATCTCAGGCCTCTCTAATCGACTGCGTAGCTCTTTGTTGTTCGCCTTCATCTAGTGCACTGTCCACCTGCGCCTGGACAGCATCGAATGAGACGACGAAGTCGGAGTCCCGGTATCCGGAATAGCCCGCGTCTTTCAGCTGGAACTCTGCTTTGACCAACCCTGCCCCTTCTCCCCATTTCGCGAAGATGCCCTCTGGATCTCGGTCAACCTGGTAGTAGCGCCCTCCGTTGATCCAGGCAGAAGACTGCATCATCTTTCTCTCTCGGTTCTGTACCATCCAGTAAGTCCGCGGTAACAATGGGACCGCAGATTCTGAGGCGAACTTTTTCTCTGTCAGTTCATTGAAGATCTTGGTGCGGCCGACAAGGTGGACCCGGGGCGCGTCGCTGACTTCGACCAGACGTTCCGGCGCCGGTGGTAAGTCGTTCGGAGCCTCGCCTGTGCCTCCGGTTGGAATCTCGCGCGCCTTCAGCAAGTCGAAGATGCACTTTTGGTTGTATTGCTTGCCGAGCCGTCGGGCGAGGACTAGGTCGTTGGTCAGCACGACAACGTCAAGGTCGATATGCCCATCCTTCTCCCAGGTTCCCACGGCGACATGAGCCTGAGACAGGAGCGCAGCGTTCTTCTGTAAGAATTCCACGATATGGTCCAAGCCGAGGGCTCCCTCGACCACCTTGGTGATGTCGGGAAAAATCGAGACTGAGAATGCGTCTTTGCCCAGAAGGTTCTCACCACGGCCGCCGAAAGTGGAACCGCTGGTCGCGCGGTGCTGAGCAAGAATGCTCAGGGCGGGATCTTCCCCGACCGTGCTACGATCTTGCGTTGTACGCGGCTGCGGCTGGGCAGGCGCGGCGTCGGTCTGGACGGACTCGCCGTTCTGCGTGGTCGCAGCCTCTTTGGTTTTGGTCTGCATCGGTACTTCCTCCACTTCGAGCTTCCCACCGCACTGGAGGTGTTGGACCGACAGGAAAAAACAAGATTCAGCCAAGCGACATTTAGGTTGGGCATGTGCTCATGGGCGGTGGGGGGAACTAGGCCATGCTGGGATGGGGTCGCTGCGCGTTGCGCCAGTGACTACTCGGGATAGCAGGTCAGAAGTTCCTGCCTCAGCGCGCCGGACTTAATCCGCTCCAGCGTGGATCGCTCGATTCCTTCGGCCTGAAACGAATGCACTTTGGAGAATCGTTCCGCCTGCTTTTCGATCGCACCCCGCGTCGGCGGCCATCGTTCATGGGCCCTGTACACAGCATCCAGAAGATCGGATACGAGGGGGAAGTCGGGTGCGCCGCTGCACGCCTTGACGTATGAGACCAGGCTGTACAGTTCGTGGCCAGGATCAGGTTCTACCGCGCGGGACCACAACAGCGCCTCAAGCGCGTGATTGCACATGTCAACCAGTTTCTTCAACACGTCGAGGTTGTCGGCCGCAATGGTTTCGGACGTCTCTCTCAATAGTTGGATGTCCGCCGGAGTGACGAAAATGAGTTGCATTTCCGACAGTGCCTTTTCCAGCTCAGCGGCGGCCTCCAAGACGTGGCTGCGATACTCAACCGTTTTACGGTCGACGCGCACCTTTTTCGCATCGCCGTTTTGGGATATCGATCCTGTCAACTTTGCTAGGGCGAGCATGGCTTTCCAGAGGTCATCTCGGGCTTGACCGAGCTTCCGCTGAACCTTCTGCTGCCTTTTATTGTTCTTCGCAAGCTCGGATGGGGTGCCGGGCTTGTGGCATGCTTCCAAGAAAGCGAGTCGCACGGCCACGTCGGGGTCACAGTGCGCTTGCTTGAGCCTGTTTATGACGTCCGCCGGGCTCGCATTCTGATTGGCCGGTATCCTGTCCTTGAGCTTTCGCCAGCTAGCGTGCCATGGCTTCCACTTCGCGCGGTAGTACGGATGCCTCCACCATAAGAGAGACTCTTTCGTGCCCGCGCTGCTGGGCGATAGATCTTGCACACCGACAGAATACAATGGCCCGTCGCAGTTGCGGCCGCGGGAATAAAGCCTGTCACCCCACTTGCCATTGCACTGCTACGAGGCTCAATCCACGCAGCTCCCAAAAATTCGCAATAAGGCAGTATTAATCTGATGTGAGCCGACTTGCCCGAGTCCTAAATGATTTGGGTGAGCGATTGCTAACAATTCAAATTCTGAGGCGGTGTTTGCTGCCCTGTTCCCCTCGGCTTGACGCCAGAAAATCTGGTGCAGGCCGAGGAGTGTCTCCTTGCGGCATCGAAAATCATGGCTGCCAGATTCCGGCAGCGCAACACTGGCAGGTACGCCGCTCTGGGATATTAAACAAGCCGCCACGTACCTAGATGTGTCCGAATCCTGGGTTCGCCGGCACCTCTCCGAATTGCCCCACAGCCGCCACGGTCGGCTGATCCGCTTTGATCCTGACGAATTGAGGAGTAGAGTAGCTGACCGGAAGCCGCTGGAATCGGGAAGGAATACTGCAATGCCAGTACCCCGACGATACCAGCAAGGCAGCATCGTTTGGAAAGACACAACGGAAGGAAGAGTAGCTTACGGGACTTACCGAGTAGATGTACGAACAGCAAACGGCATTGAACGCAAGCAGAAGAAGGCGCGACTCGGCAGTCGGAAGGAACTACCTACCGACAGTCAAGCTCGCAAGAAGCTAACAGCCTTAATTGCTGAAGCCGAGGGCGGGTCGCCTGTGCCGGACAAGATGACGTTCGGAGAACTTGCAAAACTTTGGCAGGCCTCTGAGGGGCCTACGCTAACAACACCGACCTTCGACCGCTATGCAATGGTGCTAAGGACATGGCTGTTGCCATTCTGGAAAGATCGCACCATTCAGTCAATTACCCGCTACGATATCCAACTATTTGTGAACGGCAAAGCTTCACAGTACAGCAAGAGTTCTATTCGCTCAATGCGCTTGGTGCTACTGATGACGCTGAGTTTTGCCCACCTGAATGGTTGGATCAGCACCTACCCTTGCGTGAAGATCAAGACGCCCCGAATCACCAACGAAAGCCGGTCCGTGAAGCGGGCCGAGATGACCGAGCAACAGAGGCTCAGCATCTCCGCGCGTCTTTCGGAGCCCTACTCCACACTGGTGCTTCTTCTGACTCGCATCCCAGTGCGAATCGAAGAAGCGATCGGTGTCAAGGAAACTGATTTGGAGGGTCATGTTCTGACGATTCGTCGCGTCGTCTATGAAGGGAAGGTTTACGACCTGCAACCGAACGAGCAGCGAAGCATTCCGATCATGGACGTGGAATTGCTTGCTCGGCTCAGGAAACTGGGCGAAGGTAAAGAATGGGTGTTTCAGTCTCGCAATAAAACACCTATCAACCCATCAAACGCCCGTCGCCGTTTCCTCAAACCTGCTGCGAAGGAACTTGGGATCGAGTTGTGTGGATGGCACGATTTCCGACACAGCCTGACAACTGAGCTTCGGCGCAAGGGCACGCACCCGAAAGTAGTTTCCGATTTGCTCGGTCACAAGAAGGTGAACTTGGCAATGGACGTGTACGACCGCAGCAGCCTCAAAGATTTCGAGCAAGCCCTGGGTCAGGTCGTGGGCAGCCAGTTGTTACCCAGTTGTTACCCAAAGGGGAGTGTGCAGTGAGAATTTGTCGATTTTATTGGGGTTTTGGTGGGCCCACCAGGATTTGAACCTGGAACCAACAGATTATGAGTCTGCTGCTCTAACCGTTGAGCTATGGGCCCGCGAGGCTGGCTCTAGCATATCAAGAGCAGAGGTCAGGGAGCAGGGGCTAGGAAAACAGGCTAGGAGCGGAGCTCTGACGAACGAAGGCTGATTCGACCGATCCCTGCCTCCTCGCCCCTGGCTATTGGTTTAGTGAGCCGTTGCTTTCTCCGCGCCCAGGCCGGTATTCGAGCGCACCAGCAACTCGTTGAATTTCTCCTCTGAGGTCGGCTCCGAACTGATGAGGGTGCCGATGATAGCTCCGAGAAATCCCAAAGGAATACTCAAGATGCCGGGATTCTCCAGCGGGAACCAGGCTTTCGCCTGGATCAGATGGCGCGCCGCTCCAGTGACGGCCGGCGGGTCAATTCCCATCAGGCTAGGGCTCACCAGAATCAGCCCAATCGACACCAGCAGACCGACGGTCAGTCCTGCGACTGCGCCCGCCGTGTTAAAGCGCCGCCAGAAGATGGACAGCACAATCACCGGCAGATTTGCTGACGCAGCCACCGCAAACGCGAGCGCCACCAGAAATGCGACGTTCGCGGTTTGCAGCTTGATCGATAATGCGATGGACACTCCGCCCACCACAAACGCCGAGATCCGCGCAACCAGTACTTCCTCGCCCGCCTTCCGCTCGACTCCGTTGTGGATGACGTTGGTCCAGAAATCGTGCGAGAACGAAGTGGTCGCGCTGATCGTCAATCCAGCAACCACGGCCAGGATTGTCGCAAAGGCAATCGATGAGATGAAGGCGAAGAAAACATCCCCCGCGAGCGACTGTGCCAATAGCGGTGCGCTCATGTTTGTTCCACCGTGTCCCTTGATGTAATCCGGGCCGACGATGGTCGCCGCGCCGAATCCGAGGAACGTGGTCATGATGTAGAAACTACCGATGAGCACCATCGCCCACACCACGCTGTGCCGCGCCGTCTTGGCGTCGGGCACCGTATAGAACCGCACCAAAATATGCGGCAAGCCCGCAGTGCCGAAGATCAACGCCATGCCCAGCGAGATGAGATCCAGTGGTCCGTACGGAGGCTTGTAACGCAGACCCGGCTGCAGAAAGTCCTGCACCACGACCGCGCCCTTGGCATCGTGATACGTCACGTGCCCGATGGCACCGAAGAACTGTCCAAAGCTGAAGTGGAAGTGGGCCATCACCAGAATGCTGAGCATGATCGTTCCGGCCATCAACAAGATCGCCTTGATGATCTGTACCCAGGTCGTCGCCAGCATCCCGCCGAACACGACGTAGACGATCATCAGAACGCCGACACCGATCACGGCCTGGTTATAAGTTACATATCCGCCGAGCAGCAACTTCACCAGCGTGCCCGCGCCCACCATCTGCGCGATCATGTAGAAGGTGCTCACGGTCAGCGTGCTGAGTGACGCCATCGCCCGCACCGGCCGCGGCTTCAGACGATACGCAAGCACATCGGCCATGGTGTATTTGCCGGCATTGCGGAGGGGTTCGGCGATTACCAGCAGCACAGTCAGATAGGCGACCAACCATCCCACAGAAAAAAGAAATCCGTCATAACCCTGAAACGCAATGATGCCCGCAATGCCAAGAAACGACGCGGCGCTCATATAGTCGCCGGCGACAGCAATGCCGTTCTGCCATCCGGTAATCTGCCGGCTTGCCGCAAAGTATGCGGATGATCCCGCCGACCGCCGCGATGCCCAGTAAGTGATTCCCAGAGTGATCGCGATGAAGACCAGGAACATGATTAATGAGATATTCATGACTTACTTGTCCCCCTTGTCGGTCTTATCCAAAATGTCCTTGGCGAGCCGGTCGAAGTTATCAGCAGCCTTCACATACAATCCCGCGATGATCCACGCAACAAAGAACTGCGAGAGGGCGAACAGGTAGGCCAGATTCACCTGCCCGACCTTCGTCGCCATGAACTTCGGCGCGTAGCCCACGAGCACGGGCAGCGCGAAATAGTAGACCAGGAAGAAGATGAAGGCCGGCACGATGAACGTCTTTTTGGTCGCCATCAAATCTTTAAATTCTTGGCTGGCTGCGATGCGGTCCCAGACCGATTGAGGCTGCGCGGGTTCCTGGCCCGGCTTCACGACCTCTAAATTGTGAGCGGTGTTCGCCATAAGAATCTCCTTCACGGGTGAGCTGCAAACTTTGCACTGTACGACGACGGAAAGCCTGTAACCGCGGTTGACGGACAGCTTACTCCCTGCTGTCAAGTTTCTGCTGGGCAAGAGTGAGCCAAAATGCAGCCCAGCGCCGCATTCCGGCTGATGCTAAAAAGTGAAAACCGGGCCGAACTCAGAGCGAATGTCGTGCCACTGCCGGGCCGGATAGCCTTCATATTTCGGGAAGGTCGCCGACTGCGAGAGGCTGGGATTTGCAATCCTGGTCCGATACATGGACTCTTCCAACATGAACGAGACCAGGTTGTTCATCTTCCAGCAAAGCGTCGCGGCTGCGAGATCGTTTTTCGATCGCTGGTTGCCGAGGTGCAGCACGTCACTGGTCTTGGCTTGATCAAAAGCGTAGTGGAAGTTGATTTGCCAGCCGGCATTTCGGCTGCTGGGATCCGCGCCAAAGATGCGGCTGAGCGGAAAGGCTACGTCGAGGAATCCGCCAATGGCGCGGACCGGCCGCTGCGGGGCGAACACCGGGGTGCCGGCGCCGTTCAGCCCGAATTGCAGGGTCGACGCGCCATCGTTGGAAGCACCACCGCAGAAAGTAGGATCCGCATCGGTCCCGCAGACTTTTCTGATTCCAGCGGTATTGTTGTAGTTCGAGTCCAAAGCGCCGACAAAGTACCAGCGAAGGTCGGATCCGTTCCAGAACTTGCCGAGCACAGTGACGTAACGCGTGGGGAGCTGAATCTCTCCCGTCCAGCCGGCGCGGTTCGAAGTTGTCTGGGCGCCTTGAGGAAAGGCCTTCTGGAAAACCTTCGGGTCCGGACAAACTAACACGTCCGCATTGCTGCATAGCGGAACGTCGGATGCCCGTACCATCGCCTTGCGATTGCCCTGCACGCCGCTGAAGATCAGCTGCGCTGGCGCTACGCCAGCGGCCCTGTCGAGTTGCCACTGCAGCACCAGACGCGCCTGCACCTCGGGACGACCCGAGTCCGCGCCCTGCTTCTCGCCGTACCCGAGTTGGTCGGCCACGTTCGATGGATCGTTTCCGTAGGCAGGCATGACGACGGCAAATTCTGGCTGGAAGAAAACATTGCGCGAGCCGCCAATCTTGTGCCCGACCCCAAAACGGAATTGTGGGGCGCGCTCATAGAGCGTACCGAATCCCAACCCAAGGCCGGTTGTCTCAAATAAGTTCGGCAGAGTGGACGATCCAAAGGGCGTCCAGTCCTGCCCGAACAGCGCGAACATGCTGGTGTTGTCGTTGAATCGATGATCGATGCGGCCATACGCCAGCCGGATCGAAGCCATGCTGGACCGGATCGTAGAGATGTTCCGGTTCAGGGCGCGGGAGAAGTTTCCTTCGAAATCGAACTCCAGCTTGCCGGTGATGGCATTGTTGCTACCCGCGACATCCGGCCATTCAAAGTTCGTTCCCATGCGCGCGAAGCGAGCCTTGGCGTGGAACTCGGGGCTGCGCGTGGGACCAGGATCGAAAGTCGTGCCTGAGGCCGTGAGGAAGCCTGGCAACGGCATGTCGGCTCCGTACGGCGACGAAGTGTCATAGATTACGCTGGTCTTCACCATGCCGTAGACTTTTAGCCGCGCGCCGCTGCCGAGCCTTAGGTCGGGCACCATGCCTTCCGGTTTCGATGGTTCCAACTGCAGGACTCGCAAGGGGGCGACCGCAGGAATCACCTTGGGGGCGGGGGGCTTCACTGGAGTGGCGGGCGCTTGCGCTTGTGCGGGTTCCACTGGCTTCGCGCCGGGCTCCGCCACCAGCGACAGCTCCTCGGCGCTGACTACTCCTTTGCGCGCGAGCGCCTCTACGAGCATCTGGAACTCAGCGTCGGGAGCGGCATCGCGGATGGCGTTCGCCTCTGCGGGCGCCAGGACTCCCTTCATGACCAGCACTCCCAGCAAAGCCGTTACATTCGCCTTGCCTGCAGTCACAGCGACGTTGGGCGTCGCTCCAGACGCTGGCTGAGCGGCTGCGTTCACCGCGCTTTCCGGAGTCACTTTCGCGTCATTCGCGTCTTTGGCTCCAGCCAGTGCTGGCGCAACCGTTCCGATTCCAAGTAGCAGGCTGCCCATCCAAGGATTCCACTTCATGGTGAATATCTCCTCCTGACCATCTCTCCCGACCGCCGGGTCCGCGGGTGGTGCTTTCGAGCTGTCGCGCCGCCATGTGTCCCGGATTGGGGGCTGTTCGAACTCGCCGTATTTTGGGTGCAATGGGATGTCACGGTAGGATGGAATCACGTTGCCAAGATGTGTCCTTACTCACGGGTTGTGGTGATTTTCATCACATTTACACGGCAAATGGCATATTCGAACGAGCGTTCGATCGCAAAGGTGCCGTAGTTACAAGATCGATTCGGCACTCGATGCTTACTGGCTTTCTCGCATGAACTATCGGCCTCAGAAGCGATTTCCGATTTCGCCAGCGAAACGACATTCCCGTTTTGGGATTTGCTCACGAGCACTATTCGGTGTGATCCTAATCACTGCCGACAAAGCCACGTCGCCGCAGAATCGCCGTCGTCTTTCACGCACGCGATCGCATGGCCGGAGGTTTCGATGAGCGCGCTTCCCATCTCCAAACCAGAGAACATTTCCAACCTGCTCAACCTGGATCACGAGTATGCCGCCCCTGCGATTGTTGCCGGCAACGTTTTGCAGAAAAATTGGAACAGAGCCTGCGAGTATGCAAAAAGAGATTCTGAAGGATTCTGGTCGGGATACGCCGAGAAGTTCGAATGGTCGCGGCGGTGGAGCACAGTGCTCGAGTGGGACGGCGTTCATCACAAGTGGTTCCTTGGCGCGAAGACAAACATCACGATCAACGCGCTCGATCGCCACGCCAAGTCTGAACGTCGCAATCGCGCCGCGTTCATATGGCTGGGCGAAGACGGCAGCGAACGGATCGTCACCTACGGGCAACTGCACCGCCAGGTTTGCCGCTTCGCGAATGGCCTGAAATCTCTCGGCGTGGTGAAAGGCGACCGCGTCATCATCTACATGCCGCTGACGATCGAAGGCGCGATCGCAATGCTCGCTTGCGCCCGCATTGGAGCGATTCACTCAGTCGTCTACGCCGGACTCGGGCACACGGCGCTGCGCGACCGGATTACCGACGCGCAAGCCAAGATCGTGATTGCAGGAGATGTCGGCTACCGTCGAGGCAAGACGGTTGCTCTGAAGGCTATTGTCGATGAAGCCCTCGAAGCGATCGACTTCGTCGAAAAAGTGATCGTCTATTCACGCTCTGCAGGTGAAATCAATGCGCCCCGCGAAATCGATTTCAATGATCTGCTCAAGTTTCCCTCGGAGTGTACCGCGGAAGAGATGGATTCCGAAGACCCGCTCTTCCTGCTTTACACCTCAGGTTCGACCGGCAAACCGAAAGGCGTGGTGCACGTGCACGGCGGATACATGGTCGGCACCACCTATCATCTGGAGAACTTCTTCGACGTTGGTGACAGCGACATTTTCTGGTGCACCTCCGACATTGGATGGATCGTCGGCCACTCCTACATTGTCTACGCTCCGTTGTGCGCCGGCGTTACGACGCTGTTCCGTGAGGGCGCCATCGACTATCCGAATCCTGGAGTGGCGTGGGAAATCGTGGAGCGTTACGGGGTCACGAAGATGTTCACAGCGCCGACTGCACTGCGCATGTTCATGCGATATGGCGAGGCCTATCCCGCTGTGCACGATCTGACGACGCTGCGCGTGATTGCCTGCGCGGGCGAGCCGTTGAATCCTGAAGCCTGGCGCTGGGCGCAAACGCATCTCGCAGGCGACGGCAAGTGGGGATACGTGATCGACAACTGGTGGCAAACCGAACTCGGATGCCCGGCGCTTGGGACTCCGCCTAGTTTGGCAATGCGGCCGGGAAAAGTTGGTGTGGCCGTTCCAGGCGCCGAAGCCGACGTCGTCGATGAAGACGGCAAGCCCGTCCCGCCGAATGTTGGCGGACGTCTGGTGTTGAAGCGGCCCTTCCCCTGCATGCTGCGTACCGTGTGGCGCGATCCGGCGCGCTACGAGCGCGACTGGCAATATTTTCCCGGCTGCTATGTGACCGGTGATGTTGCCATGAAAGATAAAGACGGATACATCGCTGTGCTCGGCCGATCCGACGACGTGCTCAATGTCGCCGGGCACCGTATCGGCACTGCCGAAGTCGAGAGCGCGCTGGTGTCGCATCCCGCGGTAGCGGAAGCAGCAGCGATCGGTGTTCCCGATGCGATGAAGGGGGAGACGATCAAAGCGTTCGTGCAGGTGCGGACCGATCATCTGCCGTCCGACGCACTAGCCGCTACTTTGATCGAACACGTGCGCCGGGAGCTAGGACCGATCGCGACGCCGTCGAGCCTGGAATTCGTGGCGTCGCTTCCGAAGACGCGGTCCGGGAAAATTCTTCGGCGGTTTTTGAAAGCTAAGGAGCAGGGAGTCGACGCCGGGGATGTGTCGACGATGGAAGGATAGAGCTCTCGTTGGCTTCGGGTCTCGGGGCTGCTGGGCTTCGCCCTCGCAGGACAGCCGCGGCGGCTGTCGCTCCATGGGCGCAGACTAGACCTTCGCCGATTTCGCCATCTTTGTCGCCGCTAGCTCTGCCAACGAGGGGATCGATTCTGGCTCCGTTACTTTGCGGTCGGGCATCATCGTTCCGCTCTTGAATGCCTCAACCAGCATCTCAATCGCCAAGTCCGTGTTAGGACGAATGTAGATCGTTGCCGCCAGACTTCCGTTTCGAACCCAGGCTTGGCCTGTCTTTGGCATTCCGTCGCAGCCGGTTATAGGAATCTTCATCCAGCGTGCGCGATCCGACTCGGCAATCTCGCCGAATGCCTTGCGCGCTCCCATGGCCATGCTGTCATCTTGCGCGCCGACCAGATCGATACGGCTATGCTGCGAAGTCTGCAGGCGCAACCACGAAGTCACCGCCTTATACGAACTCTCCTCAGTCCAGTTTGCCCGGAGCGTCTTCACTTGAATGTTCGCAGGCTTGCTCTTGTTCATCCCGACAGAGCGTTGTTTGGCCGCAGAACTATTGTTCGGTCCTTCGATATATAGCACCGACCCGCCGTTCGGCAGGAGCGCAGCAAATTGCAATCCCTGAATCTTGCCAACCTCCTCGTGATCGGAGGTGATGGTGCACATTGGAACCTTATATTGGCGCCTTAGGTCCAGGATGTAATCCACATCAAAATTCAGCACCACCCAGCCAATGCCGGCCGCGGCCGCCGCTCTGGCCACCTGGGGAAACGCCGTCCCGCCGGCCGGTTCGAACATGATTGCATCCGGTTTTGCTTTTGAGGAGTCCTGCACGTATTGCAGTAATTGCTGGCTCTGCACCAGGGGATCATTGCTGGCGTGGATAATCTTGACCTCGACGCCCAGACGACGCGCCGCTTTCTCCGCCGCTGCAGCCTGTTCCTGCTGATAGTCATTGTCGTTGTTCGTGAGGGAAATCAGAACGCTGAGCCGCTTCATGGCACACACCCCTTGATTCGATCATAGACCCGACGCATCGCGGACCAATGTGACGAGAGTAACCAGAGTCTTCCTCAGAGCTGGTGAAAAACGAGGCGTCCCGCGGGGACCTCAAATTGCGGAAGGATGATGGCTACGCTCCCGCGGCTGCGCCCTTCGCGGTTTCGCCGAGGAACGTCTTCAGTTTCGCGTCGAGAATCTCGCGACTATTTTGCGGAAGATCGATAAAGCGGAAGGGTTGCATCCATCCTTGCGTCGCCCACATGGGAAACAACATCTGCGCCTTGCTGCGAATCGTCGCCTTGCTGATGTGAAAGATCATTTCCACTTCCAACTTTTCGTCGAGGGGCTTCTCCAGATGAATCACTCCACCACTCGTCGAGAGCTGATGAATCGCCGCTCGCACCGCCCGCTTGTTGGGCAGACGCACCAGCACCAGCACTGATCCGCGGAGCTTCACGCGGAATGGGCGCTCCACGGGCGCCGTCGGAGTGGCCGGGCTCTCCGTGGGCTTGATCTCTGGCACCGCCACTAATCGTGCTGATGATTGGAATTCGTCTTCCATACGCTTTGCCACAGTATGGCAGTCGGCGAACCCCTGGCGAAGTTACGGAAGAACAAGACCGAAATAGCAAAAGCTTTGTGTAGGGACCGACACCTTTTCGTCCGTTCCTGTCGCGAAGCTACCGTGTCCTCCTCCGCCACAATCACGACTGCAGAAGGCGCATCGTCCCGGATCCGGCCCTGGCCTCCTTTCCAGCGGTGTGCCGAGGATTTTTGCAACCTGATCTATCCCCGGTGACAACCAATTACAGGAAGAACGGATAAGGGAAAACTCATGATGACAAACGATCCGGAAAGATCTCGCAAGCGGTCGGCTGAGAGCATCGAGTATCAGCCTCCGCAATCACAAGATCCGACCAACGAACTCGAAAGCGGGGAACCGGTCAGTGAGCGTCGCAGCGAAGAAACCGACGCTCAGAATAAGGAAGATTCGGTGTAGTTCGATGAGGGCACAGCGGACAAAACGCTCGCGCGGTTCTGTAACCAAGGCACCGAGTAGTGCACATTCAAGAACGGCTGCAGATCTTATTCCAGCGTCTACGACTTTAAGGGCTCTGCAGATCGCTGCCCGCAACTGCAAAGCTTGTGATCTGTGGAGAAATGCTACGCAAACAGTGCTTGGGGAAGGGCCAGCTCCGGCGCGCGTGATGTTCGTCGGCGAACAGCCCGGCGACAGTGAAGACAAGGTTGGCCATCCCTTCGTTGGGCCTGCGGGGAAATTGCTCGACGAAACATTGGTCGAAGTTGGAATCGACCGTTCGGAGGTGTTCGTTACCAATGTCGTTAAGCATTTCAAGTGGGTCGCAGCTCAGCGCGGCAAGCGCCGCATCCACAAGAAGCCTCGTCAGTCGGAAATCGAAGCGTGCCGTCCCTGGCTCGATGCTGAGTTGCAGGTTGTGAGGCCCGAAGTGCTGGTTTGCCTTGGAGCGAGCGCGGCGCAAGCGTTGCTGGGTAGGGATTTTCGGGTCACGCGCGAGCGGGGAATTCTCATGAAAAGCCATCTCGCACCCTACGTCATGGCGACGACACATCCAGCTTCAATCCTGCGCGCGTCTGACAGGGAGGCCCGCGAGCAACAGCGGCGGGAGTTTGTGCATGATTTAAGGAAGATTGCCGACCTGATCCATGTCGGGCGCGTGTCTGCGGCGTAGAAAAAAGGACTTCAGCTGCTCTGAGGAATGACGACAAAAAGTCAAAGTCCCCACCCTAATCTCGCCAAAATGTGGCGAGACTAAGATGGGGTACTCGGGTCTGGAGATGTGGGCTAAAGGTTATTCAGAGTTACCTCGTTGTTCAGTGCTGGTTGGAGTAAGCATGCCGTAGATTCCGTCGGCTTCATCGTTCGCGCCAGCGGTGAAGAACAGCGCCGTGGCTAAGCCACTAGTCAGGTTATCGCCTCCAAAACTCAACGCCCACAGCCCGCCGATTGTCAGCGGAGCGCCGGTCGAATCGAGGAGTGTGCCTTCCAGTTTTCCGCTGACCGCATTGAACGCATGGATCAAACCGTCGCCAAAGTTGCCGATCAGAAGGCGATGGCTGAACGGACCGAAATCGCCAGGAGCCAGAGCGATGCCCCAGGGAGCATTGAGGGAAGCATGCTGCAGTCGCAGCAGGAGGTGTCCGGACAAATCGAACACATCAACGAAGCCAAGTCCCGGGCCGTGGTCCTCGTCGTGGGAGCCCGGCTTACGGTGTGCGAATGTGACTACGATGTTGCCACCCACATTCTGAATTCCGAACGGAGCGTAATTGGCCGGTAGATTCGGATCGTTGAAACCGCCGGAAACCGTGAGACTTTGAAATGTCCCGTTGAAGACTTCGACTTTACCGCTCTGAAAATTGCTAGCGTAAAGGCGCGGTCCGCCCGTCGTGGTGGCCAGCGCGAGTCCTTTGTAGATCGCGCTTCCGGCACGATTCACTTTTATGATCGCGGCCGTCGGATTCGCGCCGGGATTCCAGCCGGAAATCGTGCCGTCTTCGGTGGCGAAAAGGAAGAACGCCGATTGCCCGGGACCAACTTCGAATGCGCCGGTGTAGTTAAAGACTGTCCCGGTAGGTGTTCCACCCGGTTGTCCGTCGGGCGCTGGAATCGTAACTACAAGCGATTTGGGCACTCCGGTGCTGTCATAAAGCGTCGATAATCCCGTGCCGTTGTCGGAAATCCACCAGGGGGAACCGGACGAGCGCGACATTCCCCAGGGATTTACGAGGTTGGGATCGACGTTCGGCGCAGTCGGCGAGACGGTGGCATTGTCGGTGGTGAGATCGGTTCTCTGGTAGTGCTGCGCCAACCCGTTGCTGGCAGCAAGCAGTAGAAAAGCCAAAGCGAGGGCGGCCGTCCCGGCCGCACGCTTCCAATTCCGTAAGCGCAACATTTGTTCTCCTTTGTAGAACAGCCCGGCAAAGACGCTGCCCTACTTCTTTCCCGAAGGGATTGTTGGCCTGAAGCGGCCGGAGAATGTCATAGGATCGTCAAATCTTTGTCATGTTGTAGCGCGGCGCTGATTATTGAGTATGAGCTGTCATCCCGAAGACCCGCGCTTCCACCACAGGAGGGGGATCTCCCGTCGATCCAAACGGCTATCTCCGACACACCAGACTACCGGGCGAAGACCGTGCTGAGCACATTCAGCAAGCTGCGGGCCCGATACATCTGGGCTGCCGGACAGCCGGGGCGGCTGTCCCTACATGGTCTATCTTCGCGTCTAAATAGGATGTCCCTTGAAGAAGTAGATCAGCTCGATGATCAGGATTACTACCACCATCAGCTCGAGGACAAAGGCTCGGGACTGGTTGAATTGCTCGATCATGAAACGGTAGAGATCTTCGGCTGTGTCGAGTTTTTCCTTGACCAAGTCTTTGTAGTCGGGGACTCCGACTTTTTGGGCGCAGAGCTTGTAGAGGCGCGCGGAGAACATGTCGCTAAGGAATTTGATGGCGTTGTCGGCGCGCTCCGTGAGTTCGTTGACGTCGAGCAGGACGGTGTGAAGTTTCGAAGCGGCGCGGGCGGTTCGCCACCGGGACCAGAGGCCGGTACCTCCTTTTTCGAGAAAGTCGTAGACACTTTCCAGTTCGTGGGTGAGGAGTTCGTCATAGTGGCGGAACTCTAAGAGCTGGGAGTTTGCGTATTGCAGGAGCTGGATGGCGGTTTCGGCGCCGGGAGCCGTGTCGTAGATGAAGGCGGCGTTCCATCCGATGACGGCCAGATCGGTTGGATAGTAGGAGATGCGGGACTGAAGAATTTCCTGGCGCTCGCCTTCGGAGAGGGTGCAGGTTTCTCCGCGGACGACCTGGGCGATCTGGTCTCTGTAGGTGCCTAGGAGGGTATCGGCGGTTGGGGACCCGTCGATCTCGCGGACGTGGAAGATGAAGTAGTCCTCCTGCAGCCAGCCCTCCTCGTTGTAGGGCTTGACCAGGGCGGGAGCGGCGCGCTCGAGTTTTTGCCGGACTACCCGGCTGGCCAGATTCTCGAAGTTGGTGTCTGAAGTCCAGCGGGAGGAGAGTTCGATCAGCTTCCGCCAGTCGCCGGAAAACGGGAGCTCGAAGATCAGACTGACTACACCGTAGTCGTAATACTGGATCTCTCCAGTGAGGCGCTCGCCGGAATCGAGGATGAGGGGTTCGAGCGTCTCCTCGACGGGAGGGCGCTGGTAGCGGACATAGGCTGGGGCTTTCTTGAAACTGGCCTGGGCGGTGCGGGCTCCGACGATCTGGCGGAGGGCGTCGAGCCGAATCTCTTCGCAGACGTCGAACTGGATCAGGACGAGCACGGAACCCCGAAGAGGTGCGGAGGTAGGGGACTGCGTGCACGACTCGACCTGCGTGGTGAGGGCGGCGGCAACGTCGGTGGAGACTAGCGCGGTGACTTCGCGGTCCATGGGAGTTCTCAGATGCTCGTTGTCAGCTTTTTCCGGAGACTCGGTGGCAGACGGACTGGGATTCGTACTCTATATTATTCTCCCAGAAAGGCACACTTTGGGGTAGGGCTGGTGTAAGTTGTTGATTATAAATAGTTTTTCTGGTACTTAGGGAACTGAAGTGCGCTCGGGGCGTCTGGCTGGGATTTTTGACCGCAGAGGGCGCGGAGAAAATCTGCGAGAACGCTGAGAAAGTTGGGCTATGCGGGATGTGTCGTCAGCTTTTGCGGGTTAGGAACCAGGTGGCGAGTCCGGCGGCGGCTACGGCACCTACTGTTTTTGCGGCGCGGGTCATGGAGACACGGATTTCCCGCTCGTGATCGCGGACCGCCCGCGATTCGGGATATGGATCGTCTTTGTCTAACGCGCTGGGGTGGAGGGCCAGTTGTAGGACTTCGGCTAAGTGCAGGGCGTGGCGGGTCGTGTTCTGGGCGATTTGCTCACGGCAGCTGAACCCGTCGGCGATGATCAGCCAGTCGTCAGGGGCTTGACGGACGGCGGGGAGGAGTTCCAGTTCTCCGATGGTTTGGGAGATTTCGTAGTGCTCGGCGTGGAAGCCGAAGGATCCGGCCATGCCGCAGCATCCGGGGGCAGGAGCCGTGAAGTCGACGCCGAGGCGGTGGAGGAGCGATTCCTCGGCCGTCATCTTCAGAATCGACTTGTGGTGGCAATGGCCGTGGAGCAGGGCTTTGCGGTTTAGTTGAGGCAGGGACGCGCCGGGGGTTAGCTTTTGTTCGAGGAATTCGCTCAGCAGGAACGTTTGTTTGCTTAAGGCCGTAGCGCGAGCGTCGTGCGGGAAGAGGTTAGTCAGTTCGTCGCGAAAGACGGCTACGCAGGACGGCTCCAGCCCGACTATGGGGATGCCGGCTTCGATTTCGGGCTCGAGTTGGTCGAGGATTTCGAGCAGAAGGCGTTCGGCGCGGTCCAGCATGCCGAAGTCGTAGAGGGGGCGTCCGCAGCAGAGGTTGGCTTGCGGCACGAGGACGCGGAATCCGGCCGTTTCGAGGACCTCGACGGCGGCGCGTGCGGTTTGGGGAAGGAAGTAGTTGTTGAAAGTGTCGGCCCAGAGGAGAACCTCGGGAGCTGAAGCGCCGCTCTTCCAGGGTTGCTCCGGGGCTTCGGATTCCACCTCTTCGGGAATCTCTTGCCATGGATTCGAGGAGTCGAGGTCCACTGACGCTGTCGACCACGCTCGCTGGCGCTCGCGGAGTGGACGAAGGCGCCCGGTCCTACACAAGCTGAACCATTGTTTGAACGTCTGCGGGGCGAACGGGGGAATGCGGCGCTTTGCAGTAATTCCTCCGATTTTTTTGGCGATGTCGCTCAGGAATGGGAGTTGCGTTGTCAGATTGACCAGGCCGGGAGCTTTCGATGCCATGCTTGCCCAGAAATCGATGTTGCCGAAGGCGTAGGCGTTCAGCGGGCGGAGGCGGCCTTCGTAGTAGTGCGAGAGGAATTCAGCTTTGTAAGTCGCGACATCTACGTTTACAGGGCAATCGCTTTTGCAGCCTTTGCAGGCCAGGCACAGGTCTAGCGATTTCTTTACTTCCTCGCTGCGCCAGCCTTCGCGGATTACGGCATCCGTGCGGTCGGGATTCTGCGTCATCTCCCAGAGCAGGTGGGCGCGGCCGCGGGTGGAGTGTTCTTCATCGTGAGTTGCGCGCCAGCTGGGGCACATCACGCCGCCTTCTTCGCGACGGCACTTGCCGACTCCCACGCAGCGGAGCGCAGCGTGACTCAGGCTGCCGTGGTCTTGCGGGAACTGGAAGTGAGTCTCCGGTTCCCACGGAGCGTAGTCGGCGCCGAGCCTGAGGTTTTCGTCGAGCTTGTAAGGATCGACCAGTTTTCCGGGATTCATCTTGCCATCGGGATCCCATGCGGTTTTGAACTTGCGAAAAGCTTCCATCAACTCGGGGCCGAACATTCTGGGCCAGAGCTCGGCACGGGCCTGTCCGTCGCCGTGTTCGCCGGAGAGAGAGCCGCCATAGCTCACTACCAGGTCGGCGGCCTCTTCCACGAACTTGCGGAATTTCGAAATTCCCTCTTTCGATTCGAGATCGAAGTTGAGGCGTGTATGGACGCAGGCATGGCCGAAGTGTCCATAGAGCGAGCCCTTGTAACCGAAGGCGCCCATCATCTTTCGAAGGTCGCGGAGATATCCGCCTAGTTTTTCTGGCGAAACAGCGGCGTCTTCCCAACCTTCCCAGTAGAGCGGTTCACCCGGAACGTGCGACGTCGCACCGAGACTGGACTCGCGGACTTCCCAGACGCGCTTGGCATTGGCGCCCGAATAAATCTTGATGTTGGGAGGAGTCGGACCGCGGCGAAGCGCGTCGATCATGCGCTGGGCTTGCAGTTCTGCGCCGGGGATCGAATCGGCACCGAATTCGACCATGAGCCATCCACCGCCTTCTGGGAGCAGCGAGAGGCCTTCGGTATTCATGCCTTTCACGCGCTCGTAGTGGACCATGAGGTCGTCGAAGCCTTCGAGGCCGATAGGCTTGTGCGTCAGGACCTCGGGAACGGCATCGGCGCATTGATAGATGTCGGGGTAGGCAACAACTGCGAGCACTCGTTGCGGGGGGCTTTCGACCAGTCGACAGGTGGCCTCTAGAACGGTGACGCAAGTGCCTTCGGAGCCGACCAGGGCTCTCGCAACGTGGAATCCGTTTTCGGGGAGGAGATAGTTGAGGTTGTAGCCGGAGACTCGGCGCGGGATGTTGGGGAATTGCTGGCGGATTTGGGTGGCGTAGGTATCGGCGATTTGCTTCAGTGAAGACTTGATCTGATCGACGCGGTCGTTGCTGTTGGCAGGACCTGGCACGCTCCCCCTCGCTTCGCTCGGGGTTGCGGGGCGGACGAAGGC
>DATEHP010000338.1:0-127271 GCA_035279505.1 Candidatus Sulfotelmatobacter sp. | reverse complement strand
CCAGAATTCCCGAAACGAGGTGGCGTCTCATCCGTTCCCTGAGTCTACTTACGCCGCCGAAGGAGTCAACTGTGCAGCTTTCTGCGCACGTCTTGCGCATGGCTGATTTGCGTTGTAAAGTGCCCGATATTACCCCTCCCCTGTCGATCTAGTGGAATCAGCGGGTTAGTGGGATTTATGAAATAAGTTATTGGGGCTCAAGATTTTGCGGACAAAATATTGAAAATGCGACGTTTAACCATTGGTGACTCCTCGGGTTTTTTGGTCAGATGTCCGCAAAATATTCAAAACATTGGAGTTGAGCGAATCAGGCGGCAATGTATCGCTGCAAAATCTTGAGCCAGTTGGATTTACGGGCAAAATCTTCATTTCAAAGAACTTATCTGACGACGCGAATGCCGCATCATTGCCTCTCGGCGATGCGATGATCGGGTATTGCATCTGTGGAAGGCAAGTGCAGATGTCACATAGAGTGCTTGTGAATTCCCCGGCAAGTTGCGCGTCTCTGAGATCAGGGGCAATCGGTGGGTGCGCTTGACAAACGTGCGATTGGCCTTCTACAATTAGCACTCGATACGCGGAAGTGCTAACAGCAGCCGCAACCCTACCAAATCATAGGTTTACAGAGAACGGATCGCAGGACATCCATTTCCACAGACTTGAAAGGAGTCAGAACCATGGCGAAGTTTTCACCGCTCCATGACCGCATTCTGGTACGCCGTGTGGAGGAAGCTACCACCACACGCGGCGGCATCATCATCCCCGACTCGGCCAAAGACAAACCGCAAGAGGGCGAAGTCATTTCCACCGGCAAAGGCCGCACCAACGACGAAGGCAAGACCTTCGCGCTGGCCGTCAAAGAAGGCGACCGCATTCTGTTCGGCAAGTACTCCGGCACCGAGATTAAGATCGATGGCGAAGAATTCATCATCATGAAAGAAGATGAAGTTCTGGGCATTCTGACCGGCGCCGCAGCTCCCGCAAAGAAAGAACTAGCTGGCAGCAAGAAGTAAGGGTGTCCTCGGCTTATCCGACCCCGGAAACGGCGTTGCCGATTCTGGCGCCTCGTAAGGTCCTTTGCATCGCGCTTGACGCTTTGCTCAGGATGACAAGAGATTCAGCTGGCAGCTAGAAGCTCTCGCTTATAGCTCGAAGCTCATCGCTCGAAGAAATTCATAAGAGGAGATTGAAGCAAATGGCAAAGCACATCGTTCACGGAGAAGAATCCCGGCAGGCGATCCTCCGCGGCGTCAACCTTCTGGCCGACGCCGTGAAGGTCACACTTGGCCCCAAGGGTCGCAACGTTGTCATCGAAAAGAAATTCGGTTCGCCAACCATCACCAAAGACGGCGTTACCGTAGCGAAGGAAATCGAACTGAAGGACGGCCTCGAGAACATGGGCGCCCAGATGGTCCGCGAGGTCGCTAGCAAGACCAGCGATGTCGCCGGCGACGGCACCACCACCGCAACCGTTCTCGCGCAAGCGATCTATCGCGAAGGCGTGAAAACAGTAGCAGCCGGCGCGAACCCGATGGCCCTCAAGCGCGGCATCGAGAAAGCCGTCACCGTAATTGCCGGCAAGCTCGATAAAGAAGGCAACCGCCTCCCCGGCGAACTAGACAAACTCAGCAAGCCCGTCTCCGGCGAAATGATCGCGCAGGTTGGGACCATTTCGGCTAACAACGACGAGACGATTGGAAAGATCATTGCTGAGGCGATGAAGAAGGTTGGCAAGGACGGCGTCATCACCGTGGAAGAGTCGAAGACGCTTGAGACTCAGCTGGAAGTCGTCGAGGGCATGCAGTTCGATCGTGGATACCTGTCGCCGTACTTCGTCACCGATCCGGAGCGCATGGAAGTTGCCCTGGAGAACGCTTACATCTTGATCAACGAAAAGAAGATCAGCTCGATGAAAGACCTGCTCCCACTGCTCGAGCAAATCGCGAAGAGCGGCAAACCGCTGCTCATCATAGCGGAAGATGTGGAAGGCGAAGCGCTCGCCACCCTCGTCGTCAACAAGCTGCGTGGCACGCTGCAAGTCGCGGCCGTGAAGGCTCCTGGATTCGGCGATCGCCGCAAGGCGATGCTGCAGGACATCGCGATCCTGACCGGCGGCAAGGCCATCACCGAAGATCTCGGCATTAAGCTCGAGAACGTACAGATCTCTGACCTCGGCCAGGCCAAGAAGATCACCATTGACAAGGACAACACGACCGTTGTCGAAGGCAAAGGCAAGCACGCCGAGATCGAAGGCCGCGTGAAGGAGATCCGCAGCCAGGTCGAGAAGACCACCAGCGACTACGACCGCGAGAAGTTGCAGGAGCGGTTGGCGAAGCTGGTCGGTGGCGTCGCCGTGATCAAAGTCGGCGCCGCGACCGAAACCGAAATGAAGGAAAAGAAAGCCCGCGTTGAAGATGCGATGCATGCGACGCGCGCAGCCGTGGAAGAGGGAATCGTCCCCGGCGGCGGCGTGGCTCTGGCCCGTTGCGCGGCTTCGCTCGACAAGGTGAAGGCCGAAGGCGATGAACAGATCGGCATCAACATCGTGAAGCGCGCCATCACCGAGCCCCTGCGCCAGATCGTCGAGAACTCCGGCGAAGAGGGCGCTGTGATTCTGGGCAAGGTACTAGAGTCGAAGGAGGCGAATTACGGCTTCAACGCGTTCTCGAACGAGTACGAGGACCTGGTCAAGGCAGGCGTGCTCGATCCCACGAAGGTCGTGCGCACCGCGCTGCAGAATGCCGGCTCCATCGCCAGCCTGATGCTCACTACCGAAGCCCTGGTCGCGGAGATTCCGGAAAAGAAGGAAGCTCCGGCAGCCCCAGGACACGGCGGCGGCATGGGCGACATGTACTAAGGACTGGCCGTCCAAGCAGACGCGCCTTCGGCGCAGAATCAAAAAGCCCCGCTCGCAAGAGCGGGGCTTTTCGTCTGTGTAAGGGGCGCATTCGTCCGTCCCGCCGATACGGCAATTCCGCGGTCGCCTTGGCACACACGATCGACATTTTGGAGCGGCCAACGTACTTGTAAAGCAACTTTTGCTTCCAGATTGGCTCCCGCCAATCAATTAGAAACGCGGAGAGCAAGACCTCACCCCCCAGAAAACTTCAAGGGCTTATCCCAATGTCGATCCATGTCCGCACGAATGGACTGGGCCGATTCACGCGGTGTGTCGATTGCAGCGGTCCACAGTGATCCGTGATGAAGCCGGATTTCTGAGGAGCGTTTCATGAGATTTCTCTGTGTTTTGTGCCTGGGACTTTTCTGTACCTGCATGTTTGGGCAAGGTCCAATCTCGAATCAGAGCACGCCGCCACGAACTCCGTTGGCAGTTCTCTCATCTACGGCAGAGCTAACGAGCGAAGATAGCCAGTCCCCAGTTCCAGAACTGCCAATGTCCACGCCGACGAATCTGGCCGATGCCCCGTCGGTTACGCAACAGGCGAACTGCACTCACAACAGCGGGAAACCATGTCCTGAGTGGGTGCATAGGCTCATTGGCAGGTATCCGCCGTTCGATGTAACCGAGCGCTGGAATGGGCCATCGGACCACTTTTTCACGTTCGGGAATGCCCGGCGAGCACTCCATCCTGACAAAAAATCCTGGATGCTGTTTGCCGCAGCGCATGCGGGAATGTGGGCGTCCACGGTGGTGGCCGTCAGAAATCATCGAACCAGCAAGGAAGAAGGGCATTCGGAGTATCCCGCAGCAGCGTTTATGACCGGAATAGATCTGCTGGTTTTCAAGACGATCAGCCCGTCACTATCAGTCGGGCCTGCGATATACGCAATGTTCCACTACTCCAGGGCGGCGGCGAGGTAACGGAAGATTTCCATATTCTTTGTTGACCGCAGGCCGGACAGCAGGGTTCAATGATCTCCATCGCAGTGGCGCGTGCGAAGCTGTAGAATCGCAACCACCAGGGGATGGGGCCCACAACATGAATGCAACTCTGCCGATCGCCGCAGGCGAAGCCGTCCGCATGACTGTCGTGCCCGCAGCCACCACGCGCAAGCGCCATTCTGCAATGGTCCGGGTGACGCACTGGCTCACCACGCTGGCGTTCCTCGCGCTGCTGCTTAGCGGAGGCGAGATCGTCCTGTCGCATCCGCGCTTTTATTGGGGAGAAACCGGCAACATCAACATGCGGCCGTGGCTCAATTTACATCTTCCATCTTCACGCGACACGGTCCCCACCGGCTACGGCTATGTGCTGCCCGACCAGAACGGATGGAGCCGCTACCTGCACTTTCAGGCTGCATGGATCGCGGTGGCGACGGGTTTGATCTACCTGCTGTGGGGCGTGTTCAACGGGCACTTCCGGCGCAACCTCCTTCCGCGCTCTTTCAAGGGAATCGGCGCATCGATCATTGAGCATCTGCGCTTTAAGCGGCCGGGAGCCGAAGAGGCATGGTCGTACAACGTGCTGCAGCGGATCACTTATCTGGTGGTGATCTTCGTGTTGTTCCCGCTGATGATCTGGACAGGGCTTGCGATGTCGTTTGGTTTTGATGCGGCATTTCCGCTGGCGGTACGACTCCTGGGAGGTCACCAGACGGCGCGCTCGCTGCACTTCATCGTAACGATCTTGCTGGTATTGTTTCTTTTGGTTCACGTTCTGATGGTCATTGTTGCGGGATTCCGAGCGCGGATGAGCGCCATGATCACGGGCCGCGCCATGCCTCCGACGGAGTGAATTATGACCCAGATCTCTCGACGCAAACTCATCACCGGCGGTGTCGCGGCTGCGGCTGGAGTTTCGGGCGTAGCCGTCGCTGCCACACTCGCCCGGCGACACGGACTGATTCCGCCAGACTCGAGCGGCGTCTACGGGCCCGGCGAAACATTGAACTACGCAGTGCAGCGACTGTTGACCCGCCATTCGATGGCTCGGGAATTCTCCCGCAGCGAGATTTCGAAAAATCCGTTTGCCAATGAAGTCGCGCCTCTCGGCAATGAATTCAATCGTATCCAAGCGGCCGGATTCGGCGACTGGAAGCTGACCGTCGATGGCATGGCTGTCCGCCCGACTACGTTCTCTCTGGCAGAAATCAGGAGTTTTCCGACCAGCACGCAGGTCACGATGATCGGCTGCGAAGAGGGCTGGACCTACATCGCCGAATGGTCCGGCGTTCCGCTTTTCTACATTCTCGATCGGGTTGGAGCCCTGCCCCAAGTCCGCTACGTTGTCTACCGCTCTATTCAACCCGATTGGTGGGAGAGCATTGACATGGCCGATGCGTTGCACCCGCAAACTCTGGTTGCTTACCGCATGAACGGAGCCGACCTTCCTGTGCCTTTCGGAGGTCCATTGCGCCTCCGCGTCGCGCGCCAACTCGGTTACAAGAATGTCAAATACATCACTCACCTGACTCTCACCGATACACTCAAGCCGTTTGGCAAGGGCTTGGGCTCGTCCTCGCCCGAGGGTGGGTATGCCTGGTACGCCGGTATCTGAGCGATTTGTGTAGGGGCGGACGCCTTCGTCCGCCCCGCCGACCGAAGCGAGGGCGAAGCGGATGCAGTCGCAACGCACTTTGGTCTGTCGTTTTGCAATCGGGGAGGCACGAGTTCACTGGTGACTGCAATCGAACCCGCGCTTTAGCGCCTGAGGTAAGTCTTCGCCCGCGGATCACGGGGCGTTCGACGTTACGAAGGCAGTAAGTCCCCCTAAGTTTTATCCGTTATTTAGCCAACCACCCTTTCATGGGTGGTCCGCCGCTGTTCTTTTACAAGGGTGGAACCTAGGACCTGTCACCCTTGAAAACGAAGTTTAGAATTGAGGCCCGTTCTATCCATCCTCTCCGCATGCAACGAGGAAGGGCGGGACCCGGGCCTGTCCAGATTTGAACATAAAGCTAACGGAAACGGACAACACCGCGTATCGAACTCGATCGGGTCGCCTCTACGGTCAATGATTTCCGCGGTTAGGAGTGGCGACCCGATTGCGAATAACGGCCCGGCAACTTTCGCAACAGGTCCGGAGGTTTTGCAATGGAGAGGTTGATGCAGGACGTGCGCTGCGGAGTCCGCGTGCTGCGCAAGTCGCCGGGATTCACAGCGATGGCAGTACTGACGCTGGCGCTGGGCATCGTGGGTACCACGCTGGTGTTTAACGCCTACGACGCTACCGCGTGGCGGCCCCTGCCGGCGAAGGATCCGGAGAAGCTCACGATCCTTCAGCGGAGGCTGTTGAAGGGCGGCAATCGCGCGCAATTCTCCCTCGCTGACTATCAGAATATTCGTGAGCATAGCCGGACGTTCTCAGGCGTGGCAGCCGAAGACGGGTACGACACGGTCCTGGCACAACTCCCTGATCTCGCGACGGGAAAGTTTGCCGAGCCGCGTCAGGCGCTGATCAAGCTGGTATCGAACAATTACTTCGACGTGCTAGTCGGAGCCGGAGCAGGGCGAGTGTTCAGGAGCGCTGATCGCGACACGGCTCCGGTGGCGGTGCTGAGCCATGCGTCGTGGCAACGGCGTTTCCGGGAAGATCCTAGGGTATTGGGACAGACGATCCTGGTGTATGGCGCGGCGGTGACGATTGTGGGAATTGCGCCGAAGGAGTTCGTCGGGAGCGGCAACCCTCCAGTGCCGCCCGATCTGTGGGTTCCCCTCTCGGCCGAGACCGTGATCATGCCGCAGCGTGCTGCAGGCAACGAGCAGGAAGAAAGCTTGCGCCTCGTGGGCAGGCTGAAGCCGGGAGTCACCTTAGCGCAGGCCGAAAGCGAGCTCACCGCGCTCGCGCTGCAAGACGAGAAGGACCGCGGCTTAGAGCCGGTTACGGCGTCCATGGTCGGCGGGCCGGCAGTATATTTCATCGATCCCGACGCCACCCCGCAATATCGTGCGCTGGCAGGGCTGCTGATGGCGAGCTTCAGCATCGTGCTGCTGGTTGCGTGTGCCAACATGGCCAACTTCTTCATGGCGCGGGCGGCAGCGAGGCGACGCGAAATGGCGGTGCGCACCGCGCTCGGCGCCTCGAGGATCCGCCTGGTTCGCCAACTCATGACCGAGGGTGTCCTGCTGGGACTGGCCGGGGGCGCAGTTGCGGTACTGGCAGGGACCTGGATCTGCGATCTGATCTGGATCGAGGTGGAGCAGCGCATCATCGCCCGCTTCACCGACCTTTACTATTTCGCGTTCACCTTCACGCCTGACTGGCGCGTCCTGGCGGCGACGTGCGTCGTGTCGGTGCTGGCAGGCGCGTTGCTCAGCTTGGCTGGGGCACTACAATCGTCGCGCGTCGACCTTAATGGGGTACTAAAAGGATGCGAGCTGACGATCGCTTCCGGCAGTCGTCTGCGCCTGAACATGCGCGACCTGCTGATTGCGCTGCAAGTGACGCTGAGTGTGGTTCTGCTGGTAAGTGCTGCGCTGCTGACGCGCGGCATGGTGCGCGGACAATCCGCCGAGCCCGGATTCGACACCCACAACGTGCTCAACATGGAGTTCGGGGGCCTCGACAGCATCGGGTACGACGGCAAGCGGATCGACGAACTGCGCCAGAAGTTGCGCGCGCGTCTGATGCTCATCCCAGGAGTCAGCGCCGTAGCCTTCGCCAGCCACGTGCCGCTGCTCGGCAGCGGCATCGGGCAGGCGGACGCGGGTAGACCCGGAGAGCCACCCATCCAAGCGCTTGACAATGATGTCTCGCCGGGTTTTTTCGCGGCGTTGGGCATTCCGATGGTGCGCGGGCGCGACTTCACCGAGCGAGAGGTCGCGCAACGTGCAGGAGTGGTCATCGTGTCGCAGGCGACGGCGCGCAACTTGTGGCCGGGCGAGGAAGCCGTCGGCAAGCTGATCCAGGTGGGCAACCCGCGGCGTTCCCTGCAAGTGATTGGTGTGGCGCAGGACGTTCGCATAGTGAACCTTGCGCAGGTCGAGCCCTACTTCTTCTATCTGCCGATCGCGCCCGACGCTCCCCTGGACGATGTTTTTCTGCGCACCAGCGGCGACGCGAGCCAAGCATTAGCGCCGGGGTTGCGCGCCACTTCCGAGATCGATACCAGGCTACCATCGCTGGCCAACGCGCACACCATGGACGACGCGCTCTGGTTCCAGCAGCTGCCGTCGACCCTCAGCACGCTGTTCGCCGCCGTTGTAGGCAGCATGGCGCTGTTCCTGGCGAGCGTGGGAATTTACGGCACAATTGCTCACGCCGTGGCCCAACGCACCCGTGAGATCGGCATCCGCATGGCATTAGGCGCGCACACCGTTTCGATCCTGCGTCTGGTACTGGGTCGCACGATGGCTCTGGTTGGCGGTGGAGCATGCCTCGGCCTCGCCGCGGCGCTGGCAGTCTCGCGCGCCATCACCGCCATCCCGTTTGCGCTGGGGCATCTGCTGCTCTTCGGAGTGAGCCCGCGGGATCCGCTAGCATTCGGCGGCGTAGGCGCATTCCTGCTGGTAGTCGCGCTCGGGGCCGCGTACTGGCCGGCCCGGCGAGCGACACGCGTAGACCCGATGGTGGCGCTCCGGTATGAGTAGAGGTCAGCCTACGCTCCTCCGGAAATAGGGAAGAGATGCGATGTTCTTAAACGGCGTTCCTCACCTGCCGAGTGATGCCTGCCCCGTGCGCCGTCATCGCTCAACTCTCAGGGCCGGTCACCTGCCGCAAAATTTCACGAATGTGCAAGGCCGCGCAATCCACATGAGGGAAATCGGTACTGGTCTCGTTGAATAGCAGCGTCAGATCAGTTCCCGCCAGGAGAATCGTGTCCACCGCATCGCGGGCAACGAGGCGATGCGCGAGAGACGTGAGCTTCTTGTGTTTCTCGGCCGAGGGCTCGCCCGTTGCGGCAAGATCGACGTATGTATTGTGGATCATGTCCACTTCGTCCGGCGCAGGGCGGACGACTTCAACGCTGCTCAGCGTGCCAAACATATCGGACTCGATGACGAAGCGCGTGCCGAAGATGGCCACCCGCCGGGCCTTGCGCATTGCGAGCTCCCTGTTCAGAGGATCGAGAAGCGACACGATGGGCAGCGCGGATGTTGCGGCTAGTTCCTTTGCGCAAAATAGAGGAGTGATCGCGGTGATTGCGGCCATTTCGGCTCCGGCGGCTTGCGTGCGCTGGATGTAGCCGTTCAAATACTCGGCCAGTCCGGTGCGATCCCTGGCCTCGACGTACGCGAATACGAGTGGGGTCTGGGCGTGGGTGATCACGATGTCGAGAGCGAAGCCGAACTTCTCGCATCCGCGCGCCAGTTGCTCATAGTAATGAACGGTTGCGCCGACCCCGAGTCCGCCGACCAGGCCTACGCAACGGGAATTTTTCATGGAACAAGCTTAACTTATGGCGGCTTTCCTAGTTGATCGAAGCACTGCGGCTGAAGTCCGTCATTGCCTGCGGCGACGCAACACCAGGCGTGTTGTCGGACCGCCTTTACAGGCTGCGCGTTCAAGCGCGGGGCCTCGTTCGCGGGGACGATTGTCCCCGCGCCTAGGGTTCAAGTTCTGGATTCAGTTCAGGAGCGGCAGTCTACTTGACCGGCTCATCGACGGACGGAATCGCTTCCTGGGAGGACGACTCATCGTGGCCCATGTGGAACAGCGCGGCCTGGGCTTCGGCAGCGGCGCGAAGCTCGTCCTGCTCGTGCTGGCTGCCGGGTTCGGGCTTGTCCTGTTTCCGCTGGGTCCGGCGTTCGGCCTTGTCTCGTTGTCTCTGTTGCCTGGTTTGCTCTTTCTGACGCTTGGTAAATGTCGATCTGCCTCGTGGCATACTCATCCCCTCATTGTTTAGTTCTTCATGTTAGCCGGCGATATTACGCCGGCAATCTTGCCCGCCGGGAGTCGCAGTTTCGCGGAGATCCTCAATACCGGCCGAATTACCAGCGCGGTTCACGGCGTTCGCGCGCGTGGCCACGGTCGCGCCCGCGACCTCCGCCCCCACCACCACCACCAAATCGTGGTGGGCCTTTCGGACGATCGGTCTTCGGCTTGGCTTCGTTGATGGTCAACGTACGCCCGCCGAGTTCAGTTCCATTCAGTGCCGCAATGGCCTTGTCAGCGGCAGTGGCATCGGTCATCTCCACAAATCCGAAACCGCGCGACCGGCCCGTCTCCCGGTCAGTGACCAGGGTGACTTTTTCTACGGCGCCGTGGGGCTCGAAAACGATGCGCAGTTCCGCTTCGGTGGTGCTGTGGGGCAGATTACCGACATAAAGGTTCTTCATTGCAATTCCTCTCTGAGTAAATCGTCCAAGGTTGGTGCTGCGTTTTTCGGCGAACGTCCTTCGAAGTCGCGTGGTGGCGCTGGCCTGTCCTGCACCGCTCGGGAGCGCGCCGTGCAAGCAGCGCGAACGGCAGAAATTCTCCGAGATGCTTCGAGGATGCCCCAGCGCTGACTGAGATCTTTCAGGCCGATGGAAAGTGCGGCCCTGATATCGGCAGCCATCGACTGGTCATCTGAACTCTGCAGTGGCAGCGGTCCCTCCTCAGTGGGTGAATCCGAAAGGTAGGCGGGTTCGCCGACCAGAAATGCGAGGCGCTGCGGAGGCTTCGCGGCGCGAACGTCCTGGCAGAACTTGTCGCGGCGGCCGGTTCCCTTTTCCAAGTTCATCAGGACCAGGTCATACAAGTTGGCGCGCCACCATGAGCACGCTTCGTCGATGTCGGCGGCGCAATCGACGTCCATGCCAAGCTTGCGCATGACTTCGGCACGCAGGTCGCGCTTGCGAGAAGATGCATCCACGAGAAGGACTTTTTTCTTCTTGTCGACGACGGGCACGTTGACCGAAAGCGGCATGGCTGCAAGGGCGGGAGTATTCATTGCGCCACCGTCTGCGGCTTGACGCGTAAGGAAGCCGCAGGTTTCTGTGGCGTCCCGGGGCGATGCAGCAGGTCCTGGTTGCGCTTGCGGCGCGCGATCTTCTGCTTGCGCTCGCGATGGAATCTGGACTTATCACCATTCCGTGCGGACATAATCAGCTCCTGTTCGTTTGAGTGAAGGATGAACCGCTGGCCTCAAAACCTTCCAAGCGGCGACGGAAACGGAACGGCGTCACTATGTACACTCCCAATCTGCGCTGCCGGCGATGGTGAAGTGCGCGATAGGCTGGGAATATTCGCCGGTAATAAAGAGACGCCTCTCGATCTCTCAATCGCGAAGGCGCGAGCTGCGTGGCGTATCTTCGAGGTTAAGCATCTTCAGTATATCCTGTTTAGGAGACGTTCTGTGGGAGCATCACCGGATGCGAGAGAGAAACTTTGTCGTGGGAGGCGGGGATCTCCCGCGCTTGCAGAACCCGAATTCGGTTGCTAATTCCGGACGTTCCACGTACGATCACTGTGTGCGTTAGACCGAATCGGTCTTGAGCAGCTCTCGCCTCAACAGCCTGTCACCTGCGCAAGTTCTTCCGAATCCCTCCAGCGTAACTATCAAAAAGAAAAAGAGTACAAAACACATGGAACAAGGAACAGTAAAGTGGTTCAATGACGCCAAAGGCTACGGCTTTATTAGCCGCCAGTCGGGCGAAGACGTTTTCGTGCATTTCTCGGCCATCCAGGCGGGCGGATTCAAGAGTCTGCAAGAGGGCCAGACGGTACAATTCAACGTCACCAAGGGCCCCAAGGGCTTGCAGGCCGAAAACGTTCAGGCTATCTAAGCCGACGAATTCTGCGGAGAGGCGATATCCTCGGGAGATCGCCTCTTCTCTTTTGCACGCAGCCCGGTGATGATAATCTGTTGGCTCCATCAAATGGATTTCTTCTGACAAGCGACGATAACAACGCCACGTACGCCATCATCCTGCACAACGTCCGAACCTACCGGTCGGCCGGAGTAATCGCGGTCGTCCGCGGGAAGCAGAAGGCGGAATCCACACTCAAGGCTTACCAGGAATCTCAAAGTTCCGTCGATCACCACGAAGGCTGGCGGTATTTTTTCGAGAAAACCTCGGTAGCCCCCGGGACCGATCCCGCGGAGGCCACAAAACTCCGCCAGGACGAACTCGAACTGCGCGAGTCCAAAGCCCCGCCAGACTCTACCGATTGGAATTCTCGTAAATGATCTTGTCGTAAGTGAGAGTCGGTACCCGTGCGTTCTGAGCGCGCATTCTGCGCCAGATGTACGGATTTTGACCTTTCCCCGGTAAAAAGAAGCCCGCTCGAAATCTCAAACGACGCACGGCCAATCCCGTGAAGAGTTTCAAGGGCGCCCCATGCTTGTCCGTGCGTCTTCTGCAAGGGTAGGCAGGGGATTCTGACCTCGTGGCCACGATCCTCGGTTCGCAACGGCGGATGCGCCATTTCCCGCCTCATTCGAGGCCGTGAAGCGGCGTATCATGTTTTCACAGCAGCAAAATATGAGGTGCCCATTGCGCCATTGGATCTGGTTCCTACTCGCGTTGCCTCTGGCCGCTCCAGCTCAGGAGACGGAGCCCAGCCTTCATACGAGCGTCAATGAAGTGATGCTCGATGTCGTGGTTCGCGACAAGAAGGCTCATATCATCCGCGATCTGCGGCCGGAAGAAGTCAAGGTAATCGAAGATGGCGTGCCGCAGACGTTGCGGCACTTTGAATTTTTCGAAGGTCACCTGATGCCGAAGCCAGCCCCGCAATTAGCACCTGCGACGGCCGCGGCCGCAAGCGCACCGGTTCGGGCGGCCAGCCAGCCGAACAACGTGCAGCAACTGCGCGACATCAGCGTAGTCTCGGTGGTGGTGGCCAACCTCGACCAGCAAGGACGCAAGCTCACGCTCGATACCATGCGCGACTTCGTCAAAAATGAGTTGCGTCCGAATACTTATGTCGGGGTGTTCTGGCTGTATCGCAATTCCATTCGCGCCGTCGAGCCCTATACCAACGAGGCGGGGAAAATTTCTGATGCGATGATGCGCGCGGTGACAGGTGTGGGCCTCGAAGGACGTCCGACTCTCAAAGGCCTGAGACCTGAGGCCGTCACAGGTTGGGATGGCGACAGCGCAGAAGGCATGCCTCCGGACCCCCTCGGCCTGGATGGAAGCGACCAGCCAGCCACCGGTCCCGCCGACGCTGTTGCTCGTGCCATCGCCAATACGATAAGTTCACAGTGGATTGGTGAACTGCACGATGTCTACCAGGACAGCATGGGCTTCTTGACGCAACTCCAGGCCCTAGTCCAATCACAGGCCTCCATTCCCGGGCGGAAAGTGGTGTTACTGTTTTCGGCCGGGCTCCCGGTGCATCCGGACACGATCGAAGTGTTCAGGAGCGTGATCAGCTCGGCGAATCGCGCCAACGTCTCCGTTTACGCCATCGACACGATCCCATACGGAAGATCAGACCTGTCGAACTCGCGGAGGATGCTCGCGGCCGCCGCGCAGGCGAGTCGTGCGCAACAACTAGGGCGGGTCAATGGAGGCGACCAGTCCGTCACTCCCATCGAGGCAATGGCACCCCAGTTGGCAGAAGCTTCTGTTCACGCGAACACGCGCGGGAACTTGGCTACTTTAGCGGAGGGCACTGGCGGCGCGCTGCTCTCCACTTCGATGGATTTGGCGAAGGCGCTGGCGCGGGTATTGGAAGAGGTACAGACGCATTATGAATTGACCTATTCGCCGCTCAATAGCAACGCCGACGGAAAATTTCGAAACGTCGAGGTGAAGGTTTCGCGTCCTGGGGCAGTAGTGTTTGCTCGCAGCGGGTATTTTGCTTTGCCGCTGCTGAACGACCGGCAGGTTTACCCATTCGAAATGGTGACGTTGAAAGCCCTCAACACGAAGCCGCTGCCACGGCAGTTCGATTTCCACTCCGCCGCACTACAGTTTCGACCTGGGCAGAAGAGGACACAGTATTCGTTTGTTTTCGAGGTACCCACTGCTGATCTGACGGTGACCGAAGAAAAGCCGTGGGCCAGGGTTCACGTAGATGTCACCGTGCTGGTCAAAGATGAGCGCGGACAGGTCGTGCATAAGATCAGCCGTGATATTCCCTACCAGGTCCCGATGAACAAGAAAGAGGAACTGCAGCGAGGAGTGGTGAGCTTTACCGCGCCGTTTCTGCTGCCGCCGGGGCGTTACACACTTGAGACCGCGGTGGTGGATCGCCAGAGTATGAAAGCGAGCGTGCACCGCTCGACGCTGGTAGCTGGGCACGGCTCTGGACTGTCGATGAGCGATATCGCGTTGGTGCGACGTGTGGACGCGATTGAGGGCCCGGCAAACGGGGCGGATCCGCTTCAAGCCAAGGGCGGCAAGGTGACACCAGAACTTTCAGGCTCGGTATCACCGCAGAGCGGCGCGCAAGTGCGATTCTATGCGGCCGCCTACCCACCGATGCCGATGGATGCCCCGGTCGAGGTGAGGATTGAGATCGCTCGGGATGGGCACACCCTGGTAAGCTCTCCGCTCTCCGAGGTGCCGCCAGAGACAACCGGGGTGGTCCCTGTTCTGGTGGGTGTCCCGAGCGACAAGTTGCCGCCCGGCCACTACGAAGCGCAGCTCACCTTCACCTACAAGGGCCAGAACGTAAGCAACATAACGGCGTTCACCGTTGACGCACAGAACCAAGTAGTTCACGGCAACTAGCACGGCAGAGCGAAGCCGGTTGCGGTCGCAGTTCCGAGGCTTGAGAATTTCGAAACCTTTGTGCTCTGATCCTCCGTATCTAGGACAAGTATCACTATCCTCTTCAGGCGAGGTGTTATGAACAAGCGTTCCCCTGCGGTGATTCCTGTCCATGCTGCATAATAGCGAACTGGTTACTGTCCAAAGTCAGAGGAAGTCAGAGGATCAAACATGGCAAAGCACAATGGACACACCGGAACTGGGAGCGATCAGAGGGCGCCCCTGAGCGATGCGGGCACGACGGCCGCTGCCAGCGCTCTCGCAATTGCATCGGGCGAGCCGCAGGCGGCGCGCGACGCACGCGAGAACCGCCACAAATATTTCATGAACATTGCGATCGCGGTCCGACTGCGGGCCAACTGCAAGGGCAACCGCGTAGGAGCGCTGATTGTGCTCGACAAACGGATCATCTCCACCGGGTATAACGGCACCCCAGAGAACATGGTGAACTGCCTGGATGGCGGATGCTATCGCTGCGCGAACCGGGATAAGTCCTATAAATCAGGGGAAGCATACGATCTGTGCATCTGCGTGCACGCCGAACAGAATGCAATCCTGGCGGCGGCGCGGTTCGGAATTTCTACCGCGGGCAGCACGATGTACACGACCATGCGTCCGTGCTTCGGTTGTGCCAAAGAGATGCTGCAGGCGCAGGTACGCAGCGTCTACTACCTGCACGAGTGGAATCCCAGCGCCAAAGACGATGTGCTGAAAACGGCGGCGCAGACAGCGGAGTACGAGAAGCTGATGATCAGGTTTCCCGGCGGCGTACATCGGTTGGAGGTGCCCGACCCGGACGTGAACTGGGCGGTTTCCAGAAAGACACCTGGGAGCATCAGCCTGGACCGGCACGGCACGGTCGATATCTAACTTGCTGGAGTAAGAATGAGACGAATCAGATTGCACGATGCGGTAACTGTTTGCGTTCTTGTCGGCGGTTCTCTTGTTGGCAGGGCCAGTGCACAGACGATCAATCTGTGGCCGAGCGTCGCTCCGGGATCGGAGAACTGGAGGCAGAAAGAGACTGTCACCGCCGACACGCCAATCGGAACCATCATCAACAATGTGGTCACGCCCACTCTAACGCTGTTTTTGCCTGAGAAATCCAAGGCGACGGGAACGGGCACCATTGTCGCGCCGGGAGGAGCCTGCATCGCACTCGCTATCGATCTAGAAGCGAACCAGGTCGCACGATGGCTGCAGGAGAGGGGTATTGCGGCCTTCGTCTTGAAGTATCGATTGCAGGAGAAGAAAGGCGATGGGATTCCGCCGGATCTGAATATGGATGAGGCCTGCAAGTACGGAATCGCCGATGGAATTCAGGCAATGAAAGTGGTGCGGCAGCACGGGGCGGAGTGGGGCGTCTCGCCGGACAGAATTGGGTTCATGGGATTCTCCGCTGGAGCGATGGTGACCAGCGGAGTGCTGCTACAGGCGGATGCGGCGGCGCGTCCGGCGTTTGCGGCACCGATTTATGGAGGGCCGTTTGGGGTGATGCCGGTGATCCCGGCGAACCTACCGCCCATGTTCATGGCGTGGGCGCAGGATGACGAATTGGTTCGCGAACCCGTTGTGAAGTTCTACGAGGCCCTGAGAGCGGCCGGCAACAAGCCGGAGACCCACATCTACTCGGCAGGTGGTCACGGTTTTGGAATGAGGAAGCAAGGGACCACCAGCGATCACTGGATCGAGGAATTCTACTGGTGGCTCGAGGGGCGGGGATTTACGAAAGCCAGGAAGTAAGTATCCAGAGCCGCTCGGCTTCGCCTTCGCGAGACCGGCGAGGCCGGCCCTACGTGGGTATTGCTGGTCGCGTATCATATAATAACGATCCTGTTTGCGCGCGGAGCTCACAAGTCCGCTGCAAGATTTCCTGAGAGAAACGTTCCTACCTATGAGCAAGAGAATTCGTGTGTTTGCTACGTGCGACATCGGAGATGCGATTGAGTTGTTGCGCAAGCGAGGCTATGAAGTGGAGGTCTATCCGCGTCCGGAGGCGCCGCCGAAGGCGCTGATTGTAGAGAAGCTAGAGTCTGGGATCGACGGGCTGATCACGACTTTGCGCGACCCCATTGATGCTGAGATATTCGAAGCCGGAAAGGGCACACTGAAGGTAATCGCGCAGATTGCGGTCGGGTTCGACAACATCAATCGCGCGGACGCGAACCGGTACAAGGTACCGTTCACGCATACCGCCGACGTGCTGACCGAAGCTACGGCCGAGTTTGCATTCTTCATGATGGGGACGCTGGCCAGGAAGTTGTGGACGGCAGAACATTTGACCCGAAACAACCAGTGGGGCTTCTGGCATCCGTTCCTACCGTTCTTGGGCGATGAGGTTACGGGGAAAACCGTTGCCGTAATCGGAACAGGGCGGATCGGGCTGGCGTTTATTAAAAAATGCGTCGGGTTCGACATGAACATTCTGTGCTATGACCCGGCCTATGAGAATCACGCGTTTGTGAAGACGATTGAGGAGATCAACGAGCTCAGGCATGCCCGCGGCCTGGTGAAGGAGAAGGCATGGATCAGGTACGTGGGTTTCGAACAGGCGCTGCGTGAAGCGGACTTTGTCAGTGTGCATGTGCCTCTGCTCCGCAAGGGCGAGAGTGCAACGCCCACGTATCATCTGTTCAACGACGAAACCCTGAGGCTGATGAAATCGACCTCGTACTTGGTAAATACGTCTCGAGGGCCCGTAGTGGAAGAAGCTGCCCTGGCGCGGGCGTTGCGCGAGAACTGGATTGCAGGCGCTGCGCTCGATGTGTACGAGAAAGAGCCACTGCCGGCGGATTCACCACTGCGCGATCCGGCGATTGCGGACCGATGCAGGCTCATGCCGCACTTTGCCAGCGCGGCCCGGATCACACGGCTATCGACTGATCCAGACAGGGGCATGGCGGGAAGATGTGCGCAAGGGCTGATCGATGTGCTCGAAAAGAACTACGGTGGTGACGTCACGAAGATGCCGTATGTTGTCAATAAAGAAGCATTCAAATAGCGGGTCGCTGACTCTGAAACGTACGTCCAATGCGTAATGCCAGAATAGAAAAGGGTAGGTATCTTTACTCGTACACTCCGATCGGGTTGGGGAAGTACAATGGTATGGCTATGACGAAGCGATGTTTGGCAATTGTGGCATGCGCGCTGGCTTGGGCTCCTCTCCTATGCGGGCTGGATTCTCCGAGCGACAAGGGTGTGAAACTTGAGCCACAGCCCAAGGAAGTGCAACTGCGAGATGGCGGGTTTCAGGTTAGGCCCCGGACAAAGATCTTTGTACAGCTGGGACATCAGGCCGAGGATCGGATCGCGGCGGAGACGTTGGCGGAAGAGGTCCAGTACCAATCGGGATTCAAGCTAAGTATTCTGGGCATGAAAGCGGAAGGCAAGGCGGAAGGCGGGGCCATCGTGCTGGCGCGGCTCGATGACGATCGCGTGCGGGACTTCCTGGCACGAAATGGACTGAAGGCAGACTCGGCAGTGGGGCCTGAAGGGTACCTGCTGTTCTCCGACAAGTCTCATTTGATTGTCGCCGCCAACACGGGACAGGGATTGTTCTATGGCGTACAGACGCTACGGCAGCTGTTGCGTCCCACCGGAAATGGCCTCATCTGCCCGGCAGTGGGGATTCGGGATTGGCCGAGCTTGCAAAAGAGTGTGCCGGCGTTGAGTCAGCTGGGAAGGCCGGATTTTCCAAGTCGTCCGCAGTGACGGCATGAGTCGATTGTGAATTACAAGCGCCCTACGGGGCGCTTTTTATATTTCCGGTAGAAAAAATCGGGCGGGGAAGGCGTCAGAAATGCAGAATCAAGATTGCAAGGTTGAGTTCTGCTTTGAGGGTTCATATCTTCCTTCTGACTCCTTTCTTCTGACTTCGCATAGAATCCATCCATGTTTTCTGAGAGAACGAACTGGCGTCTGACTCAGAACCGGTTTACGCAGGCGGTGGAGGAAGTGCGCGCTCGCGGGGTTCGAGTGATCGATCTGACGGCTTCGAATCCGACGCGAGTGGGGCTGGAGTACGACGCGGAGGCGATTCTTCGGGCGCTGCGTTCGAAGCAGGTACTAGATTACGATCCGCAGGCTAAGGGACTGCTTTCTGCGCGAGAGGCAGTTGCGCGGTATTACGGCGAGCGGTGTTCTCGTGGCGCGACTGAGGTTCCGAGCAACGTCTCTATGAATCACGGTGGAGGACCGGAAGGGCTGTTTAGGGTCGATCCGGAGCGGGTTGTGCTTACTGCCAGCACCAGCGAAGGGTACTCGTATGTTTTCCGGCTGTTGTGCAATGCGGGGGATGAATTACTGGTGCCTAAGCCCAGTTATCCGCTGTTTGAATTCTTGGCGGATTTGCAGGATGTGAAGCTGGTGCCTTATCCGCTGATCTACGATCACGGGTGGCAGATGGATTTTCATTCGATGGAGAAAGCGGTGACCGCGCGGACGCGGGGAGTGGTGGTGGTGCATCCGAATAATCCGACCGGGTCGTATGTGCATGCACGAGAATTGGGGGCGTTGAATCAGTTCTGTCTGACACATGGGCTAGGTGTGATTGTGGATGAGGTGTTTCTGGATTATGTCCTCCGTGATGAGATTTCAGCTGCGAGTGCAGTCGATCTTCGCTCGACCGGACAGCCGCGGGCGGCTGTCCCGATATTTTCTTTGGCTGCGCCGAGCTTCACAGGGAATCAAGACGTTTTGACATTCACGTTGAGCGGGCTGTCGAAGATTTCAGCTTTGCCGCAGATGAAGGTTGCCTGGGTGATAACGAGCGGGCCTCCTGAAGAAGTCCAGGCCGCAATGGTGCGGTTGGAGGTGATTGCCGATACTTATCTTTCGATGAATGCGCCAGTGCAGTGGGCGATGCCGGTGATGCTCGAGCAGAGGAGAAGTATTCAGCGGCAGTTGTTAGAGCGGCTTTGGCGGAATTTGGGGGAGCTGGACCGGCAGCTTGCGGGGCAGAAGACTTGCGAAAGACTGAACGCCGAGGGTGGATGGTATGCGGTGCTGCGTGTGCCAGTCACGCGGTCAGACGAGGAGTTGGCGATTCAGCTGGTGCGGGAGAAAGCGTTGCTGGTGCATCCGGGGCATTTTTATGATTTTGACAGTGACGGGTATTTGGTGTTGAGTTTGATTGTGCTGGAGGCCGATTTCGAGCAAGGGATTCAGCGGTTACTTGAATTTGTATCGGCTTCAGCGGTGTGATGGCTGCAGGGATGCTCCGATTGCGGCAGAACTTCGTCTCGCGAAACTCACCTCGGCTCAGCATGACAGTTTCTAAGAAAAATTGCTTCCCTACGCAAATCGGCTCCTCCCTAGGGAATCTGCGATTCCAACCGTGAGCCCTCCGGCGGCATCCATTCCGGGCCGCTTCTGGAGGACAAATATGCGTCGTGAACATAAACTTACGGTTTCACTTTTCTTGTCGGCTGCGCTGATGGCGCCAGTAGGCGCAATGGCCTTGCCGAGGCCGCAGGACGAGCACGAGAGGCACGAACAGGAAGAGCGCAACCGGCGGGCGTACGACCAGGAATATCGCGATTATCACAATTGGGATTCGAGGGAAGACCGGGCGTACCGTCAGTGGCTGACGGAACGCAACCGCGAGTACGTAGATTACGATCGGCTCCGGCAGGAGGACCAGCGGGAATACTGGAAATGGCGACACAAGCAGGAAAAGCGCGAACGGCACGAAGAGCACGAAGAACATGAGCACAACTAGAGCTTGATCGGCTGATGCGGCGGAGTATTCAACCTCCGCCGCCAGCGTTTTTGGGCTATAATGCCGCATGCCTGCTGCATCTGGGGGAGCCACCAAGGCCGTCGGGATGGTGCCCGACGAGCTCAAGTTTGAACCGAAGTCCAAAGGTCTTGCCACGCCGCGCAAAAAGAAACCCAAGGAACTGGCGGTGATCACCGAGTGCTGTACCGGTTGCGCCGGATCGCCGGCGTGCGTCGAGTACTGCCCAGTAGAAGACTGCATGTTCTGGGTGCCGGATGAAGACAATCCGCCGTTTGGGCGGATTCAGGTGGACCCGATCCTTTGCATCGGCTGCAAGAAGTGCGTCAGCAAAGGACCGGATGGGTGTTTCCTGGACGGATGCCCTTGGGATGCAATCGCCATGGTTGAGACGGCCGAGGTGGAGAAAGAAGTGGGGGCGATGGCGATTTAGTTGTCACCATCGGCCGTTAGCTATCAGTCTGTCCTGCGCGCTCTCACCTGATTCATCTCTTCATCGATGGAAGCCTTGTCGTCCGGTCCGGCGACTGCTTCATTCTTAACTCCCGACAAATTGCATAGGTCCTTCTGCCCGCAAACTGCGCGGGGCCTAAGGATGACAACGCTCGCGTCCGGCGTGGGACTGTGTGCGTTCGGATTGATCGCGTGGGCGAGACCCGCGCGACGACTTGGCGGGGACACGGCGCTACTTCGCTCTGGCTTGGATCGCTTTTTCGGTTTCTTGCGCTTGCTGGCGGATGTCGTTTGAGACGTCGGGGACATCGCGCTCGTAGGGGCGCATCGCAGGCAAGTCGTCCAGTTGACCGATCAGATATAGAGCTCGTAGGGCTTCCCATACCTGCTGGGTGCCGGGATCGATCACGGCAACTTCGGCGCCGGATGCGACTTTTGCGCCGGTTTGCGCGACTGAACGAATCCGGCCGGGGATCGGGGAACGGACCTCGATCGGCTGCGAAGATTCGTCGGTTTTCAGCTTGGCGACGAGTCCTCCTTGATGGATTGCGGTGCCGGGGCGGTCGGCGTCGACGATGGTTCCAGCCGAGGGGGCGGTGATTTGGGCAGGCTCGAGCAGGGCGACGATTTGGGGGCGTCCTGTCGAGTCTCCGAAACGAACGAGCGAGAGAGCGGCGTTGCCGCGGACCATGGGAGATTCGTCCTGCAGCATCTTCAAAAGTGCATCGTGAAACCCTGGGCCGGAGGTGTCCTGGCCCATAACCCAGGCGTCGGTGTTGCGGACTTCTTCCACCGGGTTTGTGGAAAGGCGCAGCAGGTCGGGATACCAGTGCTTCGCATTCGCATCGGCACGACTCATGCGGTCACCGAGTTGCACGAGCCCGTGCTGGATGTGCCGGGGCTTCTTGTTATCGTGGAGATATTCGGTGAGTTGTTGGTCGTTGAGACGGCGTCCAAACCAAGTGTTCCACCAGAAGAGGAAGGGCATGAGAACGATGAGCCATCCGGTGGCGAAGAAGAGGAGCTTCTGGGTGCGCGACATGGAGCGCTTGGGCTTTGGGTCAGCTGTGGTTTGGCCTGAAGCGGGCTGCGGGTCAGGAATTTGTGCGGGAGTCTGGTCGGCCGGCATGTCCAAAGTAGGAACTATAGCAGAAGGTTTGGGGCGGTCGTAAAGCTGGCAGCATAATGCTGACTTGTGAAAAGCCTTTCACCGCGGAGAACGCCGAGGTTTTTTCGCGAAGGTCGCAGAAAGAGGCACGCCGTTATTCCTGACGCAAAACGTACCACGAGCTCAGGGTGATAAGAATCAGGCTGGCGCCAACGGCGATCAGAGGTGTTCCCGTCAGGGCCCCGGAGAAAGTGTGATCCATTGTCAAGAGTTGATGGGAGAAGTCGGGCATCGAGTTTAGGAGTGTTGGAGCCAACCACGGTAGGGCGAGCAAGGTCGCAAGCCCGGCGCAAAGGCGGGCGATGCGGATGGGTCGGGTCGCTTTTGCAATCGCTCGCTGTCTGGCGAGTATTTCAGCGCGATTCCATACCTGCCTCGCATCGGGAAGGCGAACTAGGTCCGCAGCTGGGGCGACCTCATGTAAGAGTGCTTGAGAGACCTGGGCTACTTCTGTGCATACTTCGCAAACACTGACGTGGGCGAGCAGGTCGTCAGGGAGAGCGCCGGCGAGCATGGCGGCGACCACGACCTGTTCTTTTTCGCAGAATCGAGTCTCGCTGGAATTAGTTCTCACTTAGACACCTCCCGCGACGGCGATTTCGTTCTGATCAGATCGGCTAGCTTGCGGCGGGCCCGAAACAGCAGCAAGCGGATGCTTCCGGGTTGCAGACCCGTCTGTGCGGCGATTTCCTGATGGTTCGAGCCTTCTACGTAGGCGAGCCAAAGCAGTTGACGCTCACGCGGGTTGAGGCGGTCAAAGGCCTGTCGGACTCCAAGCTTCAGCTCCGGGTGAGATGCGGGAACCGGGATCTCAACTGGATCCGACGGCGGAGGCTCGTCTTTGGATCGTCGCCAGCGGTCACGAATGAGGTTCGTCCCTATGCGAAACAGATAGTTCCGGGTCTGGCGGTCGTCCATCTCGGGAAGCTGCGCCGTCAGGAAGCGGCAATAGGTTTCCTGCAGCAGGTCTTCGGCGATGTCCGGCGTTCGCGTCATGCAGATCAGATATCGAAGCAGCGGGGTGGCCGTCTGTTCATAAAATGCGCGGAAGGCGGACTCGTTCATGCAGAGTCCACCATCCGTCTCAGATTCGACGGCCTCGGCTGACGTCGATATGAGTTCAAGATTCATTGGACGAAGGTGCGCGCTAAGCGAATTTGAAGGGCTATGCTCGACCGCCGTTCAACAGGCCGAAGGACTTTGAGAGGTAATACGAAGCGACAGCGGACAATCCGAAACCTATTCCCAGCATCGTGCTCAACGTGCCGAACACCAGGAAACCGTCTTGGGTGCCAGGAATCCGCCCACGCAGAAAAAGGAACGCTGCGCCGAGCGAGATCATGACGATCGAAGTTTGCAGAGCGCCGATGATGCGTGAATGCGGCGAGTGGCGCTCGACTTTCAAGGATTCCAGCATCTCTTTACCGGCTTCGGTCTGGGCGTAGGCGAGGAGGTCCTGGCCTGAGCCGACCTTGTCGAGCAGTTTAGTTTGCACATCGGCTTGCAGCTTCGCAATCTTGTAACGACGGATCGTGCTGAAGACGACCCATGCGATCCAGCCGAACATGAATGGGACTGTTGCTGCCACAATGAAGTCGGGATTCACGTTTCGCTCCTTCGGGTGGACAGTCTGGACTTGTGAAGCTCTCTGTCCACTCTGCCTGTATAACGGCTGACTGGGGACTTGGTTAACAGTACGGCAGGGAAATTTGGGCGGTTCCGCTAGTTTGGCGAGCGGCTGGGTTATTCCACATCTGCGTCGAGGACGCGTTCCTGTTCCAGGTAGTGCGACATGGCGTATTGGGCGAGAAGCGGCGTCTGGAGGCGGATTTCGGCGCCGATCCACTCGCCTTTGGCGTGGGGTGCATCAGGAGGGTGGTTGCAGCGACCTCCGCTGCCGAATTGGGGGCCGAAGTCGGCGGACTGGATCTGGTCGAACTGGCGGATTTCCTTCCAGCCGGCATCACCTATCGTTCCGGAGACGTCGATTTTTAGCTTCAGGACGGACATAAAGCCAAAATAAGGTACACGAAGGAAAGACTATTATCGAGCTTCAGCTGTGCGGGAACCACTGGTACAGCATGAAATAGACGATCACGCCCGTTATCGACACATACATCCACATCGGCCAAGTCCAGCGGGCGATGGCGCGGTGCTTGTCGTAGCGGGACTTCAGTCCTCGGTTCAGGGTAATAGTGGCCATTGGCACGATTACGATCGCGAGCGTGACGTGCGAGATCAGGATTGCGAAGTAGACGGGCCGGCTCCATCCCTGACCGAGAAAAAAAATGTTGCCCACCTTCCAGTGAAAGAACAAATAACAAGCCAGGAAGAGAGCGGAGGCGGCCACCGCGGCAATCATGCAGACGCGGTGCGCGGCCATGCGTCCCTTGGCGATCAGGACGCGGCCCGTTAAAAGAAGCACGGCGCTAGTTCCGTTCAGGCTGGCGTTGAGGGCGGGGAAGTAGGCATATTGCTCTGCGATCACGCTGCAGGCCTCGAGGTGCGGCGGTTTACCATGAGCAGGGCCAATGCGAACATCACCAGGGAGAATAGGACCAAGGTCGCCATCGCGGAATTCAGTTCGAAGCTGTGATCCTGACTGGGGTATAGGAGCAAGCGCAGAGCTTTGACGCCGTAGGTTAAGGGATTTAGGCGCATAATGGCGCGAATCCATCCGGATGCGCCGTTCAGGGAGAACAGGGATCCGGACAGAAGCCAAAGGGGAATCAGGAATAGATTGACGATGCCGTGGAAAGCCTGGGATGAATCCATGGGCCACGCGATGGCGAAACCCAGTGCAGTCAGTGAAAAAGAGACCAGGAAAACGACCACCGCAACCAGCAGAACCTGAACAGGCTGAAGATGCACTCCGGCGAAAGGAGCGAATATCAGGAAGATCAAACCTTGGATCGCCGAGAGAGTAGTTCCGCCGAGGACCTTGCCGAGCACGATGGCGGTTCGCGGGACTGGCGCGACTAGAACGGACAAAAGGAAGCCTTCCTTGCGGTCCTCGATGACCGACATCATGGTGAAGATCGAAGTGAAGAGCACGATCAGAATCAGAGTGCCGGGGTAAAAATAGTCCAGATAATGCTGCTGATCTCCGCCCGTCGGGCGAAGGGAAGTGCCGAAGCCGGAGCCGAGCACGATCCAGAAAACCAGTGGAGAGGCGAGCACGCCGATGACGCGGCCGGGTTGGCGGTAGAAGCGGACGATCTCGCGCCACCAGAGGGTGAATGCGGGCAGGATGACTCCTGCAGAAGAGGGAGTCATCGGGCGCGCGAATGTTGCTGCCTGCGTTGCCATGCTTAACTCGCCTTCGCCGCTGGGGTCTTTGCTGGTGGAGACTGTTTCTTGCCGATCAGGCCCTTATCCTTTGCTTCCCAGAAGGCATTCAACAGGAAACATGCCGAGAGGGTGAGCAGGATCAGTGTCATGAATAGGCCATCGACCGTTGCGGAGAACGGTGAGACGGTGATCATGCCACTCAAGAATATCCATATGATGCCCACCAGGGGAACAATACCGAGGACGAGAGAAAGCACAAGAATCATCGGACGCAAGTTACCTCCTCTTTTTCTTTTTATCGATCGGCTGCGAATCGGGATCGGGATTTTCACTCCAGAACTTGTGGCCGGTGCGGTGGATGAACACATCCTCTAGCGCCGGCTTGCTCACCGAAATTGCCTGAATCTCGCCGGGGAAGGCTTCGACTACGTCGGGGACGAAGCGGTGCCCGGCCTCCTGTTCGATCCGAACTTGATTACCAAGCACAGTGGTCGCGACGTGGAAGCGGTTGCGAATATGCTGCGCGAGGGAATCGGCGTCGCGGGCGGCGTCAAGCAGGATGACGTCGCCGCCGATTTCGCTCTTCAATTCTGCCGGAGTGCCTAGGGCGACGAGATTGCCTTCGTTCATGATGGCCAGGCGGTCGCAGCGCTCGGCCTCTTCCATGAGGTGCGTTGTGACGAGTACGCTCACGTGCTCTTCATCGCGGAGGATCGTCAGGTATTGCCAGAGATCGCGGCGGGCGCCAGGATCAAGGCCGGTCGTGGGCTCATCGAGGAGCAGAACTCCGGGATGGTGCAGGAGGCCTTTGGCTAGTTCGATGCGGCGCTGCATACCACCAGAGAACGTTTCCACGCGTTCTCTAGCTCGATCGGAAAGGCCAACCCGGGTAAGGATCTCTTCCACGCGACGTTTCAGCGCAGAGCCCTTCAGGCCATAGAGATGTCCCTGATGCCAGAGGTTCTCATAAGCTGTCAGCTTTGGATCGATGCTCTGAGCCTGGAACACGACTCCAATCTGGCGGCGGAGGGTGGAAGGATCCTGGGAGGAATCACACCCCATGACCAGAGCGCGGCCTGAGGTTGGAATCATTAACGTCGAAAGAATGCGGAAGAGGGTTGTCTTGCCACTGCCGTTGGGGCCGAGAAGTCCGAAGAGTTCTGCGGGACGGACGTCGAAGGAAACCCCGTTGAGCGCTGTACGGTTCTCATAACGATGGATCAGGTTCTGTACAGAAATGACGGGCTCGGTGGACTGGCGGTCCACACCTGGAGCTTCAGCTAATGCGGCGACCTTCGTGACCAATGAGAACCCCGGGGACTAATCAACAGTTTACGACATTCGGCGCGCGGTTAGGGAGACAGGAGTGCATTACTGAGGACCCATTCTTGACTGTTGATTTTTGATTAAAAAAGTCGTTGTGTTCGTTGCAAGATTTCAATTGACGAGTTGCGTTTGACCCGCGGTGTACGCAAGGAATCGCCGGTGGCAGTCGCGATGGGAGTAGCGATGCTTCGAGTCCAGTCAGATGACAGAACTTCAAGGTTGTTGATTACGCTGCTGAGGGGTGCCGCTGGGCTTGCGGCAGCTGTTCCTCAAAAGCCACTGGCGCGTGGCGCCAGACTTGAATCGCCAGGATGACAGCGGAGGCAAGCAAGAGTGCGCCGACAGCCACGTGGGTGACGGTGGAGATGACCATGGGCAATTCCGGCTGGACGGCGTCTCGTCCCCATGACACTCTTGTCAAAAAGGCAGTGAAGCCAAGGCATAACTGTGCGATCACAAGAGAGAGCATCAGGATGGCCGGGCGACGAACGGCGTCGATGTTGGAGTAGACAGTCAGCGCGCGAACTGCGGTCCAAGCGAGAACGAATGAGACGACAACCGCGTGGAGGACATGGGGCCACCAGCTCAGACCATGATGGCGGAACATTGCGCCGAGAATGAGTTGGACGTAGAGAACGAAGATCGAGAGCACAGTCAGGGTGAAGAGGCTCGGGCGGCGGTAATCGAACTCGACACGCGGCTGTTCTTCCACCCATTTCTGGCCGGTGAAAACCGCCATGGCGACGGCGATGCAGAAAAATGTCTGGGCCAGCGCCGCGTGGGCTGAGGAGATTGGCGGCGGCAAATAGAAGAGAACCGTGAGTCCGCCAAGGATGCCTTGGGCAATGACGGTGCCGAGCGCGCTCCATCCGAGAATCCGCATCCAGCGGCGCTCTTCCGAACGCCATGTCCAAATAGCCAGGATGATGGTAAGCAGTCCTGCCACCTGAGCGATCATGCGGTGGGTGTGCTCGAACCTCACCCCGCCGACAAGCTTGGGGATCTTGTAGAGAGAGCCGAATGAGGTCGGCCAGTCGGGGACGGAGAGTCCGGCATCGTTGCTCGTCACCAGAGCTCCGGCGATGATGAGGAGAAACGTCCAGGAGGCGACAACGATGGCGAAGCGGTGCAGCGCGCGATTATACGTTGTGGCGACGGAGTTCAGAGTAGGGCCCCCTTGCGGGAAGAGCGCCGGGCGTCTTCTCGTAGCGTGATAGAGAGGTCTTCATGCGGGTAACCTGCTGCGATCAACGCGATATTTTATCAGAGTAAGAGCGGGGGCGAGACGCCCCCGCTACAGCCGGCAGGTGCCGGTCGCTACACGTTCAGTTACATTCCCTTGAAGCTGGCGTCCACCGTTTTGCTGTCTTTAGGTCCGACTGTGACTTTGATGTCCTGCGGCGGACCCAGCTTTTCATGCACGAACTCCAGCGTGTAGTCACCCGGCGGCAGGCCCTTGATTTCGTACTTGCCGCTCTTGTCGGTGACGGCGAAGAACGGGCTCTTCACCACGTTGACGTACATCTTCATCCATGGGTGCTGGTTGCACTTCACCGGCAGCATGATCTCTTCACGCGCGAAGGTCTTTTCCAAAGCGGGCGAAGAAGGAGGCTGCGATTCATTCCACTCGCGGTTGTCTTTGGGAGTGGGGTGGATGTTGTGCGTGGTGGGATCGTCGTTCTTGATCTGCACGGTCTGTCCAGTCATCACGCCAAGAACATGAGGATGATACTGGCAGCCCTTCTGATCGAGGACGATCGCATCCTTGGGAACGTCGAACGTGCGGTTGCCGAGCCCGTCTTTCACATAAACGAAGACGTTGGCAAGGTCGCCGTTGTTGGCGACGACGTTTTCGGATTCATTGGTCCCCTTGCAGCCCGGGTCCTGGCTCATGTCGATCTTCGCGGGTTTCGGAGCCGTGCCATCGAACTTCACGGTGCCGCTGACTGTGGCCACGGTGGCGGGATCGATCGGTGTGGCCGCGGGAGCGGAAGCGGCGGGAGTCTCTGCCGCAGGAGCGGGTGCTTCCTCTTTTTTATTGCACGCCGCCAGCACAAGTAATACACACGTGCCGGCTGTCAACCAAACGGTCTTTTTCATGATGTCGCCTTTCTATTCGGGGGTTGGATAAACCTTTGGATCATTTTGTCATTCCGAGGGAGCCGGAGCGGAGTGACGACGACTCGATGAATCGGCTCTTCTGTCGTGCATTCTACCGCGACCCTCCGCCCACCGTATGATGCGGTTCAACCGCCGCCTGTTTGCGATCGGTTGGACGCTGTACGGCCGCACTAGCGCGCGGCATCGAGGCCGCGACGTGACGCTGCTCCTCGGCCGTCAGTTGGAAAATGTAATCCGTTAGCAGCTTACGATGATCTCCAGCATATCCGTTAAATGTTGGCGGCGTTGGCCCAGCGAAGACCCACTGGTTGTTCTCTTGCTTGAACAGTCCTGAGGGCATCGATGTGCCGGGGCTGACGGCTTGCGGATCGGTGATCCAGCGCTCGACCCAATCGGGCTTCAGGCGTTCCTTTGCCAGCAAGAAGTTGGGAGCCGTTGCGATCTTGTCATGCGCAGGGTCGCCGGTAGCGTGACACTTCAAACAGGGCGCTGCCGTACTGGAGAACAAGCTGCGGGCCATATCCGTTTCCTTGGCCGTTAGGGTGGGCACCTGTTCAGGAATATACGGCAGCGGCTGCTGTGACAATGCTTCGAAGAAGCGGACCAGCTTCCGGAGTTCGTTGTCAGAGAATGAGAACGTGGGCATGCGGACCTTCAGATAGGGCCGCACGCCGTTGCGGTCTGTGTCGGTCGTGCTCTGAGAGGGGTTGGACAGGAACTTGCGCAACCACTCGGGATCGACGCGGGCACCTTCGGTCAGAAGCTTCGGAGGCAATTGATCCTGCGCGTCCTGATATTGCGGCAGGCGCATAAGAACCGTGCTCTGGCCGGGAATAATCTGATGGCAGCTCATGCAGTTGTATTTCACGACCACCCACCAGCCTTCCTGTATATCGTGGCGCGCATCGCCGGGCTTGTATTGATAGCTGGCGGGAAGGGACGTCTCCTGGCTGCCCATCAGGAACGTGGTGAGGTTGCGCACCTCTTCCTTCGTGAGGTGGACGTTCGGCATCCGGAGTTTCTCGGTTTCGCCCTTTTCCTTACCCAGGTCGTATACGTTGGGCTCCGCGAGTTTGTGCTCAAAGAATCCTTTGTGGTCGTACCATGGCTTCTCGGCGGGGCCATCGGGTAATCGGGCGAGATCTTCTTTGTCCTTGATGGGCTCGGAATCTTTACCGCCGCGCTGCGCTGGTTCTGTGGAGAGCGCAAAGTCAAGACGCTCGATGGGCTTGCTTCCTTCAAACGTGAGCTCGGTGCCGATTCGGCCTTCGTCTTCCATGCCAGAGACTTCGTGGCATCCGCCGCAGCCATAGTACCGCACCCACTTCTTGCCTTCCTCTTTCAAATTAGGGTCGTCCATGAATGCCGCGTCTGCGTAGGAAGACGGTTCCTGCTTCTTCTGCGAGATCAGATAGGTGGCGATATCTTCGGCGTCTTCGGGGCGTAAGCGCAGGCTCGGCATCACCGTCATGTTCTGCACTTGCAGTTCGTGGCCGTCGTTGGGGCACTTGCTGTGTTCCAGGTCCCATTTGTAGGGAAGATTCTTTTTCGCGTAATCCTCGGGGCCGATGTCTTTTTTCTCGTACGGGCAGTAGGGACGCGTACGCTCACGCGCATTGTGAATCCAGCGGACGAGGTAGTCGTAGTTTGCCTTCTCGCCGACACGGGTCAGGTTGGCGGCGAAGGTTCCACCCATCATCTGATCGCCTTCTCCGATGGAATGGCAGGCGAGACAGCCGCGGCTCTCGAAGAGTTCCTTGCCGTGCGCGGCGTTGCCGGGTTTGTGTTTGGGAAGCGGATCGGTGAAGCCGGTCTGCCAGATATACGCTGAGATCGCCTGGATCTGGTGATCCGTGAGGCGAAAATTGGGCATCTTCGTTGTGGGACGGAAGTCCGTTGGCTTCCTCAGCCAGACAGGAATCCAGTTCTTGTTCAGCTTGAGCCGGACATCTTTGAGGTTGGGACCGATCTTCTTCATATCCTGCATCAGGCTGTGCGACTGGAAGTCGAGCTGCTGCAGGCGTCCGTCGAGCTTGCTGTCGGCGACTTTCAGGTCGATGGCCTGACCGTTGAGTCTGTTGGCATCGTCGTTGGACTCTGCCGCGTCGGCTTGTTTCATCAGGTAGGCGGTTTGCTTGATGTTGTCTTTCTTCTGAGTTTCGATCTGCTTGATCTGCTGCCCGATTGAATTCAGGTCCTCGGGCTCCCGGTCGTAGCCCTCATAGCGATGGCAACCATTGCAGCCACGCCGGCGAAAGATTTCCTTGCCGCCGTTGATGGTTTGGAATTGCACGTCACCGCTGACGAGCACCATGTCAGCGGAGTGGCAGGTCTGGCATCCGGCCTGGGCATTTTCTTTGGGGAACAACGGCCAGAGCCAGTGCTCGTAGTTACCGTGGGCTTTCTCGACGCTCGTGGTGGCGCGGCCATTGCCTTGGTGACAAGGGGAGCATCCGAACTTGTCGGGATCGTGTATCTTGAGCAACTCGGGCTCAGGGTGGCTGACAAAGGCGTTCGCGTATTCGTCGGGCTTCTTCTGCCCCTTAGTTGTCATAGCGGCGGGCGTGATCTTCAGGGGCTCGCGCGCGCCCATGTGACAGGATTCGCAGCGGTCGACGATGTTGGCTTCGGCGACGTTGATCTGGACGATGGTGGGATCCCAGTCGGATATCTTCTTCTTCAAGCCATCGATCTGGGTGGGAGTGAGGTCCACCATGTGATCGGTGATGTACTCATCAAGCTTGGCGCGAGCGTCCGTAACGGGTTTTATAACGTCGCCGAGTTCGAGACTGAGCTTGGTGCGCTCGTCGCGGATTTCGTTGTAGGTCTTTTCGAGTTCTTCGAAACTGAATTGCTTCTTGCTGCCGTCAGGGAAGTCGACGGTTGCTTTCTGCGCCTTGTATTTATCGATTTCTTTTTGCTTGCTGGCCTTGGACGACGCGCTTTCACTGGTTTCGAGTTCGTACGTTAGAGCGTTAACGTAAGCCCGCCGATCCGTAAATACGCTTTGCACTGCAAGCAAGCGGGCGTTGGCGTCATCGAGTTTCTCGCGCGCCTGCTTTGCGGCAGTGGAGGAGCCGTCCGTTGCCTTCTTGACTGCGGCCGAGAGTTCGGTGTATTCCGGGTCTTTCTGAACGTCCTTCTCCGAGTCCTGGGACTTGGTGCGCGCGGTTTTCAGAAACTCGGTGTAGCGAGTCTTAAACTGCTCCTGGAAGGCCTTCCACGGACGCTGTCCCCAGGCTTCGTCCCATAGGGCCCAGAAGAGCGTGACGATGAGAATGATCGTCGCGATCACGTAATGCGCGGCGTACGACTTACTCGTAATTGGATCCTGCTCGGGGATCGGTTTATCGGGCACCAGTTCCTCCGAAATCGGTGTTGGATCTCAAGTTCGGCTCAGGCCAGATCTTCGGTTGAGATTCACGACCGAAGCTCGGCTCTCAACCAAGACCTAAGACCGCACTTAGATGTTGAACCACGGTGTAATCCACACGTATTTGATGTGCCACAGCAGGCGCAAAGCCATCTTTAAGGGCAGCGCGACCATGGTGAGCAACAAAAATTGCATGATCGAGAACTGCAGCAAGCTCATGCGCTGAAAATCTTTTCCCATGCGCCGGCGGAACAGGGAATAGACCAACCCTCCGCCAAGCAAGTAGTAGCCCCCCACAATGATCGCGCCAAAAATACCCTTGCCCAAGTTCGACGCGATGCCGAAGATGTCAGGCAAGTCGCGATTCACCTCGTAGATGAGGCGGTTGTGGTCCCACGTTTGGCCCGGCCAGAACCATTGCCATCCAGGGCCGCGGATAAACGTGCCTATGATGATCATCGCGACCCAGAGAATGATGAAGCCGAACAAGAATGTCCCGATTGAGAACCGGCGCTGTTTCCAGGTGTAGTAGCCGCTGCCGAGCGGGTTCGTATCTATGTAGGGAATCACCATCAATCCGATGATGATCATGGTCGGCATAACGACGCCAGCGATCCAGGGATCGAAATAGACGAGCATCTCCTGCAGGCCGAGGAAGTACCACGGAGCCTTGGCCGGATTCATGGTGAGATTCGGATTGGCGGGCTCTTCGAGCGGAGCGTTGAGGCTGATCGACCAGACCATCAGGATGATGGTGACGATGATCGCGGCGAGAAATTCAATGCGCAGCAGGAACGGCCAGACGTGAACTTCCTTGGCCCACCCAGGTTTGAACGGCCACGTCTTGCGATGGTGCGTCTTGGCCATCGCGGGATCGGCCTCAAGTTGCGCGATAAGAACGTCGTTGGCGTGCGCCTGCTTCCACGCGAGGTAGATGTAGAAAGCGAGCAGCGGAATCAAGCCCACGATCGGGACATTGTCGGGCGCGGAACAGATTTCCCAAAGTTGTCGCCAGTCCATAGTCTCTCCAACATCCATGTGGCGACAGCCGCCTTCGGCTGTCGGCCAGGCGGAGCCTGGCGGTTGCTATGCCATCAGCAAAAACCTGTCGAGCTTATGCTCGACGGACAGCCAGACGGCTGTCCCAACAAAAAACTTCTTCCCCACATAAAAACAGAATTCATCTACTCTCCTGCCGCTTTCGGGCCTCTGCGCGGCTTGTCGGCTTCTTCCGTGAGCATCACCGGGGCTGGACCGGAGATTCCGCCATCTTTTCTCACGCGCCAGAAGTGCACGATCATCAGCACGCTGGCCACGATCGGGATTCCAATGCAATGCCAGATATAGGAGCGGAGCAGCGCATTGGCGTCGACGATCGATCCGCCCAAGAGACCGAAACGGACGTCGTTGTACGGCGTCATGCCTAGCATCGAGCCGAATGGGCCTTCATGTCCCAGCAGCGGAGTGGCTCGTGCCATGTTCGTACCTACTGTTACGGCCCAGAATCCGAGTTGATCATCGGGCAATAGATATCCCGTGAACGAGAGCAAGAGCGTGAACACCAGGAGCAGTACGCCGATGTTCCAGTTAAATTCCCGCGGCTTTTTGTAAGACCCAGTCAGGAAGACGCGGAACATGTGGAGCCAGACACCAATCACCATGAGGTGGGCAGCCCAGCGGTGCATGTTGCGCAGAATTTTTCCGAACGGGACGTCGTGCTCGAGATAAAGAACGTCGCGGAAGGCCTGCACCTTGCTTGGGTGGTAGTAGAACATCAGCAGCACGCCGGTGTAGGTGAGGATGATGAAGAGGTAAAATGTGATCCCTCCCATGCCCCAGGTGTAGCTGTAGCGCACGGCATCGCGGTTGATTTTCGCTGGATGCAGGTGCAGGAAGACGTTCGAAAGCACGCCGAGAGCACGATTGCGCGGCGTGTCATCGTGCTTGTGGCGAAAGATCGACGTATAGATCTGAGTCTTCGTCGGATCTTTCAGGCCTTCAATCTGCTCTTTCGCCTTGGTGGGGATGTCGGTCTTGAGAGCTTGAATGTCGTCTTTGACCCCAGTGGTGACCTTTTCTAGGAGTCCGACCTTGCCACCGTTTTTTCCGTTACCACTGGTCGCGCCGCTGCCACCGTTGCCGCCGTTCGGGTTGTTTGGGTCAGCCATGTTAGTCCTGGAATTTCGTCATTCAGCCATTGAGTGATTGCGTCATTGAAAGACTTATACTCCGGTCAGGAATGCTCCCGGATCGTTGAATTTGCTGGGCTGGCCTTTGGGCCAGGAATAGAGCTTCGAGGTGTCCACAAGAATCTGGCCGTCCGGTGCGAGCTCGATGTGCGCGCGGTCCATGGGACGCGGCGCCGGTCCCTCGAAGTTGATTCCTTCACTGTCGTATCCGCTGCCGTGGCAGGGGCACTTGAACTTGTTCTCACTTGGCTTCCAGTCTGGCGTACAGCCGAGGTGTGTGCAGCGCGCGTAGATCACGAAGAGGCGATCGGGTGTGCGGTCAACCCATATGCGGTATTTCTGCTGGAACTTGGTATCGACTCCCAGGGCGAATTCAGATGGGTAGCCGATCTTGAAAACCGAGTTTGGCTCAAACAGAGTGCGAGGAAGAAAGAAGCGGAAGAAGGCGAGGAACCACGCGGTCAGGAATGCGGTGACCATGGTCCAGACAAAGCGGCGGCGCTTGCGGTCGATTTCGGTGGAGGGCGCGGTTCCAGCGATACCTCCGGCGGCGGCGGCTTTCGAGGTGCCCACCGCCGGTGTGCCAACGTATTTCGTAGCATCGGTGCCAGGCTTGGCCGGCGTCTTGACCGATTCCGGATTCGGATTGACCTTATCGGTCTCCAACTCCGCCATGAGTTCCCCTCCTGTGCTGCGTCTGACTTGACCCTAATCTAACCCCGCGGCCGCCGCGTACTGCGGCTCCGCCAACTTCCTCCCGTGAGTGGGTATCGGAACAGATAAAGGTACGGCCTGCGCGAGAGCGTCCTGCACAATCTGCCCCAACGCTTGGATGAATCTTGGAGAGTCGTTCAGGCCGGCGCTCATCTCAAATTGCGTAAAGCCGAGGCTCTCGGCTAGATGCCGAGCTTCGTGGTCGATCTCGCCGAGTGTCTCGACGTGATCGGAAACAAAAGCAATCGGAACGATGCACACCTCGCGCACCTCGTCGCCTGCGAGTTGTCGAAGTGTGTTGGTCAGCGAAGGCTGCAGCCAACGGCTGGCGCCGACTTTGCTCTGATAGCAGAGGCGGTGGGAATTGCTCCATCCGCCGCGCTCCATTACCAGAGCCACAGTTTCTTCAATGTGCCTTTGGTAAGGGTCGCCTTTTTCGATTACCGACATTGGAACACTGTGCGCACTGAACACGATCTCGGGCCGCTCCGGCTGCGGGAAGCGGGAGAGTGCCTGATTCACTTTTTCTATGATGGAGTCTTGATACATCGTATTCCGATAGAACGTCTCTGCGCAATGAACGGGGATGTCATCGCGGAAATGCCGATTCCATTCGTTCAGGCTTGAACCTGTCGTTGTGGAAGAAAATTGCGGGTACATGGGGAGCAGCACAACTTCGTCGCACTCGGCTGCTTGGAGACGCGCGATCGCGTCACACGTGAATGGGTGCCAGTAACGCATGGCGACGAAACAGTGGGCGTCGATACCCTGACTGCGCAATTCAATTTCAAGCGCCCGCGCCTGTCGCTCCGTATTGGGTCGGATGGGCGAACCCCCGCCAATTGTGGAGTAGTGATGCTGCACTCTACGGGCGCGCGTCATCGATATCAGTTTCGCCAACGGTTTACGACCGATGCGGGCGAACGGGAAGTCGATAATATCGGGGTCGCAGAAGAGGTTATAAAGGAACGGTTCAATGGCTTCCAGCGTGTCGGGTCCACCGAGCTGAAATAGAACTATCCCTACACGCCGTGTTGTGCGCGTCATTCCCCGAAATCCCCAGAACGGTTTGCACTTTACCCCGAACCTAGCGCGGGAGTCAATGGCCGAGTTCAGCGGGAGTTCGTTCAGTTGGGCGGGTTTGCAAACTTTGTTCTCTCCATGCAAGCTGATACCTATGCCCGAGTTGCCAGACATCACGGCGTACATTCGCGCGCTGGAGAAGCGGATTGTCGGCCAACCGTTGGAGCGCGTGCGACTAGGAAGCCCGTTTCTGCTGCGGACGGTGGAACCTCCTCTGGCGAGTGCGGAGGGGTGCGTCGTGAAGAAGCTACGCCGAATCGGGAAGAGAATTGCTATCGAAGTTGATGACGATCTCTGGGTGGTGCTGCACCTGATGATCGCGGGACGTCTTCATTGGAAGAAGCGAGATGCGAACCTCGGTGGGCGTCAGAATCTGGCGGCATTCGATTTTCCCAATGGTTCCCTGGTACTTACTGAGGCCGGAAGCAAGAAGCGTGCATCGTTGCACCTGATCCGCGGAGAAGAGGATCTGGCTTTGCTCGACGCGGGCGGGATTGATGTGTTGGCCGCCGATCTGGATTCGTTTCGCAACATGCTGATGGCGGAGAATCATACGCTCAAGCGAGCGTTGACGGATCCGCGGCTGTTGAGCGGGATCGGGAATGCGTATTCGGATGAGATTCTGCATGCAGCGCAGTTGTCGCCAGTCGCCCTGACGACGAAATTGAAGTCGGAAGAATGGGAGAGATTGTTTGGTGCAACTCGGAGTACGTTGAAGCTCTGGATCGACCGGTTGGGAGCCGAAGCGGAGAAGGAGTTTCCAGAAGGAGTAACCGCCTTTCGGCCGGATATGGCTGTACACGGGCGCTATGGGCTGCCCTGCCCCCGCTGCGGAGATAAAGTCTTGCGGATTCGCTATGCGGACAAAGAGACGAACTACTGTGCGCGATGTCAGACGGGAGGTAAGGTTCTGGCTGATCGCAGTCTGTCGCGGTTACTTGGGTCGGACTGGCCGCGAACTCTGGAAGAATTGGAAGCGCTGAAGAAGAAATAATACCTACGCGCGCGGGCGAGACGCCCCCCAAAGCTGTACGCGGCTGTTTCGACCGACGTCGCATCGGATGGCAACGCCTATGTGAATCCGGAGGTTGTTTTTGTGACAAGTGGCGAACGCGTTTATCTGTCGAAGTATGGCGTCAGGGTAGCGTCGCAGGTTTCAGCGTGCATCTCGCGCCCGAAGCTTCACAACCAGAAGACTGGCAGAAGACTGAAGTTCTTACGCTGGATGCGACACCGATCTCGGGAGCGATTTAACGCGGTTTCCGGCGAAGGGCAGTCTATCCCCGACCCCACGGTAACCCCACTGCCACGCCGGAATTGACAGGAGCTGCGCCCCACAGCGCGGCTCCAGATTTGTTTAGTGAGAGGATGGCTGTGCGGTCAATTTGTGCAGAACGTCGGGCGACGTGTTCAGCAGGTTCCGCAGCACCGCAACTTCCGCAGCAATCCCGGTATGCAGCGCCGGATCAAGATCGGGCGCAAACAGGGGAGAGTGATTGGAGGGCAAAGGAGTTCCCGATGCCTTGGACTCGGAGAACTTCTGCGGGTCGGCCCCGCCGAGGCTGAAATAGAATCCCGGCACTCCTTGATTGACGAAATACGAGAAATCTTCTGATGCCGTGATCGGTTCAGCAACCACCACGTTGTTCTTGCCGAGCGCTGCCTCCAGCGGCGCACGCAGCCTTTCGGCCAACGCAGGATCGTTGTAAACCGAAGCCGTCCCTTCGTAGCGCTCGATCAGAGGTTCGCGGGGAACGGCCGCCGCAGCGGATTCGGCCTTGCTGATCCGTTCGACGGCAGCGAGAATCTGCTTGCGCACGTCCTGCTTGAACGTTCGAATCGTGAGCCCCATCTCAGCCTGATCAGGGATGATGTTGTTCTTCGTTCCTGCGTGTATATAGCCCACGGTGACGACGGCCATTTCTCCGGGCTTGACTTCACGCGAGACGATGGTTTGCAGCGCCAAAATCGTTCGCGCTGCAATCACGATCGGATCGACCGTTTTGTGCGGCATGGCGCCGTGTCCGCCCTTGCCATATATTGTGATGCGCACTGAGTCCGAGTTCGTGTCGTATGTTCCTGGGACGATGCCAACGACTCCCGCAGGGTTCTCATTGCCAACGTGAAGGGCCACAATGACGTCGGGTTTGGAAAAGCGTGTAAACAGGCCGTCCTTTAGCATTGCCTTGGCTCCGCCGATCATCTCTTCGGCTGGCTGGCCAATAAAGATGAGAGTTCCGTGCCACGTGCTTTTGGTGCGCGCCATGATTTCCGCAGCGCCGAGCAGGGAAGCCATGTGGACGTCGTGACCGCACGCATGCATCACGGGGACGTCGCGCCCAGCGTCATCTTTGGTGTGGACCTTGCTGGCGTAGGGCAGGCCGGTTTTTTCCTCAACCGGCAAGGCGTCCAATTCGGTGCGCAGCATGATGGCTGGACCAGTACCATTTTTCAGAATGGCGACGACCCCAGTCCCGCCAACGTGCTCAGTGACGTCATAGCCAGCGCTGCGCAGGTGGGCGGCCAGTTTCTCGGCAGTTTGCGTTTCATGGGTGGAAAGTTCGGGATGCTCGTGCAGATCGAGATAGAGTGCGTGAGCGTCGGGATAAACGGTTTCCACTTCTTTGGAAGCCGGGGTCTGCGCAGTCGACACAACACCAAGGAGGCAGATCAATAGAATCTGGTAGCGAGTCATGGCACGGCATCATAAACGGCTGGCGGAAGAGGCTGCAAACCTTTGGCAAGAATTAGAGTTTGTACTGGATATTTCCTAGTCTGAATAATGTGGTTGTGCGTCCAGAATTTATGGATTGCGCTCTTCATACCGGGTGTACAATTCGCTTAAGAAAGCACTTGGTTGCGCGAACTTCGTATAGCAAGGCCGAGGCGCTCATGAACGTTCACGTTAGTTATCGTCTTCCTAAAATTCCCGCCGTTGAAAAAGATGTTCAGCACCAGATCGAAAAACTACAGAAGAGGCTGCAGGTATTCCGGCCTGAATTGGTGCACCTTCGGGGCGTTGTGGAAGATGTCTCGCCCAAAGAGGGCACCAGTGTTTCGTTGAACTTACGCCTACCCTCAGGACAGATGGCTGTGCAGGCCAAGGCTCCGACGGCGGAGGCAGCCGTGAAGACTGCGTTCGAAGACCTGCTCCAGCAGCTCAACAAACATAAGGATCTGCTGCGCGCATCGCACAAATGGCACCGCGGACGGCGCGGCAACAGCGCACGTTCTGTGCCGCCGGTGCGAGAAGTTCCATTTGAGGAGACACTGGCGGTGGTATTTCCCGCCACTATCTCCGCGGAAGATGTGCGCTCGTACGTGAACGCGAACCTTGCGCGCCTTGATCGCTTTGTCGAGCGCGAGATCTACTTCCGTGAAGCGCAGGAGACCATCGAGCGCGACTCGATTTCCAAGGAAGAAGTGATCGACGAAGCCATCGCCGCTGCCCTCAGCGATGGGCAGGAAAAGCCCGAAAAGCTGGCTCTGGAGCCCTGGCTCTACCGCCAGGCCCTGCGTGCTTTGGACGAACTGTCACGCCCCGAAGAGAGTAATGGTAATGCTGTGCACCTGGAAGAATCGGCGCGGCGGCCGAACGTGAAGGGGAGTGACGAGCCGGAACTGCAGTTTCATCAACCCGATGAGTCGATTACGGGAGCAACCGTTATTGCGGACTCACGCATTGCAACTCCGGAGCAAATCATGGCTTCGGATGAACTGCTTCGGCTCATTGCGTCCGCCCTGCGTGATCTGGGGTCGGGGCCACGCGAGGCGTTCATCCTTCATGCGGTCGAGGGCTTCAGTGTCGAAGAAATTGTGGCCATCACCGGCGAACCGGCGGATCGGGTGCTCGGCTTTGTTTCTGCTGCGCGCGAGCACCTGCGCAAAGCACCGGCATTGGCCAAGCAGTTCGAAGGCCGCTTTGCTCCAACTGGCGCGGCCTAATCCAAATCATCAATCTGTGGGGAGATTCCATGAGCATGACTCGCGAACAAATCCTTGAATTGGCTGAATTTCAAGATCAGAACTCATGCGCTGTCAGTTTTTATTTTCAACCGTCAACACCGCGTAATAAAGCACACAAAGAAGACACGATCCTCATCAAGGACCTCGCGCGCGAGGCGATGCGTACGCTCGAGAGCAAAGGCAGAAAAGACGGCGCAAGAGGCGACATTGACCGCGTCGTGCGGCTCTCCGGGGAACTGCGCAGCAACGGCACGCATGCGAAAGCTGTTTTTGCCTGTGCGGCACAAAATGTCTGGCGGGAATATGACTTGCCCCCGACTCTGGGTGGAACGCAGCTTTTTGTCGACCGCCATTTTCATTTGAAGCCTTTGGCAAACCTGCTCGGAGCGTCACCTCTTCTGGCCATTGTTCTTCTGGACAGACATCGCGCTCGCATCTTCGATCTTCGCCTTGGCGAACTCACCGAACGCGAGGACCTATTCCACCCACTTCCCCGGCGCGGACGCAGCGACGGGTTCGCCGGATACGAGGGTGGCCACGCTCAGCGCCGCGTCGAAGATGAAGTGCGCCAGCACTTCAAGCACATTGCCGACAACTTGAAAGAGTTGATGGATAAGGGTGTTTTCGAGAATTGGATCCTCGCCTGCCAGGACGCGCACCGTCCTCTGTTCGAGCCGCAGCTCCATCCTTATGTAAGTGAGGCGCTGATCGGACGGTTCCATGCTGATTTGGCGCGCGTGACGCGAGATGAAATCCGCAGCCACGCGCAGCAGATTGTCGAACAATGGCAGAACGAGCGCCGTCGCGATCTGGTCAACCAGGTACTCAGCCATGCCCGCAGCAATGGTCGGGGCGTTACTGGCCTTCGGCGCGTCTTGCGGTCACTCGAGTTGGGAGAAGTGCAGACCCTTCTCATTGGCGAGAGCCTGCAGGCCCACGCCGTCGAGTGCACCGGATGCGGCCACATCGACGCCCACTTGGTGAGCTACTGCCCAGTCTGCGGACGGGCCACGCAGGAAATCGTTGACGTCGGCGAGGCGATCCTGCCATGGGTGGTTCGCCGCGATATTGAGACCTTCTATGTCAAAGACGATCCGGAGTTCGATAAAGTGGGCAATATCGTCGCGCTACTCCGGTTCCGGACGGAAAGAGTTCAGCCCATCAGCACGACAACCGCCGAGCGCCTGCAGAAACAGGGGGCTGAATATCCCGGAAGACTTCGCCGGTTTGCACGACGCTAAATTCGAATTTCCGGTGCGGTTTCGAATCAGGGACGGGTGCCGAGCCGGTCCCTGATTGCATTGCGACTCCTCAAGAAGTTTCCTTGCCTGACTGCAGGGGGCCTCCGTGGTATTCTTCGCGTTCTGCGCTTCACTAACCAGGGAGAATTCATGACATTCTCGCGTCGTGATTTTGTCAAGACGTCAGTGTTAGGTGCGGTTGCTGGAGGTGTTGCCGGCCGGGCAATTCCAACCCTGGCGCAACCCGCTCAGCAGGGACATGCCTCCGAAAACGATTCGGCGAAACGCCCGATCATCATCTGCGCGAATAACGGCTACGCTTACGTGGAAGCGGCATACGCTTTTCTCAAAGGCGGCGGAGACACGCTCGACGCGGGCGTCCGCGTGGTGACAGGACCGGAGAACGATCCCAAGGATGATTCCGTCGGTCTGGGCGGCCTGCCCAATGAAGAGGGAGTCGTCGAACTCGATGCCTGCTGTATGCACGGGCCTACTCGCCGGGCTGGCTCCGTGGGTGGCGTGCGCAACATCAAGAATGTTTCGATGGTGGCTAAGGCCGTTATGGAGCACACCGGACACGTCATGCTGGTGGGCGAAGGCGCGGAACGATTCGCCGTGGCGATGGGTTTCCCACGCGAGAACCTGCTCACCGATCGCTCGCGAGAGATTTGGATGTTGTGGAAGGAATTCAATTCTGATCGTGACTGGTGGGGGCCGGGCATCGCCGACCCCCACTGGCAAGCGCCAGCGCCGAGTTCCAGGCCACAGGCGGATTTGCTGCGTGACCGCATCGATCAACTGAAGCAGCGCGCCGCCGATCTCGGCATCGAGAAAGAGTTTCTGCTTTCCGCAGTACGCCGTGTGCTGTTTCCGCCGACGGGTACGATCCACTGCTCCGTTCTGAATGAAAAGGGGGAAATATCAGGTATCACCACGACCAGCGGGCTTGCCTTCAAGTTGCCCGGCCGTTGCGGAGATTCGCCGATCATTGGCGCTGGCTGTTACACCGACCAGGACGTGGGTTCCGCCGGAGCTACGGGCAGCGGGGAAGAGAACATCAAAGTTGCGGGCGCTCACACGATCGTCGAGAACATGCGTCACGGCATGTCTCCGCAGGAAGCAGGCACCGAAGCACTCAAGCGCATCGTGCGCAATTACAACGGTGACATGAACAAGCTCCGCTTCATGGACATGATTTATTACGTCCTGCGCAAAGACGGCGCATACGCCGGTGTGAGTCTTTGGGAGGGATATTCGGTCGGCAATCCGCACAAGTTCGTGGTACATGACGGAACATTGCGCTCGGAAGCCGCGACGCCTCTGCTGAAAGGATCTTCGCAGGAATGGCCGCCATTCCCCACGATTCCGGAGGAGTTGAAGAAGGACTCGGTGTATCTGAAGTAGTTGCGAACGAGTAGTTGCGAACGACCGACGACTAACGACTGTCCTACGAGAACCTGACCTTGAAATCAGGGTTCTTCTCCAGGTGGATGCTCTCGACGAACCGTACTTTCCCCGTGCGTAGAGTCATGATCACCGACGAAGTCCGCGTGCCCTCGCCAAAGAATCGCACGCCCTTCATCAGCGCGCCGTCTGTTACGCCCGTTGCGGCAAAGATCAATTGCTTGCCGGGCGCGAGATCCTCGGCCTCATAGATGCGGTTCTTATCTTTAATTCCCATGCGTTCCAGCCGCTCTTCCTGCTCGGGCTTCACGACTAACCGGCCCAGCATATAGCCGTTGAGGCAGCGGACGGCCGCCGCTGTAATCACTCCTTCCGGCGCGCCACCGGACCCCATCACAGCGTGCACGCCAGTTCCGATGACGGCGGCCGCGATTCCGGCCGAAAGATCACCGTCGCCGATCAATCGGATGCGAGCACCTGCCGCGCGGATATCAGCGACCAGCTTTTCGTGGCGTGGCCGGTCGAGCACCATTACCACCAGGTCTTCCACATCACGATCCAGCCGGCGCGCAATGTTCTTGAGATTGTGCGAAACGGGAGCATCAAGATAAACGGCGTCTTTGCACGATGGCCCGACCACGATCTTTTCCATGTAGCAATCGGGCGCATTGAGAAGTCCTCCGCGTTCGGACGCAGCCAGCACCGTAATCGCCCCGGGAGCTCCGGTGGCGCAAAGGTTCGTTCCTTCCAGCGGATCGACGGCGATGTCAACCTCCGGAACTTCGGTCCCGTCAGGGAATTCCGCTCCCACTTTCTCCCCGATATAGAGCATGGGAGCTTCGTCGCGCTCGCCCTCTCCGATGACAATTGTCCCGTGCATCGGAATCGAATCCATGGTCTTCCGCATGGCTTCGGTGGCCACCTGATCGCTGAGCTTGCGCTCGCCTTGCCCCATGGTGTGAGCCGATGCAATGGCTGCAACTTCGACCACGCGCAGGAACCGCGCCGCGAGGTCGCTTTCAATATTTTCCCCGTAGGTGCGGGCTTTGCCTTCCGGCCGGGTCTGTGTTGCCATGCGATCTCTCCTGGCGCTTCAGAAATGTTGCGCGCCGGGGTGAGACTATATCGCACTCGCGAACAGAATGAAAATACAGGATTCACCGAATCGTTTTTGTCCGCCGAAAGATCGAATGCGTTTGCGACCAGCGGGCATGGTATCCTCCTATCCCTGATCCGAAGCCACCCCTATGCCCCAGAAGCGTCCGCTGACTTTCCTCTGCATCACGACCTACGAGAAAGGACAGGAGTTCATGCGCGAGTGCAAGCGCCAGGGATGCCGGGTGCTCCTGCTGACCGCGGAGAAGCTGCGTAACGCGGACTGGCCTCGCGAAAGTCTCGACGATACGTACTACCTTCCGGACGAAATCGCGCTGGCGGATATTGTCAAAGCGGTGACACATCTCGGCCGCAACGAGAACCTGGATCGAATCGTCGCGCTTGACGAATTCGACATGGAAACGGCCGCGACCTTGCGCGAACATCTGCGTATCCCGGGCATGGGCCTCACTACCATGCGGTATTTTCGCGACAAACTGGCGATGCGCATGCGGGCGCTGGATCGCAATATCCGCGTGCCCGACTTCGTCCCGGTTGTAAACCACGGAGACATCCAGTACTACCTGGATCACGTGCCTGGGCCCTGGGTGCTGAAGCCGCGCCAGGAGGCATCAGCGATCGGCATAAAGAAGATCCATGCCGGAGAAGAATTGTGGCCAGTGCTCGACCAACTCGGCGACAAACAGTCCACATTTCTGCTTGAGAAATTTGTCCCGGGAAATGTGTACCACGTCGACTCGGTTGTTTCGGAAGACGAGGTGGTCTTCTCAAACGTCAGCAAGTACGGCAAGCCGCCCATGAACGTGGCTCATGGCGGGGTGTTCACGACGTTCACTGTGTCTCGCGGAAGTGAAGACGATTCGGCTCTTCGCGCCATTAATCTTGAACTGATTGCTGCGCTCGGACTGCTGCGCGGCGTGGCGCACGCGGAATTCATCAGAGCGCAGGCCGATGGTGAGTACTATTTTCTTGAGTGTGCGGCCCGGGTCGGCGGAGCTTACATCAACGAAATGGTCGAGACTGCGACTGGGATCAACCTATGGCGTGAGTGGGCCCGCATCGAGGTTGCCGGCGGAGACGGCAGCTACAAGCTTCCGCCGGCCCGTCAGGACTATGCAGGAGTGATCCTGTCGCTCGCGCGCCAGGAGAGTCCCGATACCTCGGGTTATAACGATCCAGAGGTGCACCTGCGCATTAAGAAGCACCATCACGCCGGCTTGGTACTGAAGTCCTCCGACCCGCAGCGAGTGCCGCTCTTGTTGGAAAATTATGCCCGGCGTTTCGCAGAAGAGTTCATGGCGGTCGAACCGCCGCGTGACAAGCCCACAGCCTAGCCTGTCAGCACTGGAGTCACATGACGGCAAAAAAGTTCCATTTCACCCTTTTGCTCTCAGTATTCCTTCCGTTAGTTTCCGCATCCGCGAGCGATGCGTGCGCCGCGCTTAACTTGCTCGAGGTCAGTGCCGCCCTACGGGGTCCCGGCGAGGTTATGTCAACGCACGGCGAGAGGCCCGACAAAAAGTGGTCTGTCTGTTACTACAAACGTGCCGTGGGCGGCCCATTTACGAACGGTGCAGCGTTGCATGCAGCGCCGGGGCCGGAACTGACCCTCATCATTTCCGATCCCGGTGCACCCTTCATCGTTGACTCAAAGACAATGGATTCGGAGCCGGTCGTGCCATCACTTGGGGACCGTGCGACTATCTTGGTCGCGCCCCTGACAGGGAGTGCTGGGTCCCCTCCTGCCTACCGAGTCGCGGTCATTTCCGGTTCTGGATCTTATGTTCTGATTTATGCGCCAACAGCGACCGACCCGCAATTACGTGACATTGCGGTGCAACTTGCGCGGGAAGTCTTACTGGTTCAGTTTGGAAGCACTTCCTCTCATCCGATCGCTGAACAGGTTCTGGCAAACGACAAGATCGCCGTTGCCCAGAAACCGGAAAACGTGGAGTTATGGAACGAAATCGGGTTCCTGTCGGACGCGTTGAAGCACTATGACGATGCACGCCACGCCTACTTGAAGATCTCTCAGCTCTTGCCAGACGACCCGGGTGGCTATTACGGAGTTGCCCACGCCGATTGGCGGAAGGTCTATCCGGAACGCATGGAGTTAAGAGCCAAGCGAGGAGTTCGTGCGGTGGACGATGCGACTCTCGATCCCCAATACCGTGACTTCTGCGAGGGTCTGAGCAAAGACTATCGCGCTGCGATCGATGAGGGCTACCAGAACGCCACTAAAGCGCTGGAGCTTCGCCCTGATAGTGGCGATTATGCTTCTTACGTTTCTCTGATGGCCAGAGAGAAGGCGGCAACCGACTGTGGTGATCCGGCAGCGGCCAAGGCCGATACCAGAGATGCAGATCATTTTGCTCAAGTGTCCAACGACAACAGGAAGGCGGAGATAGCCAGCGGAAAACGGTACGTCTCAAAAATCACGGTCGGTGCGTTGATCGAGCCTCCGCCGCCTCCCCCATCGCAATCCGGGCAGGTGCCAGGCGGCGCCATGGGTGGCGTGCTCGGCGGCATCTCCAGCACTGCACCAACGGGTTTGCCGCCCATCGCCACCCCAGGGCGTGTGAGGGTCTCATCTGGTGCCGAGTCGGGCCTTTTGATAAACAAGGTCGCACCCGTGTACCCCCAACTTGCGAGACAATCCCGTATTCAGGGTACGGTGACGCTGCGGGCGGAGATCGGCAAAGATGGCAACGTCGAAAACCTGCAGCTGATCAGCGGTCATCCCATGCTCGTGCCTGCAGCGATCGAAGCTGTGAAGCAGTGGAAGTACAAACCTTACCTGCTGAACGGCCAGGCAGTGTTGGTCGAAACGCAGATCCAGGTTAACTTCTCGCTGCGAGGCGATCCTCCGGATCAGCCCGCGCCAGCGGCACAACAGTGAGCCTGAACCGAAGCCCGGTCTATTCCAGAGTACGTATCTTGCGCTCAGCTGAATCTGCCTGGGCGGAAGTTCGTTGCACCCAAAACATGAGCGGAAAGGTGGAGTCCCAAGAGATTTTGACGCTTAAATTCTCTGCTAGTATTTGCCCATGACTCCAACCACAGAACAATCTGCGGCAGAGCGCCCCGAGCGGCCAGCGGCGGAACGCAAAGAGCCGACTTTTCTCTTCACCGAGAAATAAGCGGCTGACAAGAGTGAACTCGCCCGCCGCTTCATCGAGACCCGCGCCAGGCTGAACGCGAATGTGGACAAGGCGAATAACTTTCTGGTCAAGCGCTTTTACAACATCGATCACAACACGTACCTGGAAGGCGCTCTGTCGGCTAAATCGAAAGAGCTGATGGGATTGGTTGCCTCAGCCTGCCTGCGGTGTGATGACTGCATCTCCTACCACGCAATCCAGGCCTATCGGCTCGGAGTGCCGCGAGCCGAGCAGGATGAAGCGCTCAATGTGGCAATGGTAGTGGGCGGCAGCATCGTAATCCCGCACTTGCGACGGGCGTACGAGTTGCTGGAAGAGTTGTACGGGTAAGAGCGAGCTTGCGCCTTAAGAAGGTCAAGGAGCCTTCGCTTGCTTTGCAATCGCGACGATCGCGTCGAGTTTTTCGCCGATCTCAGAATCGATCTTCTGGCGTGGAACGAAGTACGCCAGTTCATAGAAGTTCTTCTTCGCCATGAGGTTCGGCAGTCCCAGTTTCTTGAAGTAGTTCTGAAACAATGGGCCTAAGAAGTCGTCACTCACTTTCGTCTCCGATGCCCAAGGCGACCCCTTTCCAAGAGTCCGTAAAGCAGTCTCCAACTCTGCAATTGATTCCTTCATTGTTGCGAGTCGTCTTGCAGCTTCGGCCTCGCTGAACAGTGGCCCGGCCGCTGCATTGGCGGCACTTTGTTGAGCGTATGTTTCTAGGGTCTCGCGATAGCAGAGGTAGTTCTCGATTTCTCGCCTCTTCCACGTCAGCCCGTTTGCACCCAAGTCCACGGGCAGTGGTCTGTCTAATTGATCAAATATGGCGACCGCCTGTAGGCGACCCACAGCCTCCCGGAGACCGTGAAAATGCTTGAGCACTTCTGTGGGCTGGTTTCCCACGTAGTGAACGAAAGGCCTCGCAAGGCATTCCATGGCTTCAGCATGTCCTAGCCGTTCAGCAAACGCCCGTAGAATTGCAAGGTCGGTGGAGCCCTCAAGGTAAAGCACCCAACCCGTCTGCTCGGCTTGGTAGTACTGCTCAAAGCCGATTTCCTCGAGTGCCTTCATTACCTGACTGCCTCTATCTGTTATCGTGTGGGGTCTTCCTACAAAAGCAACGACGAGGTCCCGACCCGCTGCTTCGTTCAGCAATACCTCACTATGACTCGCAGCGATGACCTGGTTACCGTTTGTTCGCGCCACATCGGTTAGTAGCTGATAGATCTGTCTTTGGCGAAGGATCTCGAGATGAGCGTCTGGTTCATCGAGTAGGAGTACGGAGTTTGGGTTAGCAAACATATACGAGAGCAGCAAGAGGGTCTGTTGCAGCCCTCGCCCTGCTGACGAGAGGTCCAGGCGAACATCTCTTTCTGTGTAAGTCATCACCAGTTCTCCCCGCTCCGGTATGTACCGCGGTGCATCGAGAACGGATCCGAAGAGCGCGTGTATGTGCTCGACAAGTTTCTTCCATAGATCGGGCTTGTCTTCGTGAATCACAAAGCACAAGTTTCTCAAGACTGCCGCAGTTTGTCCCTCGCCAACGCGGACGTTGATAGCTCCCTGGTCAAGTCGTGTTTCGGTTGCTGCTAGGCCCGACATCGGGGGGAGAAAAGCTACAAGGGTTGAGGCCGCCTCATCAGGGATGGGCATTCGCTTTGCCGAGTTGTTCTCCTCGGCGCGCAGAGGACGGCAGTAGAATGACTCCTCATTGGCATAATCGAACTCCAAGCCACACTTCCATGGCTTATCGTTTGTCACTCCATCGACGATAATGTCAATTCTGACGTTCTTGGTGTCCTGGCCTGCATCCGTCTTCCTAACGTCTCTGACGTGGAGGTTTCTCCAAAGCAGATTTGCGTCGGGAACTGGTACCGAAACAAGATCGCGTCGGTTTATCGTTACGCCGGGCCTCTTTTCAGGTAACCCCCTGCCTTTCCTCCTCTCATTCCATCTGCTAAGCCCGATTTGCCATAAGGCGAGTGCCTGTAAAGCAGACGTCTTACCGGAGTTATTTGGGCCAATGAAGACAACTGGGTTCCCGAGATCGACCTCAACGCTCTGGAAGATCTTGAAATTCCGCATCTTGATTTTGGTGAGCATGAATTGTTTCCGTTACTGGGAGCCAATTGAGTAGGAGGACCTTGACGCCTTTCCAGCGGGTTAGTATGCGCAATCAGCGCGCAATAATCAATTAGAACGCGTCGATCCCCGTCACACTCTGCCCAATGATCAGCGAATGTACGTCGTGCGTGCCTTCGTAGGTTTTTACTGACTCCAGGTTCATCAGGTGGCGCATGATCGGATAATCGTCCGCCACTCCGTTCGCGCCGAGAATATCGCGCGACAGCCGGGCGCACTCCAGTGCCATCCATACGTTGTTGCGCTTCGCCATCGAAACGTGATGGGGTTCGACTTTTCCCGCGTCTTTCAGGCGTCCGACCTGCAGCACCAGCAATTGCGCCTTCGTGATTTCGCTGATCATCCAGGTCAGCTTGTCTTGTACGAGTTGGTGCGAGGCGATGGGCTGATCGCGCCACTGTTTGCGTAGCAGGGAATACTGCAGCGCGCAGTCGTAGCAGGACATCGCCGCGCCGACGGCTCCCCAGGCAATCCCGTAGCGCGCCTGATTCAGGCACATCAGCGGAGACCGCAGGCCGCCGGTTTTCGGGAGCAGGTTCGACTCGGGCACATGCACATCCTGCAGCGACAGGCCAGACGTCACCGAAGCCCGCAGCGACCACTTTCCGTGAATGTCGTCAGCCTTGAATCCCGGACGGTTCGTCTCTACCAGGAATCCGCGGATGCGATCATTCTCGTTCTCCACCTTGGCCCAGATGATGGCCACATCGGCGATCGTGCCAGAGGTGATCCACATCTTCTCGCCATTAATCACGTATTCGTTCCCAATCTTGCGTGCCCGCGTGCGCATGCCACCCGGGTTCGACCCGAAATCAGGCTCGGTCAGTCCGAAGCATCCGAGCTTTTCGCCCTTCTGCATCGCGGGGAGCCACGTCTCTTTTTGCTCGTCGCTGCCGAACTCGTAGATCGGATACATGCACAGCCCCGACTGCACGCTGACGAAGCTCCGCACTCCTGAATCGCCGCGCTCGAGTTCCTGCGTCATCAGGCCGTATTCCACGTTGCCCATGCCGGCGCAGCCGTATCCCTTGATCGATGCGCCAAAAAAGCCCAGTTCGGCCATAGGCTTCACCAGTTCGCGCGGAAAGCGGCCCGCGCGGTTGCATTCCTCGATGATGGGGATCAGATTGTCTTCAATAAACTGGCGCGTGGTGTCGCGGACGAGTTTCTCCTCTTCGGTGAGCAGTGAATCGTATTGAATGAAATCGACACCGCGAAATTTAATGGCAGACATGGAGAGTCTCCGTAGTTATGAACTTTAAGCCCCCAGCGCGCGACCACACCACGGTTGCCGCCCACAGAGTCTTCCGCACGCGAGAGGGCAAACTAATGACGGTAGCAGGATGCGGGGATGCCGGTCAACGTGATGAAGGCGGGGTAGTGGCTCAGTTTGAAAATAAAAACAATTGCAAAATCGGGCGTCATCCTGAGCGCAGGCGCTTTTCAGCCGGAGCGAAGGATCTCCCGCGCTTCAGAGTCTTGTCCGCGAGATCCCTCCGACCGCTGATGAAAACGTGGGTGCTCGGGATGACGCCGTGTGTGGACGCAAAAAGTCGAACTGAATCACTATCAAGGCGGGGCGACAAGTGTCCTGAGCTTCAGAACAAATGCTCAGGACACTATCGCTGAAATGAGGTTTCGGTTGTTCGCCGCGGCAGTTGTTTTTCTATTCCACGTTCACGGTCACGGGAAGAGACGCAATGCCGTTGCACACCACCCGCAAGTCACTCACGCCGGTCGCGATTTTGCCGGTTACATCGAAGCTGGTCGATGCTGGCGTGGTGGAGGCAACGCCCATTGTGCTGTGGTCATGCGTTCGCGCATAATACACCTGACCGCTCACCCTGTTTGTGATTTGCACCAGGGGATAGTTAGTGGCCCCCTGGGTGTCATCACCGTAGGCAGCGCCTTGCGAGAATCCATTGAAGTTCAGGCCGGACACGACATAAGTCTGCCCGCGCTTCACGGTCGTGGGCACCGAGAGAATCTGCGGGAGCCATCCGGCCTTTGGGTTCCCGCCATTCTGGAAGACCCACACATTGGCGAAGTCGGTATACAGGACCTCGCCGGTCGGTAGCAGCAACATGTTCCCATAATACGAGGAAGCATTCGGCGCGTCCGTGTTGCCCCAGGTGACGTCGCTAAAGTTGGTTCCATTCCAGGTGAAGAACCTGGAACCGGTGTTGAAGATACCCGGGCTGGCCTGGAACAGCACACTCCCGCCCGGAAGCAACGCGGCGGGGCCATCGGCAACGTCCATACCGTCGGGGATATCGGGTCCCGCAGTCCAGGTTTTCGTCTTGGTGTCGTAGGTCGCAGTGTGCCCGGCTTGTCCCGGAGCACCGTTTGCGCCGAGGTAGAAGACGGTCCCGTCCGGTCTCAGAACACCGGGGCCGAGTTCATACGATGCATGATTTGCATCGAAATAGGAATCCCAGAGCTGCACTGGAGTGGTTCCAGGGGTCGTCCAACGGCCGGTCGAGGGATGATAGATCTCATATCGTTTGCCATTCTTGTGGTAATCGAACACGTAAGCATCCACCGTCAGCACTGTGCCGTCCGGAAGAAGGGTCCAGCCCTCTTCGTCATGCACATCTTTCTTACCCGCACCTGTGATCTTCCACGTCAAGTTGGTCGCATCCAGCAGCGCGCTTTCTGTGCTGCAGCAGTTCGCTTGCATGTAGGTGCCATCGGCCAAAACAACGCTCTGGGCATCTCCGATCGATTGCCAGCCTGTTGGCGGAGCTACCATCGTCCACTTGTTGGTTTTCGGGTCATAGATCGCGCCCTGGTTGGTCCAAACAGGCTGGCAGTAGTTGTACTCTCCACCCTCTAGCATCACGCGGCCATCCGGCAACACCGCAGAACCAAAGTAAAGAGGAGCGTAACCTGAAGGCGTTGAGGCGATTCTTTTCCATGTTCCGTTGACGTAGCTTCCGAAAGCATCTGGAGTCAGACGCCACCATTGTGGGCCGCACTGCTGGTGAAGGATGACTGTGCCGTCTGTGAGCAAGAGAGGGTTGCTCAGTGCCAGGTTCGCGTTGGGCTGATTCGCTAGGGGAACCCAATGTTGTGCGGTTGAGAATTGAATTGTCGCCAACACTAGGCCGACTGAGGCAACGAGAGTGCGCAAGTTTGTCATAGGAATTGTTCTCCGACGATCTTCTTACATCAGGTGACGAGAGGGCGCTCGCGGACGTAAAGTGGCCTATCAGTTACCCTTTGCGGTTGGACCCAGGCAGAACGCTTTCTCTCGGTCAAGAGCGGTCAGCATTGTACCTCGACTTTGTTATTTTCGTTTGTCAAGAACTGTATTCGTTATGGCTACCGAACCCAAACTGACCACACGAATTGCCGGACTTCTTCCTGTTTGAACTCTGATAAGGATTTCGGTGTTATCCTGTTTGCGATTTTCCGGGCTGTTGAATCGTTTCAATAGAGGATCGCTTATTATGCGAATGCCCCTGCTTGCGAGTGCGGAGGGTGGCTTGCATCTCGAAAAACGTTCTCTTCCAGTTCTTGCTGTCGCGACGGTTGTGATGGCAGTTTCAATTTCCATGGCGGCCCAGAAGGTCACTGTTGATTCCGACCCTGCGCATGTCGCCAACACGTTCAGCCCCGTCCACTCCCTCGGGGCCGCCATTGATCGGCTGCGTACCGGGACGCCCGATCACCTGCTTAAAGATCCACTCTTGAAAGAGATTCTCGGAGCAGGATGGCAAACGGTCACGTACCGGCAAAACACCGAGCTGATGGTCGAAGCCTGGCATTGGAATCCAGCTGGGAAGTGGAGCAATCCCGAGAAGCAGGAAGGCTACTTCGTCGGCAATGCCGAGCCTGGAGAAGAAATTCATAGCTCATGGGCCTCGCCTCTGCCGCACCGCGGATTCAGCCGTGGCGACGGCAATGGATGGTCACGCCTCACCGACGGTGATATTCACTCCTACTGGAAGAGCAATCCTTATCTGACCAAAGCCTTCACCGGAGAGGACGACTCCCTGCATCCCCAGTGGGTGATGGTCGACCTCGGCACGAAGATTGATGTGAACGCCATCCGCATCGCCTGGGCCGATCCCTATGCGAAAAAATACGCGGTGCAATTTTGGACGGGAGAACTCGAACCCTTCTATGAGGGCACGATGAAGGGCACCTGGCAAACGTTTCCGCTGGGCAGCGTCGCCGAAGGGAAGGGTGGTACGGTCACGCTGAAACTGGTCGACTGGATGATTCCCGTGCGCTACCTCCGTATTTGGATGACGGAGTCTTCCAACACTTGCGATACGCATGGCTCAGCCGACAAGCGCAATTGCGTTGGTTATGCGATTAACGAACTTTACGTGGGCGCGCTCTCTGAGGATGGTGCCTTCAACGATTACGTGACGCACTTCCCGAGCCGCGAGCAGACCATCACGTGGCCTTCCTCTGTCGATCCCTGGCACGCTGCTTCTGACGAAGACCACAGCCGCGGCGATCAGGTAGGTTTCGACTTCTTCTTCAACTCCGGGGTAACACGCGGGCTGCCGACGATGGTTCCGATCGCAATGCTCTATGCCACTCCGGAAGATGCAGCCAACGAAATCGCATACTTGTACAAGCGACACTATCCGATCTCGTATGTCGAGATGGGAGAAGAAGCCGACGGCCAGCACATGCTGCCGGAAGACTACGGTGCTCTGTATCTGCAGTTCGCGACTGCGATTCACAAACTTGTGCCCGAGGCGAAGCTGGGAGGACCGCCCTTCGAAGGCACATTCGGCGATGTCGAGGTTTGGCCTGACGCTAACGGCAAAGTGTCATGGATTGGACGTTTTGTGGACTACTTGAAGGCGCACAACCGCCTCAACGATTTCACTTTCTTCTCCTTCGAGCATTACCCGTATCAGGACCGGCCCAGCTATTCGTGGGCCGATCTCTATCCCGAGCCGGAATATGTGCACCACATCGTGCAGGTGTGGAAAGACAACGGTGTGCCGTCGAACATTCCATTCTTCATGACCGAGGGCAACATCGGAGGCGGAGCTCCCCCTTCGACCGTGAAAAGCGGCTTGTGGCTCGCTGATTACGTCGGCAGCATGATGGCTGAAGGCGCGGGCGGAACCTATTACTTCCACTACATGCCCTATCCCCAAAGCACTTCAGGTTTTGGAAACTTTCTATTGATCGATCAGAACTACAACGTGGTGGGATATCCGCCGCAGTACATTGCAGCGCAACTGATCACGAAAGAATGGGTGCAGCCCATCGACGCACCGCACAAGCAGTTCAAAGCCTGGAGCGATGTCAACGACGCCGCGGGACACGTTCTGGTCACCGCTTACGCGGTAGAACGTCCGGACGGCCAGTGGTCGGTGATGCTGGTCAACCGCGATCAATCTAACGATCATGCCGTGAAGATTGGGTTCGGTACAGGAAAAACAGAGCGCCACTTGTCCGGCCCTTTGGACCGCATCACGTTCGGCTCGAATGAATATCAATGGCATCAGCAAGGGCAGAGCAGCCACGTTGATCCCGATGGACCGCCCTCAAGATCGACCGTGCAGGGAGGCGCCGATGTGCTGTACCAGCTCCCGAGAGCTTCGATAACGGTATTGCGTGGGCACGTGAGCCAATAACGCAACTCAAAATAGCGCCACGGATTTCGGATCTCCACGGATAGATCTTTTGTAAGGTTAATCCGTGAAGACCCGTGTGAATCCGTGGCCTGTTTGTTTGGTGGGCTTCGCGCTCCACTGTGAATTCGCTTCGTGTTACTATTCGCGCTATTCGGGAGAGTCGTATGGCATTGCCTGATATCAGTGCGCAATTCGTTTTTCGTGAGTGGACCCAGGGAAAGTACTCTTACAAGGAAGCCTCCGGCGAACTTGGCGTTCCCGGAAAAGTGGCGACCCATCGCATCGTTTCCGCACAGCGTGCCATGTCGGGCGGGACGGGCGAGCACGCCGGACATTTGATCGGTATTCAGTTCGGAGCGCCAGGGGATATCCGCAACCTGGGGTTACAGAATCCCAACATGAATACCTTCGCGCCCAAGGCTCTGCAGGAGGCATTCAAGGGCCCTGGTGGTAGTTACCACAATCTTGAGTCGCAATGGGCCGAGCAACTCCTGGCGGGCACCAAGATACGGGTCACGGTGAAAGACAAATATCGACGGGGAGAGAATCGGCCGTTTTCCCGCTGGGTGCAATGGATCGAAACCGCGCCGGGTGCGGCATTAGGAGTCGTGTCCGAACTCGAATTCGGGAATTTCAGTTCACCGCAGATGACGGCTGCCAATCAGTAGGAGGGCGCGGCAGTTCTTCAGAGTCGTGGCAGCCAGCGCGGCACCTTCCTCTGGTATTCCTCGTAGGAATCGCCAAATTGGCGCTGCAAGGTCGGTTCCTCGTACAAGACAACGAAAGTGTGAGCGATCAGTAGCATCACGCCCGCGTACTCTGCGACGTGAATGGATCGAAATACGACCGCTTCTCCGAGAATGGCCAGGGCCACGCCGATATACATCGGGTTGCGGACGTAGCGATGGAGGGCGGTCGTAACCAGAAACTTAGTCGGCGCGATGGGCGCTGGCGTTCCCAAGCCGCGGACGGCGAATTCCCACGCGCATCGCAAGTAGATAGCGGCTCCGATCAGGAACACGATGCCCCCGATCGACGTCAGGACACCACCCGGCGGCTTCGCGAACCCGCCCAGCAGCCAGCGCGGTATCAGGATCGCGACCGTGCCAGGCACGAAAATCGTGAACAGGAGCGTATTCACAATCGGCCAGAATCTGCGCGACATGGTATGGAGGCCTCGCGAGCCGCAAGACAGCCGGCACAACGTTACTGTAAAATATATTCCGGCGGAAGAGCACAAAGACGCAGCTCCAGATTCTTCCCGCGTGGATCCAGACAATTCCATCCACATATATTCGCGTGGTTGACGCGGAGCGCTGCGCACACATTCGAAACATCAGGAGAGATTCATCATGGCAGTAGGCGCCAAGATCGCAAAAACAGCCGACCGCAAGAAGGTCATGGATACCACCAAGAGCACGGATTGCCCCAAGTGCGGCAAAGCGACGCGCATCGTGAAGCGCGTGAAAGACCGCGAACGCGGTGTCCCGGGCGGGATCTACATCTCGTGCTCGGCGTGCGAGTTCTTCGAGAAGCTCTAAGAACTCAGCGGCTCAGCCGCCGCACCGCACCCCAAACGCGTTGTGCAATCCGCACATAGGAACCTTTCGTTTCGGTTTCCAAGCTCCGGTAAATATGGAGGGTCTCCTCCCTTTAGTCGGAGAACTTCGTCAATGTTGGCCTGAATGAAACGGGCCTCCATTTTGTTGAAGTCCGATGCAATGGCTGAGAAACCGCGATTCGTGCAGAGCGCTTCAGCTGATATCGAGTGCTATGGACAACGCCTCATTCAGGTGGCGCATTTTTGCATCAGATAGCGATGCCACAAAGTCCGTGAGTGCCGATTTGGAAATGCTGCGTAGATTGTCGCAAGTAATCCAACTTTCGTGTTTCAGACCATCGGCGGTTCCGATCGCGACTTCCGTTGATAGCCCATGACCCTTGGTGTAGACGGGTGCGCAAACGGCCGTCGAAAAAGCTGAGTCGAGGAGTTCTTGTCGGCTGACCACCACATAAAAGCGAGAGCGTTTCGGGTCATCCTGCTTTGGCCTGTAAACCCTGTAGATATCTCCGCGTCTCATCGGGAATGTCCGGTGAAATTACTCTTGTTCCGGTTCGGGCGCCTGGTCGTCCAAACCCTCCTCGGCGTCGCGATTCAGTTCGTGGGCGAAACGATTGAGAATTGCGAGATCGCGAGCTTTGCGCTCTGCTTTGACCCGATTGCTTAGGTATTGACGGAGAACTTCTTCGATAAAAGCAGACCGCGAACGCTGCCTCCCAGCAAGGCGATCGATCCCCGTAAGTACCTCGGCCGAGAGTGTGACTGATGTCTTCTCTTTCATGCTACCAATATACCACGTATGGAATACCTCGTCATCGTTGTTTGGAAAATCATGCAACTGCGGACTTTTACACGCGGATCTGCCCCAGAAATGTCCTCGTCTTTGAAGAGCAATCAGCGCGGAACTCCGACAGGGGATTGCTCTCATTAGCGAACGATCGATGCTGTTACTTGCCGACACTACGTCGCAGGATTTCCCGGAACTGCTCTTGTTGTTCACCCGTGAAAGCGCGCTTGGGAATGGGTACGTAAATACGGGGTTGCGGGAAGAGCACGAAAACTGATCTTCCTTCCGCCCAGCCAATATACGTTGACCAATTGACATGAGAATCGTAGTGCTTGGACCGCACGTGAATCTCCGAGTCTGAAACGGTCATGGTTATCTGCGACTGTGCGCCGGGCATGCGGCGGTATTGCAAACGTGCTTGGAGCCCGGGAGCGATCCACAGAGAGAGGAAGTACACGATAGGAAGGCCCAGTTCGAACCAGGAGAAATACTTCAACTGATGGTTTGAATTCCAGGTTAGCATCACTAGACCCATGACAAAGACCACAACCATGAAGGCGATGCCGACACGCTGACTCCATACCCGTGAGGCAGTCCTGGTTCGCCATACGTGCAGACCGTGACGATAATCTTCTTCTGTGAGTTGGTATGTAACTTCCACGATATCGGGCTGAGTTCTGTCGTTATCTGATCTGCCCCAGAATGGCTCTTGCTTCGGCCGCGGGATCGGCCGCCTCGGTGATCGGTCTGCCTACCACAATATGGCTCGCGCCGGATGCAATTGCTTCTGCTGGCGTGACCACACGAACTTGATCCGCCATGTTGCTTCCCCCTGGTCGAACTCCCGGCGTGACAATCGCGAACCGGTCACCCAGGTTAGAGCGCAGCGTGAACGCCTCACGCGCCGAGGTGACCACCCCCTGGCAGCCTTGCGCCAGTGCGATCGTTGCCAGCCGCACTACGCTGTCTTCCATGGATCCGCGAATGCCAATCGTCTCGAGATCGTGTCCATCCATGCTGGTGAGGACGGTGACCGCGAGCACCATCAAATCGGGCCGAACCTTCGCTGCCTCCACCGCGGCTCGCACCATCTTCGTGCTTCCTGCAGCGTGGATCGTCAACATGCTGACGCCCAGCTTCTCAGCCTCGGCGACCGCTGCCCCAACGGTGTTCGGAATGTCGTGATACTTCAGATCGAGAAACACTCGCCGTCCGGACGCAACCAGATCGCGCACGATCTGCGGTCCCACGGCGGTGTAGAGCTGCATCCCCACCTTGTAGGTCAAGGCGGAGTCTCCCACCGCCGCCACGATCTTCTGTGCGGCGGCGGCGGTCGAAACGTCAAGCGCAACGATGAGCCGCTGGCGCGGATCACCACCTCGATAGCCAACGCTATCGCTCGGGATGCGGTCAGGCAGAGCAGCCGTCATCCCGACTAGTGTACGAGTTTTTACGGGAGTTGCGCTACAGGGGGATGGTTATAAGCAATCGTCTGGTAATCCGACTTTTGCTGTTGCCGGGATTTAGCGACACTGGTCGATTGAACCAAGTCCAGACGTACGCGTTGCAGCCCGTGAGCCTTCATCTGAAGGGCCTGGGCGGCACCATAAGAAAGGTCGATGATCCGGCCCGGGACGATCGGTCCACGATCGTTCACCCGAACAGTGACAGCCTTTCCGTTACGCAGGTTCGTTACCCTTACGTAGCTTCCCATCGGAAGCGTAAGGTGGGCGGCCGTCATGTCGTACATATCGTACGGTTCACCGCTGGCCGTCGGTTTGCCTTCGAAGTTCTGCCCGTACCAGGACGCTGTTCCCACTTGATACGGTTTGGTCTTGCCGACCTGTTTGCGGACTTCGGACTTCGCTTGAACAGAACTAACTGGAGCCGGTTTCGCCTCCGAGATGTTCGGTCCCTGAGCCGCTCCCAGGCCGACGATCAGAAAAGCGATCGCCAGTCCATGAGCTATACGTCTTCGCATTCAGTTCTCCTCGCATGCTCAAAAGTGCCCTTGGCCTAAGGCTGGTCTTGCCTGCAGTTCGTAGATGCTATCGGCCTGCCAAACGGTGTGTCAAGGCGAAAGGACACGTCTGACAGTGACCTCCCAGTAATCGAAATTACACGTAACATGCTGGAAATTTATGGGGATGCGGACAAACGTCTTTATTTCAGAAAGGTTACGCATTTACCAATTAGCAAATGGCACGAACGACGTCGGAGGGTAGAATTTACAAGCTTAATGGAATCAATGAATTACAAGAAGCAGTCTCTCAACTTACATGGAATCATGTATTTACGGAGGGCCTCCGTTGCTAGATCGCAAAGATTTTTTCTCTCGCATGGTGAATAAAGTCAATTCCGAGAACATGCCGATATGAGATTCTGTGCCAAAGTCTAGGCAGCAGGCGAGCTCTCGAGAACGGAAGACCATGGCCGAAAAACCACCTGTGGTACTCACGATCGCTGGATTTGATCCTTCATCCGGAGCCGGCGTCACTGCCGACATCAAGACCATCGCGGCCCACGGCTGCTATGGCGTGTCCTGCATTACCGCCATGACGGTGCAGTCGACGTCGGGGGTAAAGAGGGTGGAGGCGGTCGACCCTGCGCTGATAACGGATACTCTTCAGGAGCTTGTCGCCGACTTGGATATTGCCGCCGTACACATCGGCATGCTGGGGACGGGGAAAGTCGCCAGGGCCCTTGCCGACTTCGTTAAGCCAATCGGATCCGACAAAGGCCGGCTGCCCAATATCGTTCTCGATCCCATCCTTAAATCATCCAGCGGAGCCGACCTGCTCGATGCAGCCGGAACCCGAATTTTGATTGAGCGCCTGATCCCGCTGGCCGATGTTGTAACTCCGAATGTCGATGAGGCGGCAGTGATCACGGGGATGAAAAGAGTCGAAGAATTGGACGAAATGAGGGAGGCTGCTGCCAAGTTGCATGAGATGGGAGCATCAGCCGTGGTTGTGACGGGAGGACATCTCGAAAAGGCGACAGATCTGCTGAGCTTCGCCACCAAACGTGGGATAGAACAGGAAGTTTTCAAGGCCGAGCGCCAGCGCTCCAAGTCTACGCACGGAACGGGCTGCGCTTTTGCCACTGCGATGGCATGCCACCTGGCCTCGGATCGAGGGCTGGCCGAGGCCACTCTTCTCGCGAAGACCTACGTCACCGCCGCAATCTCCAATGGACAGCCGTTAGGTAAGGGAATCGGACCAGTACACCATCTCTATAGGATGAGTCAGCAGCGGCGTGCTGTCGGCAGCGGCGGCGAAGCTACTTAATCGGCGGAGGGCTTCTTTAAAAGGATTCCGGCCACGAATGAAGCGGTGGCCGCCAACAGGCATTCCGCCCGGTAATACTGGATGGCTTGCCAATCCACAAGGGTTTTTGCGGTCAGCAATCCCACCAGGAGGGCTCCCGCCACGCAAGACAGACCGATCACGAACGCGATCAGCGAAGCGGTCGAAAGGCCTAGATGACTCTTGATCTCATGAAAGTGCAAATGACGCATCCAGGAAGGGAATTTAACGTTGCCCCAAGGAACTCCCTCAATGCCGGCTTGAATCCGGTAAATCGTGCGCTCCCATAACCCCGCTAGAGCTGCTGCATCGGCCCGGGTGGAGGAGCTCATCGCTGCCGGGCGTCGGCCGCCACAGGAGTGACAGAATTTCGATCCCAGTAGGAACTCGGTTTCGCAGCGGGGACAAGCCTCCGCCATCGCCGGATGGGGATCGCGAACCGCGACCTCCTCATTCAAGGTTGGTGGGCGCCAGAACTCTTCTTGCGCTCCCTGTACGACGTCTGTTGCCATAAATCGGGACCTACCCGAAAAACCTTAGATCGCACTCTAAGCACCAAAACGTTGCAGTTGCAACATGCTGAAAAATAACAGTTTACATCTAGGCAGTTTTTCTCTCCGGTGCCGCCGCAAGCAATTCTTACGTGCCTAACTGCGTAAACTTGCGTCAGTTACGAAAGCCCTGGGACTCACGAACACCCTAAAAAACACTGAATCGTAGCGGAAGTTCTCGAAATCCCGACCCCAAGTCTCAGCCTCGGCCTGGCCGCGCCCGCACGGTCCTCCGAGCTCCATTCGGCGAACCGGTCGCAGACGATTGACGAGTGCTTCCGCTACGTTCAGTTCTGTGGCTGATCAGAGTATAGGAGTGCTCTTCACCGGGCCGGGAGTAACGGACCCGGTACGGCGATGACCCAATTGATTCCGGCAGAATTGCCTGTTCGGCCGGGCTCAGATCCGCCCGAACGTGCGCTTCGTTTAGACTAGGGAAACTGGGTCTGTGAATCCGCAAGTAGAGTCATTGATGAGTTTCCCACCGCATGCTCGCCTCATTACGCTCCTCGTTTTTCTGATGACGAATGGCCCGTTTGCCGGGGCACAAACGACACCTAACCCCAAGCCCACTGATGGCGCGCCGCGCGATCCTGAAACAGAGGTGGCATTCGATCACTTCTACAACATGGACTACGTCCGGGCGACTGAGGAGCTTGAGAAGATAGTTGCAAAGCATCCCGACGACGCGTTCTCGGTGAATCATCTCCTGACTGTGGTTCTGATGCGCGATCTCTACGAGACGGGCGCGATGAACACCGGAGATTACACGAACGATAGTTTTATTGGACGCGCCCCCCGTCCTACGGATGTCAAGATCAAGGATCGCATCAAAGCACTGGCGCGTCGCGCCCTGAGTTTGGAAGACAAGCGGCTTAAGGCCAATCCAGCGGACGTCAGTGCGCTGTATTGTCGCGGTGTTACGCGTGCCGAGTTTGCGGTTTACACCGGGCTCGTCGAGCGCGCCTGGTTTTCGGCATTGCGCAATGCAGTGGGCGCACGCCGCGATCACGAGCGCGTGCTCGAACTCGATCCTTCCTACATCGACGCCAAGATGGTGGTCGGTACCCACAATTATGTTGCCGGAAATCTTCCATGGAGCCTGAAGGTCGCGGCGGCCCTGGCCGGACTGAACGGATCGAGAGATAAGGGCCTAAGCTACCTGCGCGAAGTAGCGAAGGGCAATGGCGAGAACTCCACCGACGCCAAAGTAATCCTCTCCCTATTCCTTCGCCGAGAGCATCACTACGACGAGGCCATCGGATACATGCAGGAGTTGACCGCGAGATATCCTGGCAACCATCTGTTCCCGACCGAAGTCGCCAATCTTGAGCGCTCCGCGGGGCGACTCAATGAAGCTGAGGCGGAGTATCGGAGAGTTTGGCAAAACGGCCGTGAAGGGAAGTACGGCAGGCTTCACTACGAACTGGCTGCATGGGGTTTGGGTGAGTTATTGCGCAACAAGAAAGACTTTGATGGGGCTGCAGCGGCCTATGAACTGGTCAATGAAGCCCCCAACCCCGATCCCGACATTCGTCAGAAGGCCAATCTTGCAGCCGGAGAAATGTACGACCTCCTCCAGAAAAGGGACCTGGCACTGAAAGCCTACGAAGCGGTCCTGACCGGCCGCGCCGACAGCGGACAGGCCGACCAGGCTCGCCGCCACATGAAAGACGCGTACCGGGAATAGCCAATTGCACGTTCTGCGTGCTCCTCCGTGCCCCCTTCTGTGGTGAAAGCATTGGCTCCGCACAGACGAAGTACGGAACATCCAAGCGATGCTTTTCGTAGAATAGATTTGAGGGCGGAGCTATGTACTGCAACTATTGCGGAAAAGTGATTCAGGACGATGCCTTAGTCTGTGCCTACTGCGGGATCCGGGTGGGAGCCTCGTTAGCTCGGCTAAAACTGGTCCGTCCGCGCCTCGGGCGCAAGGTCGCCGGCGTTTGTCTTGGATTCTCGGAGTACTTCGATATTGACGTCACGCTGGTCCGGGTCGTGTGGCTGATCGTCGGGTTCATGACGGGCGTCGGTTTCCTTTCGTATCTGATTGCGTGGATCATCATGCCGGAGGAACCATTGCTACTACCTGCCCCAACTTTGGCGCAGCCGATGCCAAACCCGCGTTCGTAGACCGGTGTCGGGGAACGCGGCTAGCTGAGGAACGTACCCCACTCGCTATGCTCGTGTTTAAATGGCTGCCATGGCCGCGATCCCTTCTTATCGTCTACGCAGCAATGACGCGGAAATTGTGTACTGGGTCCTCGGCGATGGTTCCCCCGTCGTTTTTCTCCATCCTTTTCCAGCGAATCACGAATTCTGGCTTCCGTTCGCCGAATCGCTCGCAGTGCGCTATCGCCTGATCCTTCCCGATCTGCGCGCACATGGACAATCCGGCGCAGGAGAAGGTCCCGCCACCATGGCCAAGCATGCCAGCGACATCGCGCGCGTGATGGACGATGCTCGCGTTGGCCGCGCTCCTCTCATTGGAGTTTCGATCGGCGGTTATCTCCTCTTCGAATTCTGGCGAATGCATCGCGGCCGTGTCGCTGCGCTCGGCCTGTGTAACACAAAAGCTCCAGCCGATAATTCCGAAGCCCGCGCCGCACGGTTGCAAGCTGCCAATGATGTACTCGACCGTGGTGTCGAGCCGTTTCTCCAGTCCATGATTCCGCGCCTCTTTGGGAAGGCCACGATCGATACGCGGCCCGATCTCATCGACGGTGCGCTGCGCATGATGCGGCAAATGTCCCCCGAGGATATCGCGCAAGTGCAGCGCGGAATGGCCGAACGGCCTGACTCGATCGAAACATTGAAGACGATCGATGTTCCCACGCTGCTGGTAACGGGCGATGAGGACATTCTGACCGGCATCAACGAAGCCAAACTGATGCACCAAAATATCTCAGGCAGCCAATTGCGCGTGATCCCAAAAGCAGGGCACTACGCTCCCTGGGAGCAACCGAGCGAAGCCACCAGAATCATCCGTCAGTTCCTGGATTCCCTGTAATCACGCACTGAGGACTCTGAATTTTCGGGGTTCACGCGCCAAGGGGCGAACCAATGCCAAATCTCCGGTTTCAGCCCTCGGCGCCGAAGGTCTACAATCGATTCGCCATGAAGAACGTCATTCTTCTTTTCGTCTGTGCAGCATTTCTAGCCTCGGCGGTTTCTCAAACGAAATCCGCTGAGCGCCCCCACATCACCGGCATCGATCATGTGGCGTTCTACACAACCTCACCTGACGGACTGAAGCACCTCTATGGCGACGTGCTCGGCCTCCCGTCTGCGGCCCCGATCGAATCGGGCGAAACCGTCCGCTACATGTCGGGCAAGCAGTGGGTAGGCTACAGCCCAGCGCCCGATCCCAAAGCCACCGACCGCATGGATCATGTGGCCTTTACCACTGACAATATCAGTGCCCTCCGTCGTTACCTCGTCGAGAAGGGCGTCAAGCCGGGACAAATCGAAGGCCGCCCCGATCACAGCCTCAGCCTGATGGTGAAAGATCCGGAAGGACATCGCATCGAGTTCGTAGAGCGCGGCAAAGACGACACGGCTCCGCCCGCGCCCAATGCCGTTTCCCATCGCATGATTCACGCTGGCTTCCTGGTCTACGACCAGCCGGCCGAAGATCATTTTTACCGCGAGATCCTCGGCTTCCGCCCCTACTGGCACGGCGGGATGAAAGACACCGAAACCGACTGGGTTTCTCTGCAGGTTCCGGACGGCACCGACTGGCTGGAATACATGCTCAATCAACCGCCGCACCCCGATCTCGAACTGACCGGCGTCATGAACCACATTTCCTACGGCGTCGCCGATATGAAAAAGGCGCAGGCCCTCATCGAATCGCATGGCTGGAAGGAACATGGCGGGGAGCACTCGCAGATAGGGCGAGACGGCAAGAGGCAGCTCAACGTGTTCGATCCTGATTTCGCTCGGATCGAACTGATGGAGTTCAAGCCGGCGCAAAAGCCCTGCTGTAGCGACTTCACCGCTCCGCACCCGACAGAGTGACAGGGAAATATCGTTGTTGCTGGTGCTCCTCCGTGCTCCCCTGTGCCCTCTGTGGTGAGCAAGAGGCGGTGGCGCTGTTCCGAATTTGTTAGAATCTCCGGCGATGACAACTGCCATAGCCGAATCCGTGCTGGTTCCTCCTGGCACCGTTGCCACTGCCAAGGGCGACGGCCAAGCCGTCGATCTCAGTGGCGCTGCTAACCGCGTATTTCTCGGCACACTTTCCATCACGAAGATCATCGAGCAGGAATCGCTCGACGTCAGTATCTTCGGCTCAGCCGACGGTTCGACCTGGGAGCCAAAGTCTATCGCCGCCTTTCGGCAGGAGTTCTACGCCGGTGAGACTCCTTTGTTGTTGGACTTAAGCGCACATCCCACAGTGAAATTTGTGCGTGCTCATTGGGAAGTTGCCCGCTGGGGACGCGGCACCGAAACTCCCATGTTCGAGTTCGGCGTTACCTTGAAAGAAATTCCGCCCGACATTCTGAAGGAACTCTCCACAAAGGCCAATATGCAATAAATTGTTGATTGTTGACCAAAAACCTTCCCCAGTAGCAGGCTCAAGGATGGTTTTCAATCAGCCCTCAACGATTCCTGCACCTCCATCCGTTATATTGATCATGAAATGAAAGTCCAATCGAGCGTAGTGGTGCGCCCCGCGCGTAATATCCGGGGAAGTGTCGAATTGCCCGGAGATAAGTCGATCTCCCATCGCTACGGCATGTTGGCGGGAATTGCCGAGGGCCCTTCGCGCATCGAGAACTATTCCTCCGGCGCCGACTGCGCCAGCACGCTGGGTTGCATGCGAGCCATGGGCGTCAAGTGGGAACGCAAGCCTGAAGCTCAGAATGTCATCGAAGTGCAAGGCCGCGGCCTCTCGCTGGCCGCCCCGGCAACGCCGCTCGACTGCGGAAACTCCGGTTCCACCATGCGGATGCTGAGCGGGATCGTCGCCGGACAAAGTTTCACCAGCCAGATGATCGGCGATCCATCCCTCTCCCGCCGCCCCATGGAACGCATCATCAAGCCACTCTCGGCCATGGGCGCTCAGATCGAGTCGCAGCAGGGCAAGCCGCCCTTGCGGATTACCGGCGGACCGCTGAAGCCAATTGATTACAGGATGCCCGTCGCCAGTGCGCAGGTAAAATCGTGCCTGTTGTTCGCCGGACTCTTCGCGGACGGCGAAACGCGAGTCGAAGAATCAGTGCGCACGCGCGATCATGGCGAGGTGGCTCTGCGCGCCTTTGGTGCCCAATTGCATCGCAAGAAGGCTGACGGAGGAAGTGACGTCCGCATCCGCGGTGGCCAGCGTTTGCACGGCATCGAAGCCCGTGTCCCTGGAGACCTTTCCAGCGCGGCGTTTTTTCTCTGCGCCGCGGCTTTATTCCCTGGATCGCAACTGACTCTGCCGAATCTTCTGATGAATCCTACTCGTGCGCGCCTGCTCGACATTCTTATGCAGATGGGCCTGCACATCTCAGTGACCCAACTCGAAGAGATTCATGGCGAGATGGTGGGATCGCTCCAAATCGAAGGCGCGACACTAAAGGGCACCACAATCGGGGGAGCCGATTCGGCCAGGCTGATCGACGAAATCCCCGTGCTGGCGGCCATCGCCCCCTTCACCGACCAGGGAATCGAAGTACACGATGCGAAGGAGTTGCGAGTGAAAGAATCGGACCGCATCTCGGCGGTCGCGACGAATCTCCGCAAGATGGGTGCCCAGGTGGAAGAATTGGAAGACGGTCTGAAGATCCCCGGCAGGCAGACCCTCCAAGGTGCCGAACTCGATGCCTTCGACGACCACCGTATCGCCATGGCTTTCGCCATCGCCGCCCTGCGTGCCGAAGGCGAAACGGTGATCCACGGTGCAGACTCAGCCGCGATTTCCTACCCCGCGTTCTTCGATACTCTGGAAGAACTCACCGCCCGCTAGCCCTCTGTGCCGCTCTGTGCCCTCTGTGGTGACGGTTTTGGCGAAAGCCAATACAGTGTTCTCCCGAGTCCCCCAGTAACTTCCGTTCTATTACGGAAGTGACCTGCCATCGCTCGCCACCTCTGGAGAAAATACCTTGCTATACGGGCCGAGGACCTCGACTCCTCGTAATTCCCGCGCGTTCATTTTCTCTGGGGAGATTCACATGCGATTCAAAATGTTGTCTTGTGCACTGTTGCTCATGGCGTCAATGGTATACGCCAAAGAGCCCAAGCCTTTTCAAACCGGCAAGCTCTTGCAGATGGATTCCGTCGCCTGCGGCGTTTCGGAGAAAGACGGCAAAAGTTTCGCCGGCGAAATGCTCGGCACCGATTCCGGCAGCAAGAAGACGCACGAACTTCTTTGCCAGGAATATCTGCTGCAGTCCGAACACGTGATCTACCGCATTCGTCCGCGGGACGAGAAGCACCCCGTGCTTCTGCCCGTCGGCGAGCAGGCGCAGTTCCGCATTCAGAAAGACAAGATGTTGCTGCGCGTGGAAGATCTCGACAGCAAGGAGCGCGAGTACATCGTAGTCTCAATGACTCCCCGCAGTGACAGCAGCACCGCCGATGCGGCTCCGTCGCGAGTCAGCCACCTCCAATAAGTTAACTCAACCAATTCAGGCCAATGGCGCGGAATTCCCCGCGCCATTTCTTTTTGCAGTCCTCAGGTTATCTCTGTAGATGGCGCAGTAGCCTCATTTAGCCCGTGTTCGGCGCTCCAACCCTGCCCAACCGTTCCGCATCCATATAGGCGATTCGCAGCTAGGCGTCCGCTCATTGTGTGAGCCGTGTCGGGAATGTGGATGGCACGGAGAATTTCGGAGGAGTAATAACTAATCATGAAACACTATCTAGGAATCATTCTAACGGCACTTTTCTTCGCTACCCCTGTGTTGGTCGCGCAGGAAGCCGGTCGCTCGGATCACGCGGAAGTCGGCATCTTTGCCGAATATCTTCGCTTCGGTGACCCCGGACCCACCAGCAACTACATCGGTCTCGGCGGACGAGCGGGATTCAATGTCCGGCCCAGCGTCCAAATCGAAGGAGAAATGGGCTACGACTTCGAGCGAAACTACACCAGCACCTTCAGCAACGGCGTCACCACGGCGACGGTGCAGAGCAGGCTTCGCACGCTACACGGATTCTTTGGTCCTAAGTTCCAGACCGGCTCCGGTCCATTCCGAGTCTTCGTGACCGGCAAAGTGGGCTTCGAGAATTTCACCGTGACGAACCAAGGCGCACCAACCGGATTCCAGACGGCCGTAGGCTTGGCCAGCGGTGCAACTTACTTCGCTGTGTATCCGGGCGGAGGCATTGAGGCCTTTGCCGGCCCGATCGGTGTTCGCGCGGAAATCGGCGACAATATCTTCTTCAACAACGGGGTCCACAACAACATGCGCGTCAGCTTCGGTCCACAATTCCGGTTCTGATCTGGAGTAAGCCTGGGAACCCAACCGGCGGCCACATGGCCGCCGGTTCTATTTTAGCGACGTGCCCTTCAGAACGCCGTGATGCCTGTTACGGCGGCCAATCTCGCACGATCTGCATTGCTCTTTTTCCAAGTATTCTGGGTCCGAAAATCACGATTCACGGCCGTGTCCCTGTGGTACAGTATTCCCCATTCACATCAGGTCGGCCGTGGGGCCGGCTGCATCTTGAGATACCCCTTCGCCAAGGACCACCCGATGACTACTCTCCGCGAGCTAATTAAAGACCGCAGACTCTATTCCGTCGACGCCAACCGCACCGTGCTCGAGGCGGCGCGCTACATGCTGGAGCACAACGTCGGCGCCCTGCCCGTTCTTCGCGACGGAAATCTTGCGGGCATCCTCTCCGAACGCGACATCATGAACCGCGTAGTCGCCATCGGCCGCACGCCGGGCACCACCGCTGTTTCCGAGGTCATGACGGCGAACCCGCGCGCAGTCCCCGCCGATGAGAGCATCGAAGAGTGCCTGTTCATCATGCGCGAATTCGGATTCCGCCATCTCCCCATCGTCGAAGGCAAGGAATTGAAGGGACTGGTTTCGCTGCGGGATGTTTTAATGCACCAGGCGGCCGAGATCGAAAAGCAGACGAGACGAGCGGCATCGTAAAAGCATGCATCAGGCGTCGGCCCTCTGCCCTTCACCCCTCGGCTTCACACCGAATGACAATCGAACGTACTTGGAAAGTTTGCGGGCGCCTCGTTGCCCGGAGCCTGAGGTCTAAGGTCTGAAGCTTGGCGCCTGACGCCCGAAGCCTGACGCCGCTTTCCTCACTCCCGCTTCCGCAGAATCGTCTCCCCCGGCTTCGGCGGCAGCCGGAACGGAAACTCGAACACCTTTCCCGCCAGCGGCACGCGCAGGATGAATTCCTCCTGCTTCTTCCACCGGCTGATCCACTTGCTGTCGGTGCTGAACAGGACCCAGCCGCTGGCCTCGGTTTTCCCGGGGCTCAGCCGCGTCGGCCGCAGGCTATTCTTGCCTACGAATTCCTGCAGCTCCGCCGAATCTTTCAGGAACGCCCGCACGAAAGTTTCTCTCTGCTCCTTCTGCTCCGGATGTTTCTCCACTTGTCGCGCGGTCTCATCGTTCAAGGTGTCTGCATCGTTCTGCACTTTGTCGGAGAAGTCATCCGGGTCGAGCGCGAGCTGCATCACTTGAAAATGTTTCATGAACTGCAGCGAGATGTTTTCGGTGGCCACCTCGAGCGACGTCTGCCCGCGATATCGCACCGTGAGCAGCACCGCAAAGAACGGCTGGTGCCGCCGATGCACCTTCTCGAGCTCCTGCGAATCGACCGCCAGCACGATCCCGGCTTCGTCCGACCATAGCCCGTAACGGTACTTTCCGTCCTCGTCGCGCGAGAATGTACAGCCGGGATTGCCTTCCGCCCAGCGCACTGCCGGAATTCTGTTTTTGTCTTTACTGGAAGCGAATGCCGGATGCGACAGCAAGGAACTGACCGAGATCATCAGCATCAGCAGCTTTACCAGCCGCCTCATCAACGGTTTTGGAAATGGCACGGCCTCAGCAGTGCCGCCTAAGAATGGTTTTGGGAAGGGCACGGCTTCTGCCGTGCCACTTAGACTCGCAAAAGAAACGGGCTTTAGCCCCTGAGGTCCAAACCGGCTCATGGCTTACGGCGTTTTAGGCGGCGCGGTGACCGTCAAGGTGACGGTTGGCCCGCTGGTGCTTGTGGTCGTGTTGCTCGAAACCACTCCGTTGGAATCGACCCCGACGATCGTGAACGAATACGTGTTGGCTGGCGTTACCCCGTTCGGCGTCGTCGTCGACGTCCTGTTGTTCGCGCATCCCGGAATCAGAATGAAGGCTCCGCCGAGCACAATAACTGCCAGCATGCCCCAGGCTCCTCGCAAGCGTTTCCCGCTCGCCGCGGCACCGAAGCCGACCAGCCCGATAAGTGGCAAAGAGAACCAAAAGCCCATCAGGTTACGCGAACGCGCTCCGGTGGTGATCGGTCCAAACGTGCTGATAGTCAAAGTGGCGTTGGCGGGCGTCCCGGTCACCGGCAGGCTCAATGCATTTTGGGGATAGACGAACGAGCACACCGGAGCAATCGTCACCAGCGGCGTCATGGACGCGCACGAAAGCGTAATCCCGCCCTTCGTCGGAGTCACGTATCCGTAAACCGGATTCACCGTGACCACGGCCTGGGCCCCGCTGCCGGCTGGCACGCTGGTCGGCGCGACCGCACTGGTCACACTGATGGTGAACTGGGGGCTCACCGCGAGAACTGTGAGTGGAATTGCCGGGGTCGTGTAGGCCGTTGTCGGCCCCGTGCCCGTAATCGTGAGGTTGTAAGGCTGCGTGCTGGTATCGCTCTTAGTCGTCAGCGTCGCAGTCGCGTTCCCCGGAGCCGTGACCGACGCAGGACTCACCGTGCAGACCGGAGGATCCGTCGCCACCTGCTGCGACGTGACCTGGCAGCTCAAATTGACGGTGCCAGTGAATCCATTCACTGATCCCACTTGGATCAACGACGACGAAACACCGCCCGGCGCCACAGCATCCGGGTCGAACGATCCGGGCTGGAGGGTGAACTCAGTTGTCCCGCCCTGGGCCAGCGCCGTCGGGGCGAAGCAAGTAAAGGCAAAGGCCACGGCCATCAGGCACAGGGCAGCAATCCCGTGAAGCCCAAAGGTAGGTTTCAATTTGGATTCAGACCACTCGGATCTCAACATGAACGGGTTCTGTTTCAACTAGCTTCGATTCCTGGGAATGCAAAAACGCTGCCCGCCACCGGGCGGATCGTGTTCATACGGTTCGAGGTCACAAGGCACCGGCAGATCTCCTTGAAACCATGAACTTTGAATTTCCATACTACCATTCCCCGCCGTTGGATTATCCGGACTTGACCTTTGCGGAAAAGAGAACGGCCGCCTCCCGGATGGAAGGCGGCCGGGTACCAATTTGACTATTCCTAGTTGATGGTTAGGGTGAGTGCCGGCGTGCCCGTTACCACTGTCCCCCCGTTGGTGCCCGTAACGGTGATGGTGTACGTGCCGGTAGGTGTCCCGCCACCGCCGCCGCCACTTTTACTGCTCCCACAGGCTGGTAGCAACAGGAGACACATCAGAACGATTCCAAGGACCACAAGTCCGACGAACTTCCTGCGGCGAGCGCCCGAGGGCCGAGCCGCAGCGCCCAGGAAGGTGAGGCCGAATACCGGCAAGAGCAGAGCATATACGGCACCGGAGCGCCAGCCGTTCGCAGGGCGTGTCAGCAATGCACTCGCAGCGGTAGTGCCAACATTGAGCGTTGACGTTGTTGTACTGTTCGCGGGCGGAGTGACGCTCGGGTTGCTGAAATTGCAAGTCGGCCCTTTCGTCACCACGGGTGAAACGGTACATGCCAGGGCTACGGCTGCATTAAAGCCACCTGTGGATCCCACGGTGATCGTAGCGGTCGCCGACACGCCCGCGTGTCCCGACGTGTTTGACAGCGCGCCATTGCTGACGGTGAAACTGCCGGACGATGAGCCTGTACTGTATTTCGCCACGAACGCATCCGTGCCGCCACCCAGGGTTGTCTGTAAAGACCCAGTTATGACCGGAAACGGCGACGATGCCGTATTGCCGGCGACGTAGATGTTGGCGCCAGCGCTGTCTACAGCAATCGCGCCGACTGGATTCAAAGGGTTGCCCCCATTGGTGTTCTCGTTGAGGGCGCCGCCAAGAAAAGTCGAGAAGACTAAGGAACCGGATGCGCTAATCTGAGTAACAAATGCGTCCGCCATGCCGCCGATTGTCCCTTGGGTTGCAGCCGCGGTGGGAAAGTCACTTGAACTCGTCCCACCAGTTACATACGCATTGCCGCTTCCGTCGACGGCGATGCCGCTCCCCGCGTCACTTTGCGTACCGCCCAGAAAGGTCGAATACACCAGGGTGTTGGCTGCGGGACTTGCCGAGGGGTCCAATTTGGCGACGAACGCGTCTTGCGTGCCTCCCTTGAAAGTGGATTGCAAGGGGGATTTCACTGGGAACTGGCTGGATTGTGTTAAGCCAGTCACATAAGCGTTACCTGAGGAATCCACTGCAATCCCGAGGCCTTGATCATTGGCTTGCCCACCGAGGAAGGTCGAGTAGACCAACGGCGCTGACCCCGTGGAGTTGAAGACGGTGACGAATGCATCTTGCGACCCTCCATTGCAGTTGGCAGCCGTCCCGCAGGTACTTTGAAAAGCCGTCGCTGTTACCGGAAACGTACTATCCGTCGTCGCACCCGTAACATAGGCATTGCCCGAAGCAACGGCAACGGAGGATGCGAAGTCGTTGGTTCCTCCACCGAGATATGTCGAATAAGCCAACGCCACTGGTGTCCCGGGGGTCAGCTTGGTGACGAAGGCAGTCGAAGTACCGTGACTGCTCTGAAATGCAGACTGAAGGGGAAAATCACTTGAACGAGTGGAGCCAACAACGTAAACACCGGTGTTGTCGACCGCGATTCCATTCGCAACATCATCGCCGCTGCCGCCAAGGTAGGTGCTGAAAGTCAAAGAGCCACCAGAAGAGGCCAACTCGAGCACGAAGGCGTCGACGCTGCCACCTCCGAATGTCGTCTGATTTGCGTTCTGCAAGGGGAAATCAGTGCTGGACGTGGTGCCACCCGCTACATAGGTGTTTCCGGAGCCATCTACCGCAATCGCATTCCCGCTGTCATCCCCACTGCCGCCAATGTAGGTGGAGTAAATGAGGCTAGACCCATTCGCTGCAATCTTGCTGACGAAGATGTCGAAGGAGCCTGCGTTGGTCCCCTGAAAGGCGCCTGTCACCTTTGGAAAATTTATTGATTTCGTCTGCCCAGTGACGTAGGCGTTGCCGCTCCCGTCGATCGCGATGGCATAGGCGTCGTCCTCGGCAGTTCCGCCAAGATAGGTCGAGTAGCTCAAGGAGGGATCAATCACCAACTCCTGCCCACGATCGTAAGTGCCAAGATTCAGCCCGACTTCGTTCCCGTTCCTTACTTGGAATGCCGCTTCAACAATCTCCCGCTTGCCGTCCTTCTCCTGATACGCCACAGGCTTGTGCAACACCACATCGCCCGCAGACGAAGCGAGCAAAAGGTTGCCACTGGCGTCAGTAGCGAGTTTCTGTGCACCCTTGAATCCCAAGCCGATCGTCTTCGGGTCAGCGCCGGGGCTTACTACGAAATCAAATTCTAGTTGACGCTGCGCGCCGTGAAAGACCATGTTGACGCCCGGATAAACATCCCGGTAGGAAACCGACGAGTACTGCTTCACGCCCGTGTGCCAATTCTTCGGATCGCTTCCGGCGTAGTAGTTAATGACTCCGGGAACTTCATTGCCGGCGACAATTTCCGGCTTCAGATTTCCGCCAACCAGTCGCATGTCGATGGCTGCACTCTGCATCTTCTCGGTTGCGAGTGGCAGCGAGTGCGCGCCCGCGATGCGCGATGGCGGCGCTGCCTGCCGCTTCGCCGAACCGATTGCGAAGACCGTGTCGTTCGCCGTCAGGAATACGGAATATCCATTCCCCCGCGCCGTGTACTTCACCTGCGGATCGGTCTGTCCCTGGTTGGCTTCGAAGGCCAGCGGCAGGGCGTCCAGGCTGGCGCGAATCCGTCCGCGCTGCTCGGCTCTAACCGGCGGCTGAGACTTGTTAGCGCTGTGATTCATCGCTTGCGCGTTCTTCGTACCCGAGGCGGAGAACAGAGCCGCACCCCCAGCGACTGCGACCGTCAACACGGCTATTGCAGCAACCCACTTGGAAGGCATCCGGAATTTGGCAATGGAAGGTTTAGACACGACGATCCTCCTGAAAATGAACCCTAGTCTCTTTGGTGGGGGATAGACTCGGCTACACAAGGAAATTCCCGTGCGCGCCGATGCTTTGAGATCAGCAAGGTTCTAAAAATTGTAAAGCTTAGCCGTGAGTATGGAGTGGACCAAATGGCCTTGTCAATGAAACTAAGGTACCTGTTTGTGTACGCACATCTGGAGGAGGCCAGGTTGGCCGAGGAGTCCCGGTTTGCAGAGCCATCAGCAGATTCCTCCCTTTGGTCGGAATGGCAACGCGTTTTATGGGCTTCTTCGTGGGAAATCGCAAATCCGATTGCCCGCACTGGCTCTTGTCATTCCGAAACGGCGTAGCCGTTGAGGAATCTGCTGAGTCCATCCCTGCCGCTTCCCGGTCTGCGTCCTTACGGAACCGTGATGATGACCCCGGTGCACGGTTTCTGCCCGTGCCGCCGATAGCTGTGTTGCACCGCCGAATCGAAGTAGATCGCGTCCTCGGCCTCCAGTGAGAATTCCTCACTGCCAATCTTCATGGTCAGCGATCCCTTCATCAAATACAGTAGCTCCACGCCGGCATGCTGATGCGGTCGCAGCTTCTCCGGCGCGATCTCCTGGAATTCGGCCACAAACACGCTCATCTTCCGTTCCGTAGCTTTGTAGTCTAAGGACTCAAAGAAGTACGGAACTTCCTGCGTGCCCGGCCGCTCCGGGAAGCGCACGCGATCCTGTTTCCGCACCACGCTGACCACCCGACGCTTGCGTTCATCGGTGAAAAAGTATTCCAGCCCTACCGAGTACACCATGGCAATCCGTAGCAGGGTGGAAAGCGTAGGGAACAACTTTCCTCTCTCCAGCTTCGATAAGAGTGCCGCCGAAAGCCCCGTGTGCTTGCTGAGTTCGACCAATCCCATGTTTTTGCGCAGACGCAAAGCACGGAGCTTTTCGCCGATCGAATATCGTCCCAGGCCTTGCGAGATGGTGTCCTCAATCCGAGCCATGATTTCCTGATGATAAAACAGATGTGCGTGACAGTAAACGCGGCGCCGGCCGTCTCGCCCCGAAAAGCCCGATACGATTCGAACTTCCTGAGAGATGAAGGGGAAAGGGCTTCCGGGCGAAGGTGTCGTGACGCTGGCCGTCAGCCCTCAAGAGCAGAGTTCCGAAGCCTTCGCAGATGGAGAATCTTCGAAACTCTGAAACCTGCAACTCGAAACTCGAAACTCGAAACTACTTCTATTTCGGCTGCTGCTTCTTCTTACCGAAAAGTCCAATCACGTTGTTAATCGGATTCTGCTGCTGCTGATTGTTGCCCTTCCCCTGATTATTCAGATATCCCTGCAGCAGGCCCGTGGCGATTCCTTTCACGTCAGGCGTGAACTTCGGATCCGAGGTTGTTCCCCCAATGCCAAACGGAACTGCCATCCCGCTCACATCAGCCTTCATCTTGAACGCAAGTTCGTTCGATGGACTCACCGTGCCCGCGCCAGTGAGTACACCAATGGCCGGAACGGTGAGATTGACGTTGTTCGCCTCAGTACCCGCCGGCGACATCTTCACATCGGAGCTGAAATTCTGAATCGTGGTGTCATTGCCCGTGTTCTTTCCGGAGAGGGCCGAGATGGCCGCGCCCATCTTTTCCCCGAGGTTGAAGTTCGCAAGTTGCGTGTTCTCCATCTTCACAGAGCCCGTGCTAACCAGCTTGTCAACAGGACCAGAGCTGACCACGTTGACGATCAAGTCGCCGCCTTTCAACCTTGCCTTCGGAGGTAATATCACTCCCACCGCGGGAAGCATGGCTTCGAGATCGTCCACCGGCATCTTGTCGCCAATGAGTTTCAGATTGACCGCGGTCACCTTGCCGTGGGCATCGTAGGTTCCGGTCAGGTGCGCAACCGCCTGTCCCATGGAAACGTCACCTTGGGTGATGTTTCCATTCTCCCGCACCAGGTTGTGCGCCACGGCAAACTTCACATTTACCGGCCGCCCTGCTGGTGATCCCTTCTTCACGACCACTAGATTCGTGGCTTTCAGGTCGCCGTTTACCTTGGCTTCATGCCCGTCGGAAGCAATGGTGCCGTCGAGATCGGCGATACCAGCAATTCCGGCCGCCGGATCGATAAATCCTGACGCCGCCAGATTCATCTTCTGCACCGCGATCTTGGCGTTCAGAGGTGTGAGCGCCGCGTCGGTCGGGTTGATCGGTCCCGCGGTGCCCGACAGTTTCATCGCTCCGCCGGAGGGAGTGTTCGCCGACATGGTGAACGGAAACGACGAATTGAAAGAAAAGTTTTGGACTTCGATATTAACTTTGTCGTATACGCGCTGAGGCTCAGCCGAGGCAGCCTGCGCTACCGTAAGCTTGCCGTTGTTCACATTCAGCTTGGCCACCGACAGATTCGGATTGCCGCCGCCAGCACCTTCTTGGGGGGGCGGTTGTGAGGATGTTTTCGGCGCAGCCTTCTCGGTCGGATGCGCCGGCGCCGACGGATTCTTCCCGCCCAGGCTGGAGAAGTTCCACTTCTCCCCGTTCTCTGATTTCACCAGGTTGATCTGCGGCTGATCCAGAGTCAGCTGCGTGATATTCAGGGTCCGCGAAAAAATCAGCGGGATCATCTCCACCCCCACCTTCAGCGACTTGGCCTGCACGAACGCAGCCTTGCTGAATTGCGGATCGTCGGCGATCGAAATATTGTCCGCCGTCACGCCACCCGACAGCAGCGACAGCGACAAGTTGCCCACCTTGACTTCCCGCCCCAAAGCGTCGGTGAGTTCCGCCTCCAGCTTCGGGCGGAAGGTGTTTGCGTCAATCAGAAATGGAATTGCGATGGCGATGACAACCAGTACCGCAATAACAATGGCCACAATCTTCAGGAATCTTTTCATGATTTTTTACCTCCTGTAGGAACGGCGGTAGCAACCGAATTGAAAGGAAGTCCGTGCGGCGAGGCAAGTGTATCACTGCGACTCCTGCACCAGTTCGGGGGAAGGCACGGTAACATCCTTCCTCGGATTAGCGGCCGCCGCCATTTCTTTCTTCGCTTCCTCTTTTCGTCCCAGTCGAAGCAGCACCTGCCCGCGTATGTAGTGCGCCTCGGTCCGTTCCGGGTCCAGTTTCACTGCTTGATCAGCTTCAGTCAGTGCCGCCGCATACTTCTTCTGCCTTTCATAAATCCTCGCCAGCCCGAGATGAGAACTTACCAGCCGGGAATCTTTTCGTATGGCCGCGCGATAACTCTTCTCGGCATTGGCGTCGTCTTGCATCTGCCAATACACTTCTCCCAACTGGTCATAGTTCAGCGCGAGGTCCGGTTCGATCGTTACATCCTCCAGAAACTCTTCCCGCGCCTGGGAGTACTCCTGCTTTCTCAAGTGCGCTATCCCCAGATTGAAATGGATGAATGCGAGCGTGGGGTTAGTTTTTGCTGCGGCCTCAAACTCCTCAATCGCCATGTCATATTCCTCGCGATTGAGATGATATTTTCCAGCGAAAAGATGGTATTCAGCCGAGTTATTGCCGATTTTCAGCAGTTGCGCCGTCGCCCGGTCGTCCCAGTCCGCCTGGCCCGCCCGGTGTGCCGCATTCGCCAGCACGTAGAGGTACGGCAAACTATCCGATTCCTGCACCCATAATGGCTCCAACGTGCCAGCCGCATCGTTCCAGCGTTCGGCAAAAAAGTAGCAGAGCCCCAGTAGATACCTCGGTTGCACCGCCTCCGGCTGCTCCCGCACGACCGATTCGAAAGCCGGGATCGCTTTCAGAAACTCATTCTGTCGGTAGTAAGTCAGCCCGATATTCAGCCGGATACCTGCCACATTCGGCATCAGCTCTTCTGCTTTGTTCAGCGCCTGTAGAGCCTTGGCCCACTGCTTGCCACGCATGTACACGACCCCCAGATTCGCAAAGGCGGGCCCGGCCTTCGGATCGATCTGCAGGACGTGACGAAAATCCTCTGCGGCTGCTTCTAATCTGTTTTCCTTAAGAGCCTGCTCCCCATGCTGAAAAAGCACTGCCGGATCCGCCGTTTTAGCATCTGCAGATTGCCCGTTCGGCGCGCCTCCGGATGAGGTCGGCACCGCAGCATCCTCCACGGCGCCTGCTAGCACAAGAAGCAAAACGCAACCGATCGATGTGATCCGTGTGCTTGACACTCGCTTGACTCTCTGCTGTAGTGTCCGCCAGCGATCGCTCGAAATTCAAGCGATGCGTCCGGTGATTTCGCGAAACCGTATGCGCAGCCGAGAGTCGGAGCAATGAGCAGTGAGCGATGAGCAACCATAGTTCGCGCATCGCTCATAGCTCACCGCTCACGGCTCAACGCGGTCGCAACCGAAACTCTGAAAAGTTAGAACTGTGAAGCCCTGACTCATGGTGACGATTCGAGATGTGGCGAAGGAAAGCGGGTTCTCTTCGACCACCGTGTCCATTGTTCTGAACAACGCGCCCCTGGCCCGCTACATCCCCGCCGCCACCAAGAAAAAGATCGAGCGCGCCGCGGAGAAGCTCGGATACCGTCCTAACCAGTTCGCCCGCTCGCTGCGCAGCAAACGCAGCCACACCGTCGGCGTCATGGTCTTCGATATGACCGACCCGTTCTGCACGATGATCCTTCGCGGCATTGAAAACACTCTCTACCAGGCGTCATATCTTCCCATTCTCACCGATGTGCACAACGAAGGTAGCCGCTTCGAACGTTATCTTGAGATGCTGCTCGACCGCCGCATCGAGGCCCTGATCGTCATCGCCAACTGGGTGTTTCTCGACATCAACCTTCTCGCCGATCTCGAAAAGAGCAGCATTCCCACCGCGATGATCGGCTGCGAACTGAAAACGGATTCCATCAGCTCGGTCATCGTCGATAACGAGGTCGGCGGCCATCTCGCGCTTGAGCATCTGCATTCCCTGGGACATCGCAAAATCGCCATCATTCGCGGCCCCAAGGCGCTCACCGACAGCTCGCCGCGTTGGCGTGGCATTCGCAACTTCGCCAAAGAAGCCGGCCTCGAACTCGATGCCCGCCTGATCGTCGATATGCCCGAATCCAGCGATCCGATTTCCAGTTTCGAATCCGGCTACAAACTCACCGAACAACTGCTTCACCAGAAGCGTTCTTTCACAGCCATGCTGGCTTTCGACGACATGAGCGCATTCGGCGCGATTCGCGCGCTCAGCCGCGCCGGGATACGCGTCCCGGAACAATGCTCGGTCATAGGCTTCGACGATGTGGCCACCTCGGCCATCTACACGCCGTCGCTCACGACGGTCCGCCAGCCCATGGAAACCATGGGTGCCTCTGCCGTGGGCGTAGTGCTCGACGGTATTAATGCCGTCCTCGAAAAGCGCGAGCCCACCCCCAGCCACCGCAAGGTCGCCCCAGAGTTGGTCGTGCGCGAATCCACTCGAAAACTGTCGTAAGCTTCAGACACGTTTGGTTCTGTTGATATCCGTACGACGCCGTCAGGCTGAGCGAGGAGTGAGCTGCGCGAATGCGAAGCTCACCCGCAGTCGAAGCATCCCTGCCCTCGCGCACATTCCATGCCATGCGGAAACGTTCCCGATGCTGCAATCTTGCTGGATACCTCTGCCGCACCTTTTTTTTTCTTGACAGTAGACCTCACATAAACGCACTATTCATACGTTTTAATAACCCCGTTCACGGGTCTCAGTCCGCACGGGAATCAGTGTCTGAACAAACACCCGAGCCCTCGAGCTCGAAAGTACGCCAAAGCCGATCGAAACTGGCGCAGTGGGAAACTTGCGCGAAATGGGAGCATTTACTATGAGATCTTCTCGAGTTCTGTTAGGGATGTTGTTGGTCCTGATTTGCTCCGCCGCCTGGGCCCAAACGGGCTCCATTACTGGAACGGTGAAAGATCCGTCGGGCGCGGCGGTTTCCGGCGCTACTGTCGTAGTCGCTAGCCCGGAGCGCGGCATTACCCGCACAATGGAGACCAATCCCAGCGGCGATTACAACGAGTCCGCGTTGCCTCAAGGAACCTACGACATCACAGTGACCGCCAATGGCTTCAAGAAGTTTCAAGCTAAGGGCGTGGTCCTCGATGTCGCCCAGAAAGCTCGCGTTGATGTCACCCTGCAGGTTGGTGCCGCCACGACTGAGGTGATCGTCCAAGGTGAGAATGTCGCCCAGGTTGAGACCCAGTCTTCAGAGCTTGCGGGCACAGTCACAGGCAAGGAGATCACGCAACTCGAACTTAACGGGCGAAACTTTACCAGCCTCGTCACTCTGGTACCGGGTGTTAGTAATCAAACCGGTATGGACGAACCGCAGGTGGGCATTAACGGTAGCGTCGCGTTCAGCATGAACGGTGGCCGCACCGAGTACAATAATTGGGAACTCGACGGCGGCGACAACATGGATAACGGCAGCAACGGCACACTCAACGTATATCCAAGCGTCGATGCCATTTCCGAATTCAAAGTCCTAACCTCGAACTACGGTGCGCAATACGGTCGTAACGGATCAGGCACAGTAGAAGTCGAAACCAAGAGCGGCACGAGAGCATTCCACGGCGACGCTTATGAGTTTGTGCGCAACGATTTCTTCAATGCGAACAACTACTTCAACAGTCCGTTCCGGACAGGAGACCCAACCAGCAAGGCGCCCCCGTATAAGAAGAACGACTACGGCTATACCATTGGCGGTCCGGTTTACATCCCGGGCGTCTACAACAAGGACAAATCGAAAACATTCTTCTTCTGGTCGCAGGAATGGCGAAAGGATCGGCTGCCGCAGACCTATAACATCCCTGTGCCGTACAGCGCGGAGAGAACAGGCGACTTTAGTGATGTGTGCAGTCCTACTATTACGGCAGACTGCCCTATTAATCCCGCCACCGGCTTGCCATTCCCGAACAATCAAGTTTCCGTTACTCCGCAAGCGCAGGCTCTTTTGCCATTGATTCCTGTGGGCAACATAGACACTCCGGGCGCAGCACAATTCAACACCAACGTGAGTTTGCCAACCAATTGGCGAGAGGAGTTGGTGCGAGTCGATCACAATATTACCGAGCACCATCGCGCTACATTTCGGTATATTCACGATTCGTGGACGACGCTGGAACCCGGCTCGATTTGGGACACCACCAACTTTCCAACTTCGCAAACATTCTTCAACGGTCCTGGCGTGAGCATGGTTGCGCGCCTGACCAGCACGATTTCCCCTAGCCTCCTCAATGAGTTTGTGGCGAGTTACACAACGGACCACATCTCCTTTAACTCGGTGGGCTACTATAAGATCCCGTCCGGTTTCACGATGGGCTATCTTTACAATAATGGGTACGGAGGCAAGCTTCCCGCGATAAACATTGGCGCTGGCAACAACGTCTACACCTCGGGCCTGAACATAGATCCACAAGGTATCTGGCCCGAAGGACCTTACAACTCAAATCCGACGTACACCTATCGCGACAACCTGACAAAGATTATCGGTCATCACAACCTCACAATGGGAGCGTATTTCGTCGCTGCTCAAAAGAACGAACTCAGCAGCGTTCAGGTCAACGGCCAGTTGAATTACAGCAAAGACATGCCTCAGGGCACCGGCAACCCTTTTGCTGATTTTCTGGTGGGAAATATTTCCAGTTTCGTTCAGGGCAGCAACCAGTTGAAGTTTTATAACCGGTACAAAATTGTCGAACCTTATTTCCAGGACGACTGGCGTGTTACGGATCGGCTCACTCTTAACCTCGGATTGCGTTTGAGCCTGTTTGGAACCTACCGCGATCGATATCACCACGCCTACAACTGGGATCCCGGAGTTTTCACCGCTAGCAGTGCTCCGGTGATCTGTCCGCCGAGCGGAGTCTACAACGGAGTGAATTGCAGCCCAGGTTCGCTCGCCACCGACGCATCTAACAACATTGTCGGCAATGCTCTGGACGGCCTTGTCCAGTGCGGAGGTCCCGGTGGAACTTTCAATTTTGCGGGAACCTCGACGGTTACCATTGCGGGAAACTCGAACGCCGGATGTTTGAAAGGACACCTGTTCAATCCCGCTCCCCGAATCGGCTTCGCTTATGACGTATTCGGCGATGGCAAGACCGCATTACGCGGCGGTTACGGCTTTTTCTTTGAGCACGCCAATGGCAACGAGGCCGATACCGAGGGTATGGAAGGTCAGACGTCTCCCTTGATCCAGACCGCTACGGTGAACAATATCGTTGGTTACGCGAACATCGGAGGAGGCGGGGGAAGTGTCGCGCCCACGGGTGTTTTGAGTTTCTATTCCATTCCTAACAAAGCGATATGGCCGTACATGCAACAGTGGCATTTAGACCTTCAGCACGAATTCGCCGGCCACAGCGTCATGACGGTTTCGTACGTGGGCAGCAAGGGAACCCATATCGGCTTGGTGCGTAACCTGAACCAGTTGCACCCGGTGGCAGCTTCGCAGAACCCGTACCAGCCGGGTCAGCCGATTACGGCTGCCGATTGCGGCAGCTTGACAAATATTGGTCTGCCCAATGTGAGCGCCGTGGTGAATGGCAACACGGTCACCGGCCAGGCGGCTATCAATCTCCAAACAGCGTGCGGTAATACTGCGGATTACTACCGCCCGTTCCTTGGAGTGCACAACATTACGCGCCTAGAAAATCAGGCGAACTCGACCTACCACGCCCTGCAGATTTCTGCGCGCAAGAGCTTAGGCTCGTTGGTTCTCACGGGAGCTTATACCTACAGCCATTCCATTGACGATTCCTCGGATCGCTACGATGGAACGTTCGTTGATTCCTACAACCCGAGTTTGAGCCGCGCCAGTTCAAACTTCGACCAGCGGCATATGTTGAACATCGCTTGGGTTTATGACCTGCCTTTCTTCAAGAAGCCTGGCCTTACCCATTCGCTCCTAGGCGGTTGGCAGTGGTCCGGTATCGAATCGTTTGCCACCGGAGTGCCCCTTACCGTGGCTAACGGCACCACATATCCTGACAATGCTGGTGTGGCGGCCGGAAGCGTTTCGTCGACCGTATCGTACCCCGACCGCGTTGGTGATCCCAACTCCTCGACAACAGCTCAGCTCAACCTGCCGGGCTATGCCAAGTTCGATTTCAATCCGAGTGCTTTCGCTCTGCCGCAGGGACTCTCTTTCGGAAATGCCGGCCGTAACGACGTGCGGAATCCCTCTCGCCTAAACTTCGACATGGGAGTGTTTAAGCACTTTGCCATCAAGGAAAGCACGGCGCTTGAGTTCCGGGCGGAGGCTTTTAATGTCTTCAACCACACTCAGTTTGCTCTCTCCAACTCGTCGACCAGCGGAGGCATAAATAACTCCATGACCTGCACGGGGCCCGACAACACCGGTGGGAGTTGCAGTTCTACCTTTGGTCAGATTGGGACCGCCCATCTGGCGCGCATCCTGCAATTCAGCTTGAAATTCCTTTTCTAGATTTCAACCGCCCAATGAATCAAACCGGCCTCGCAAGGGGCCGGTTTTTTACTTCACCAGATTTGCAGCCGCCCTCGGCTCTACGGATTCAGTTCACCCCGCAGCCGTTTCGACAGCTTCTCGATCTCTTTCAGTTTCTGAATAGTGTCTTTCGGGAGCGTGCCGCGGCGGATGTTGGCCACATCTGACGGAATGGTTTGAGCGGTGCGAGCCAGAGCGTCGGCATCCTGTTGCAGTTTCACTGGATCAATGCGGTGCTGCAATTTGGGCGTGTCCGGAGCCGTCTTTCCACGATCCGGATCCATGGCTGCGGGCGGGGGAGGTACCCCGGGAGTATAAACATCCTTCATCTGACCGCCGGTGGAAAGCACGCAAACGAGCAGGGCAACCGCTACAGAACTAGGTCCACTCATAGCACGCCTCCGGAGCGCAAAGGCGAATTTGTGGTTTATTGTATCGTTCTGCAATCCGCCAGTACAGAATTGCATGCCTCCTGTAGTGTCGGTACCCCCGGTTCTCACGGGCTGTAAGATACCCTATCTGGAAAAATACTCTCCCCGGCATGCCCCCTCAAATTTCCACAGCCCCATGTGACATCTGACCTTGCGGTCCACAGGATGTTTGCGCCATCATCGTCGAGGCTGGGACTGTGCAGCGAGTAGTGCATCGCGTCCCAAGTTAGAATGCGGATCGCAGCCGCCGCCTCCCAAGTTCTTTGACATCAAGATTTTGCCCGTAAGTGATTGTCCGCCATAGATTACTTTGCAAATTTCGGCTAAATCACTGATTCCAGAGAACCGGGGGGAGGGGGTACCCACCCAACCCGCATGCCCTTCCCATTTCGGGAACGTCGCCCCAAGAAATTTTTGGAAAACGTCAGCAGGCTACGAGCGCGAACTCGATCCCACCGGAACTCCGACTCGGCTCACCGCCTCTAACGCCCGCTCCAGATCCTCAATCTGATCTTCTACGGCTTCGATTCCAACCGACAGCCGAACCATCTGCTCGGTTACGCCCATCGAGGCGCGCTGTCCGGCGGAGATCATCGCATGCGACGTCAGCACCGGGATCGAGACCAGCGACTCGACGCCGCCCAGACTCGTCGCCAGCGTGAAAAGCTTCATCGCCTCGCTCACGCGTCGCGCGTCGTCGCCCGAGCCGTCAACTTCAAACGTCACCATACCGCTGCCGCCCGACATTTGCTCGCGAGCAATCGCGTACTGCGGATGACTCTTCAGGAACGGATAATGCACGCGCCGCACTTTGGCGTGCTGTTCCAGGAATTCGGCCACGCGCAGCGCGTTCTCATTCTGCCGCGCCACGCGCACGGCCAGTGTCTTTAACCCTCGGATCAGAAGCCACGCCGCATGCGGGTCCATGCAGTTGCCCAGCGACTTTCGAGATTCGCCAATTTCCTCGATCAAGTCGCGCCGTCCACTGATCACCCCGCAAGTCAGGTCCGCATGCCCGCTCAGATATTTCGTGCCCGAATGCATGACCAAATCAATTCCGTATTCTGCCGGATGCTGGTTGATCGGCGTGCCAAACGTGCCGTCGATCATGCTGATCAGCCCGTGTTGCTTGGCGAGCTCCGCCATCTTCTTCATATCGACAATGCGCAGCGCCGGATTCGTTGGCGACTCCAGATACAGCAGTTTCGTATGGGGACGAATGGCTCGTGCATATTGCTCATATTCAGTCGTATCGACCAAAGCAGTCTCGATCCCAAACTTCGGCAGCCATTGGGAGAAGAACTTCGTTACCCCTCCATAGAGGTCGCGCTGCGCGACGATGTGATCGCCGGACTTCAGTAGCGACAGAATCGTGGTTGTGATTGCTCCCATCCCGGATGCAAACACCAGCGCAGCCTCGGTCCCTTCCAGCGCTGCAACGGTCTGCTCGGCGAGAGTGATTGTCGGATTTCCCCAGCGCGTGTAGTAGCGGTCCGTCGTGGTGACGCGGATCTGCTCTTCGTTGTCGCTAACCTCAAAGGTCGAAGTCTGATAGATCTCTGGCGCGACCGGTCCATTCTTCTTCTGCATCTCCGACCCACCGCGCACCGCGGCGGTTTCCGGACGACGTTTACGCTCTTTCATCGTTACCTCACTGATCAAGACTAAAGGCGGGATTCCCCAGTCGCAAGCAAAACAGTTCTTGTCATCCTGAGCGCGCGTGCTCTTTGCGCGTGAAAGACCGGCGAGCCGCGCGAAGCGTCGCGTTCTTTGCGACGCAATAATCGCGCGTTTGGCTTGCATCCCTATTTGCGCACAACCATTTATAATGCCGAATTCACTCCGCCATGGATCTGGGGATCAAAGGTCGTGTAGCCTTGGTGGCTGCGTCCAGTCAGGGCATCGGGCTGGCCACTGCCGCAGCGTTTGCCGCCGAAGGCTGCCGTGTCGCGATGTGTGCCCGCAACGACCGCACACTGCAAGCCGCCGCCGAGAATATCCGCAGGCAGCACGCAGCCGAAGTCTACGCCGAAGCCTTCGACGTGACTGATCCTGCATCCGTGTCGCGCTTCGTCGCCGCGGTTGCAGGCAAGTTTGGCCGCGTCGACATCTGCGTGACCAATGCAGGCGGTCCGCCGGCCAAGGGTTTTCTCGCCGCATCGCTTGAAGACTGGAATAAGGCGATCGATGCGAACTTTCTCAGCAACGTGTATTTCGCCCACGAAGTCATCCCGCACATGCAGCGCAAGAAATGGGGACGCATTATCACGATCACGTCGATTACGACAAAGCAGCCGGTCACCGATCTGGTGCTGTCGAATGCGGTTCGGGCAGCAGTCGTCGGTCTGGTGAAGAGCCTGGCGAACGAGTTCGGGAAAGATGGAATACTGGTTAATAACGTCGGACCGGGATTCACCGCGACCGATCGTTTGAAGGAGCTGGCGAAAGCCCGCGCCGCAGCGACGGGAAAGCCAGAGCAGGAATTCCTCGAAGCGTGGGCCACGGATGCTCCGGTAAAGCGCTTAGGGGATCCTCGCGAGGTGGCGGAGACAATTGTTTGGCTGGCATCGGAACGCGCGTCCTACATCACGGGGCAAACGGTGCTGGTCGACGGCGGAATGTATAAAGGATTGTGAGCAGTGAGCAATGAGCCAAAAGTGCCAACTAGCCACGGATTACACGGATTTTCACTGATACACCTTTTAGATGTTTTCTAGAGCAGTCTTAATCCGTGAGAATCGGTGTAGATCCGTGGCGGAAGGGTTTGCGGGTATAGCCCGAAGCTGATAGCTCGAAGCTCCTAGGAGATTCATGCGATCGATTGCATCACGAATGTCAGTCATGAGTGGCGAAGGCGCGCTGTCAGTCTATGCGCGCGCCAAGGAACTTGAGGCGCAGGGCCGCTCCATCATTCACCTTGAGCTTGGCGAGCCCGATTTCCATCCGGGGCAGTCGGTCATCGATTCGGCCGCAAGAGCGCTTGCCGAGGGGAAAGATCGCTACTGCAATGTGATTGGAGTTCCTGCACTGCGTCAGGAAATTGCCGCGTATCTGGCCCGCACGCGTAGCATTCAAGTCTCGCCTGACAACATTGTTCTTGCTCCCGGATGCAAAATCGCACTTTTTCAGTCGATGATGGCGCTGCTGGAACCGGGCGATGAAGTTCTTTACCCGAATCCTGGTTTCCCGGGATACGCGTCGATTTCACTCGGTCTCGGAGCCGTACCAGTACCTTACACGCTCTCAGCGCGGAATCATCTCCAGCCCGATCCAGACGAGGTTGCTTCGAAGATTTCACGGCGCACGCGCATGCTGCTGACGAACTCGCCGGGGAATCCGACGGGAACCGTCTATACCGATGCCGTGCAACGCGCGCTGGCAGAACTCGCAGTGAAGCACGATTTGTGGGTGCTCTCGGACGAGATTTACGCTCGCATTATCTACGGCGGTGAATATCTATCGATGCTGCGATATCCCGGCATGGCTGAGCGAACGCTGATCATCGACGGTTTTTCCAAGAGCTTTGCGATGACAGGATGGCGGCTTGGATACACGGTCGCTCCGCCCGAAGTCGTGCCCGCGCTGAACCTGATGGTGGTGAACACCTACACCTGCGTGGCCGAGTTTACGCAGTACGCGGCGATCGAGGCGCTCCGCGATCGCGAAGGCAACACGCCGCGGATGGTCGCCGAGTTCACCCGCCGAAGAGCTCAGTTTGCACAGGACCTGAATCGTGTTCCTGGTTTCCGCTGCCTGCCACCCGATGGCGCGTTTTATGCCTGGGTCGAGGTTACCGGAACCGGCATGAGCGCCGAGGAACTCTACCGCGTTCTTCTCGAGGAAGCGGGTGTCGCTGCCATTCCTGGCGCAGCTTTCGGTTCTTCCGGCAAAGACTTCATCCGATTCTCGTTCGCATCATCGATGGCAACGTTGCAGGAAGCCGTCGAGCGCATTCAAAAAATCTCGTCGGCGTGGCAGGCAACTGCAGTTCGGTGACCAGTCCCAGATTCAGAGTGGTGTTCGAGGACATCCCATGCGAGATGGAATTCGATTTGTTGTGCTTATCTTTTTGTTCGGTGGCTTGTGTGCAGCGCAGGCTCGCCCCTTTCCGGGCGGCGATGTGCAGCAGATCTACCAGCGCCTGCTCTCCCAGATCGAAAAAATTGCGGCCTTCGATCATCACGCCCATCCTGGGTATGCCGACGACCCGGATGTTGACGCCATGGCCGCTCCGCCAAATGCGAGCGAGGCGTTGCGAACCCGCGACGACAACCCTGAGTTGGCAGCAGCCGCCAAGGCGCTATTTGGATATCCGTACAACGATCTCTCCCCGGAGCACGCGAAGTGGTTGCTGAATAAGAAGACCGAGTTGAAGAAACAGCTTTCCGGCACAGCTTACTTCAACTCGATTCTCGACAAGATCAACATCGAATCCTCGGTGGCGAATCGCGCGATGATGCCCGACTATCTCGACGCCAAGCGCTTTCCCTGGGTTTTTTTCGCCGATTCGTTCATGTGGCCGTTTAATAATGAGCGCGAAACCGGGCGAAATCCCGATGAAGGGGTCTTTATTCCGCTGCAAGAGAAGATGCTGCACCGCTGGATGCAGCAGGTGAGCGTCACGAAGCTTCCGGCGTCATTCGCCGACTATCTGAGCTTCGTCAGCCGGGTGCTCGAAGACAATTCCCGGCGCGGCGGCATTGCCATGAAATTCGAAGTCGCTTACTTTCGTCCCATGTCGTTCAGCGATCCGACTAGCTCGCAGGCTGAGGACATCTATCGCCGGTTCATCACAGGTGGAATACCGACGGAAAAGGAGTACCGCACGTTTCAGGACTACATTTTCCGCTACCTGGTTCAGGAAGGAGGCCGGCTGCACTTGCCGGTGCATATTCACACGGCCATCGGCATCGGCGACTACTTCAATCTTTCCCAGAGCAACATTATGAGCCTGGAGAGCGTGCTGCGCGATCCGCGATATGCGTCGACGACGTTCGTGATGATTCATGGTGGATATCCGCTGGAGCGGGAAGCTACCTGGTTCGCGGCGATGAAGAACGTGTATCTGGATTCTTCGTTTGGCGAGCTGGCGCAGTATCCGTCGGAATTCAAGCACACGCTGAAGGTGTGGCTGGAAACTTTTCCCGACAAGATCACCTTTGGCACCGACTGTTTCCCGTACAATCAGGTGTTGGGCGCGGAAGAGAGTTACTGGCTGGGCGCATATTCGTCGCGAACCGCGTTGGCTGCGGCGTTAGCGGAGATGGTTTCCGAGGGTGAAATCACCGAGCCGCGCGCGTTGGAATTGGCCCACGCTTACCTTCATGACACGGCGGTGAAGCTGTACGGTGGTAGAGTGCACTGAACCAGAACAGGAGTGGCGAAGGGTTCGGTTGAAATTTGGGATTTCTTCGCGTTTCGACGGCGTCATCCCGAGCGTAGCCGTTTTTCAGGCGGAGCGAGGGATCTCTCGTTGGCGCTGCTTCTGTCAGTATGGGAGATTCCTCCGCCCGCTGGTGAAAGCGCGGTCCTTCGGGATGACGCCGTTAACAACTGGACTGAGCGCTACTCAGGAGCAAGGCATGGCGAAGGGATACTGGATCGCGTTCTACCGTTCGGTTTCGAATCCGGCTACGTTAGCGGAATACGCCAAATTGGCGACTCCAGCGATTCAGGCTGGAGGAGGACGCTTCATCGCGCGCGGTACTCCCTACCGCAGGTATGAAGCGGGACTGGAGCAACGGACTGTGGTGATCGAATTCGACAGTGTGCACGCCGCCGTCGCCACTTATGAGGGTCCTCAATACCAGGCGGCTTTGAAGGTGCTTGGAAATGCTGCAGAACGGGATCTCCGCATCCTGGAGGGCAGTTAAGGCTTGCGAAACTTAAGCTGCTGCATAAAACGTTATGCCAAAATCGAAATCGAAATCGAAATCAACGTCGCTCACAAAAGCGAAGTCTAAAGCGCCGGCCAAGGGCGAGGGCGCAAAGCAGGCTGCTCCTTCCGCTGCACTGCAATACATCCCGTGGCATACGATTCCACTCGAGGATCTGAATCCTCTGCTGCAAAGGCAGTTCGTCGTCGGTCAGGAGATCATGCTAGCGCGCGTCCTGTTAAGGAAGGGATGCATTGTCCCCGAACACAGCCATCACAACGAGCAGTTAACCTACATCGTCGAAGGGGCGCTCAAGTTTTACATCGACGGCAAAGAAATTGTTGTGCATGCCGGAGAAGTGCTTTGCATTCCATCGAACATGCCGCATAAGGCCGAGGCGCTGGAAGATACGGTGGACCTCGATGTGTTCGCTCCGCCGCGCGCCGACTGGATCAATAAGACCGACCAATACCTGCGGAGAGAGAAATAGATCGCCCTCATGTCATCGGTCTCCACTTCCACTCCGGGTGTGCGGCAGGAAAACTTCCGGTTTCGTTGCATTGCTTGCGGGGATCTCAGTGATGCCGCGAGCCAGGACTTCCGGTGCGGCTCGTGTGGAGATTTGCTCGAAATTACTTATCCTACCTGGAATGAAAAGAAGCCTGACGCAGCGAAGTTGAAGACCACATGGCAGAAGCGGCGCTTGTCGTCGAGCCCAGTGGATATGAGCGGGGTTTGGCGGTATCGCGATTTGCTGCCCGCAATCGAGGATGAGCAGCACGTCATTACTCTCAGGGAAGGGAATACGCCCCTTTACGAGTTGCCGCAGTGCGCACGCATCACCGGTGTGCCGCGTCTCTTTGCGAAGCATCAGGGGATGAATCCGACGGGATCGTTTAAAGATGCCGGGATGACCGTGGCTGCGACATTTGCACGGCGTGCGGGATTCCGCTGGGTGGCGTGCGCATCGACGGGAAACACGTCGGCATCGATGGCGGCCTATGCGGCGCGTGGAGGAATGCGAAGTTTGGTGCTGGTTCCGGAAGGGAAGATTTCCTGGAGCAAGCTCTCGCAAGCGCTCGACTACGGCGCAGTCACCTGCCAGTTGCGCACTGACTTCGACGGCTGTCTGAAGCTGCTGCAAGAACTGGTTCGGAAGGCGCCGGTGTACCAGTTGAATTCAATTAATCCCTTTCGCCTGGAAGGGCAGAAGACGCTTGCGATCGAATTGCTCGAGCAACTTGACTGGCAGGTGCCCGATCACATCATCGTTCCTGGCGGCAATCTCGGGAACAGTTCCGCGATCGGCAAGGCGCTGTTGGAAATGCGCGAGCTGGAATTGATTTCTCGCTTGCCGAAGCTGTCTGTGATCCAGGCAGAAGGGGCCAACGCGTTGGTGCGCACCCTTCGGGAAGCTGGTGGCAAGCGCCTGATCAGCGTTCCCGCGGAAACGCGGGCGACTGCCATCCGCATCGGCAATCCTGCGTCGTGGAAGAAGGCTGCGCATGTACTCGAAGCGACAGGTGGAGCGTGCGACCAGGTCAGTGAGTTTGAGATTGCGCAGGCCAAGGCGGAGATTGGTGCTGAGGGGATCGGGTGCGAGCCGGCGTCGGCAGTGACTCTTGCTGGACTCAAGAAGTTGGTAAAGCAGGGATTCGTGAAGCCCGATGAGATCGTGGTGTTGATTCTGACTGGGAATCTGTTGAAAGACCCTGATTTCACCATCGGTTTCCATCGCGGCGACATGTCTGGGTCAATACAAGAAGCCGAGGTAGTAGCGCCGTTGCGCCATCCCCCAATTGTTCTTGATGCTTCGCTGGATGCGGTGATGCGTACGCTAGTGCGATTCAACTGATAGCCGCACTGTCGGAGTTCCCACTTCTGGCAAAAGAGGCCAGAAGTGGGGCACCCAAGTGACGCTACTATGGCGAAAACTTCCCTAAAACTGGCGCTGCCGGCGACTTCGGCCAATCTTGGGCCGGCATTTGATGCGGCTGCGCTGGCGATGGACTTCTATATAAGGATCGCGGCTCGGCCTGCTGACGACTTCTCGATTGTGGCCAAGGGGCGCGATCAGGACATCTGCGGTAAGGTGGAAGATCACCTCATCCTGGATACTTACCGGGAAGTGCTCTCTGGAACTGGTCGGGTGATCACACCACTTTCACTGCGCATTGACAACGATATACCGATCGGCAAAGGATGCGGCTCCTCGGCAGCTGCGCGACTGGCGGGGATTGCGCTGGCCGTGCACTTCGGTGGGCTCAAGTGGACGGACGCGCAGATTGTCGGCGAGGCCTCCCGTCGCGAGCATCATCCCGACAACGCGTCGGCCTGCTGGATGGGCGGGCTGACCGTCGCGCGGATGTCTGGAGAAGCCGAGGCACAGGTCGCGGTCGTCCGGCCGAAAGGCAAGTGGCCTTTATTGCTAGCCATTCCAGATCAACCGCTATCGACCGAGGAAGCCCGCCGAGTGCTTCCGGCCCAGTATTCACGGGCGGACGCCGTGACCAACGTGCAGAACTCAATGCTCCTGCTGGCCGCGTTCACGCAGGGCCGCCCCGATTTCCTTGGCGCAGCCCTTGACGATCGTATCCACCAGCCCTACCGTTCGGCCCTATGCCCGTTGCTGCCGTGCTTGCAGGAACTGACAGGGAAGGCCGGAGTCCTGGGGGCTGTGCTGAGCGGAGCGGGACCATCTGTACTGGTGTTCCTCGATCCGCGCGCGTCGGTGTCACGCGCCCGCAAACACATTTCCTCGCATATTGCCAATAGGGGTCTTACGGCAGAACTGCTCAGCACTTCCATTACCTCGCGTGGTGGGCGGTCCTAGCTCACAAGGATTTGTTTTCAAGTCTTGTTCCTAGCCTGAATGTGCCATTTACCACGGGCAGCCTGTGGAGTACGTTGAGACTTTCCCGCTTCGAACAACTAATTCGAGCCGAACGTGTTCTAAGAGTCGCGGATGTACGACCTGAGAGCGAGTGAGGGCTTGGTAGTTCCGGGGGGTGGGTGAGTTGTGATGACGGGGAGAAGGTTTCAACGAAGAAGAGGCCATCGTATGTCGGGGAACGAACAGGTTCTTGTGGAGATGCGAACTTTCCTTTTGGCGCTCGCCTCCTATGCGGATCGTGCTGCCAGCGATCCCAAAGTCACGTTCGAAGAGCACCGCGTCAGCCTTATGGGACCCGATAGCCGCGCCACATCACAGCCTTTGGCGAAAGCCGCTCGAGTTGGCTCGCGCTGATCCCCGCCGGCTCCTTTAATCCTGGGGAAGCGTAAATCCGTACTTGCGGAGCACGTCAGACGTATCCTTTGTTTTCAGATATTGCAGGAAATCTGCTGCTTCCTTTTTATGTTGTGACCTGCTAAGGATTACTACGCCCTGCTCCAACGGGGGATAGTAATCCGCAGGAACCACCCAGAACTTTCCCAGACTCTTCACTGCCGGTGACCGAGCGTGTGCCAGTGCGACAAATCCAGCTTGTGCATTTCCTGACTCGGCAAACTGCGCGGCCTGCGAGACGTTTTCGCCCACCACGAATCGGTCTGACAGACGGTCGTAAACTCCCGCGTGCTTCAGAGCTGCGACTGCAGCGCGGCCGTAGGGCGCATGTTCGGGATTGGCGATTGCAATCTTCTTGACCGAGCGGTCGAGAAGAGCCGCCATTCCCTGGTGTTCGAGATCAAGGGGCGAGTCGGCGGGAACCCACAGGACCAGCTTACCCAGGGCATATTGGTAGAGGCTGGGCGCGTCGGCCTGGCCATCGGCGATCAGGTGCTTGGGATAATCCATATCCGCCGAGAAAAACAGATCGAAGGGGGCTCCATTTTGAATTTGCTGAGTGAGCGCTCCGGACGCTCCGAAGGAGAGCTTGATCCGAGTGCCAGTCTTCTTCTCGAACTGCTGGGCGATATCGTGAAGTGCGGGGTTCAGGTCGGCAGCAGCCGCCACCAGCAACTCAGATGCTGCTTTCTCTTGCGTCCATGCGCGGTTGGAAATCAGAACGAGACAAACTGTTACCACAATGCAGAACCGCAGCATCGAACTAAGCCTCCGCAATTTTCAGTCCTCTTCTATTACAGCACGAACAGCGGATTCCCAAAGTGGGCCAACTTCGTTGTATGACGGCGGTTTTACGTTGAATCATCCGGCTTTCCTTCTGATACTGGCAGGTGCGTAAGCGCGTTGGACCAAGCCGATGGCATGTTCGGCTCCTGCTTTTTCTCGCACTGGCAGCGACCTTCGTTACTTCCTTCTCTATAGCGCAAGGTCAGGGCGCAAAGCAGACTGGTGCTGAGGTGTCCATTTCCGATCCTGATGCGGACCACGTCAGGGAACGCAACCAATGGTTCTACCGCGGGCGTGTAGTGCACGGTCTGCCTTCCGCAGAGTTGAGACGGCGTGCCTATCAGGCGAAGCTTCACTTGCGCACGCAGCGAGCGACAGCTGTGCCACACGCAAACCCGGCTGTCTCGTTTTCTGTTGGATCGTGGGTGCCGCTGGGCCCCGTGCCTTTGGCGTCGGATGCGAGCGGCAACGGCACGCAGGACTATCACCAGGTCGCAGGCCGGGCCACGGCGGTTGCGATCGATCCCGCGGATTCTACCGGCAATACGGTCTACATTGGGGGCGCGCAAAGCGGGATATGGAAGTCCACGAACGCGGCGAATGCCGAAGCGAACAATGTTGCATGGAATCCGATCACGGACAATCAGGCGACTCTCTCGATTGGGGCGATCGCGATTCAGCCGGGCAACGGCGATCCGGCGAAGAGTCTGATTCTTGCGGCGACGGGCGAGGCGAACAACTCGGGCGATTCCTACTTCGGACTTGGCGTTCTGCGGTCCATCGACGGCGGCAATAGCTGGAGTCTGATTTCTACGGCCAACAATGGGACTCTCTCATTCACGGGTCTGGGAGGAACCCGCATGGCTTTTAGCACGGCTAATGGTCAGACGAGCACGGCCGTGGCAGCTATGGCCGCAAGTTCAGAAGGCCTGGTGGATGGCTCCATTACAACCGCGACCAAACGAGGACTCTATACGTCTCTCGATGCCGGGCAGAGCTGGACGTATGACGCTTTGTCCGATCCGGGAGGAGCTACCGACCCCACATCCGCGACTTCGGTGATCTACAACGACGGCGCAAGCAAGTTTTTCGCAGCCATCCGTTATCACGGGTTTTATTCATCGCCGGACGGCGTCACCTGGAGTCGGATTGCGAACCAGCCCGGCGGCGCGGTGTTGAGTGCGGCGGCTTGCCCAGCGCAGTCAGTCTCCAACAATTACTCTTGCCCGATCTATCGCGGCGAGATCACGACTGTCCCAGGGCTCAATGAGATGTATGTGTGGTATGTCTATTTTTCGGCCGCAGGGGATCTGGTCGATGGAGGAATCTGGCGGAGCGTGAATGGAGGGGCTTCGTGGATTTCCATTTCCAACAGCGGAATCACAAACTGCGGCGATGGCTATGGCTGCGGGGTGCAGCAGGGAACGTATAACCTGGAATTACTGGCGATGCCCGATGGAGGGGCTACCGATCTGTACGCGGGAGCGATCAATCTCTACAAGTGCCAGATCAGTGCATTGAACCCAACTTGCACAGCGTCGCCATTCATCAACCTCACGCATGTGTACGGATGCATTCCGGTGGCGGCCCCGTCTCACGTGCATCCGGATCAGCACGCCCTGGCGGCGATGATTCCGAGTTCGGGTAGCGATTCTGGCAATGCCCTTTTGTACTTTGCCAATGACGGGGGGATTTACCGTGCGCTGGATGCCTTCCACGGCCTGGTGAGCGGCGCTTGTTCGGGGATCAACCAGTTCGACGACCTAAACCAGAACCTTGGGTCCATGGCGCAGTTCGTCAGCTTCTCTCAGCATCCGAGCGATCCCAAGACGATGCTCGGCGGCACCCAGGATAATGGGTCGCCGGCTACCAACCAAGCGACGACAAATCCAAGTTGGACCAATGTTCTTGGGGGTGATGGCGGGTACAACGCCATCGATCCGATCATGAGTTCGAACTTCTATGCATCGAATCCTGACATTCCTCCGGAGGGGCTCGGCATTCAGCTTTGCAGCAACGGGGTGTTCTGCAATAACGCCGGATTCAACTATGTCGTCACCAGCAGTGGCTTGGATGGGGACGACGGCGCATTTTACTTCCCCTATATTCTCGATCCCGGCTCAGAGACTTCCATGCTGGTCGGAACGTGCCGGGTATGGCGCGGACCTCGTACGGGCGGCATCTTCACGGCGGTCAGCCCGAATTTCGACACTTTGGGCGCGGCCACATGCACTGGGAGCGAAGTGAACCAGCTGCGCGGCTTGGCTGCCGCGGGAAAGATCGATAGCAATGGATCGGGGACAATCTATGCCACCACCAGCGGACTCGGTCCTGTTCAAGGGCCTGCGCAGTCGCCCGCGGGTGGCCGGGTCTGGGTGACAACGAATGCTTCGGCCGGGCCCGCAACGTTTGTCGACGCAACTGAGAACGGTCCGCAGGGCAATATCAATCCGAATCAGTATCCGATTTCGGGTGTGGCCATCGATCCTTCCGACGCCTCGGGAAACACGGCTTACGTTACGATCATGGGCTTCACCGGCGGGGCAGGGCACGTATGGAAAACAACCAACGCCGGCGTGAGTTGGAGTGACTTCACCGGCAACCTTCCGGACTCGCCGGCCAATGCCGTGGTCGTTTACGCACCCATGTCGCAGGTGTTTGTGGCGACTGACGTAGGTGTGTTCGCGAGTCCGACCGCCGCGCCCAACTGGACTGAGTTGGGGCCGAACCCGGGCACAAATCAGGCGGGGTTTCTTCCTAACGTTGCGGTCACGGCACTGGCGGTGTTCAATCACGGAGGACAACAACTGCTGCGTGCCTCTACTTATGGACGCGGCATGTGGCAATTCAACCTGGTGATCACGCCGGACTTCCAGTTCTCCGTTTCGAATACTCCGCTCACGGCCTTTGTGGGACAGACGGGATCTTTCAACGGCACGATGACTGCCGTAAACGGATACACAAGCTCAGTGACGCTGAGTTGCACCTCTGGTACGACTGCACCTCCGAGCACCTGTGCGCCGTCTCCAGCGAGTTTTTCTCCCGGCAACAAAACTCCGTTTACCTTGGCCGTGGGTGGGGCAGCGGGAGACTACACCTTTAATCTGAAGGCAACCGGGGCTGACATAAGTCACATTACGCATACAATCCCCCTGACTCTCCATCTTCTGAACTTTGGAATCACTACGCCCTCTCCAACCAGCGTGACGGTCTCGCGCGGGAGTACTTCTTCGCCAGTCAGTTTTCAAGTCACGGCAGCGGGATCATTCAGCCAGAGCGTCACGATTTCATGCACTTCATCCATTCCCAGCGCCACCTGCAACCTGACTCCTGGATCAATAGTGAATCCAAGATCGGGATCTCCGGTGAGCATGACCGCGAGGGTTGTGGTTCCGGCCGAGACGGTTGCCGCAACGTATCCGGTAACTCTGCAAGCGACGACGAGCGGAGCTGCGGCGCCTTTGACCACTTCGTTCAACCTGATCGTGACCGCAAATCCTGACTTTGTATTGAGCGAACCGAGCGCGTTCCCCGCCGTCAACGCCGGGAGCACGGGCGTGAACGGACCGATTTCCATTGCTTCGCAAGACGGATTCAGCGGCACAGTGACATTAACTTGTCCTGCCACATATGGCGCGGGAAGTTGCAGCGTTCATCCGGCGTCGGTCAGCAGCTTTCCTGCAACCGTGACTCTGACCATCAACGGCTCTTTCTTTGTGGCCGGTGCATACACGCTTTCGATCAATGGAACTTCGGGATCAGTCGTGCACACGCTTTCGGTCCCCTTCACTATCGGGGATTACTCCATCTCTGGTACGCGGACGCTCTCGGCAGCTCCCGGGGCGCAGGCAAAAGCCAACCTCCAGCTGACTTCCACTTTCTCTTACGGCGGAAAAATCAACGCCACTTGCGATGCTACTTCGCTTCCAGGAGCCATGTGTACGCTCACCCCGGTGAATCCGCTCACTCTTGCGAGCGGAGGAACGATAAGTCTCACCGCAACCATAAATGTTCCCAACGATGCGAACGCGAACCAGTACAACATCCAGATTAATAGCCAGGACACGACCGGAGCCCCAAGCCACAACGTGAACGTTTCGCTGACGGTCGCGCAGGACTTCCTGGTGACCTCGTCGACGGCCAGCCAGATGGTTACCGCAGGACAGACAAGCGGCGCTTATGCGCTGAGGGTCGTACCAGTAGGCTCGTCTTTCAGTGGTGCCATTGCGCTTACTTGCAGCACTGGGCTTCCGGCGGGGGCTCAATGCGCCTTTAATCCGTCGACGCCGGTGACTCCAGGAAATTCAGCGGTCGACGTGGTCATGAACATTTCGACGAGGGTAAACAGTGCCCACTCCGATATGCCGGTGCAGGGGAGCTTTCCTCCACCGGCGATGTGGATTCCGCTGGCAGCGATTGTGATTGGCGCGGGCGCTTCGGGAAATCGAAGTCCGACGAAGGCGCGGCAATTGTTAGGCTGCGTCGTGCTCTGTCTGATGATGATTGCATTTGTCTCGTGTGCCGGTGTGAGCGGAGGAGGGGGTGGTGGACAACCGCCTCCTCCCGCGTCCTATCGCATCACGGTTACTGGTACCTCCTCAGGAACGCCCCCCGATGCCGGGCAAAGCACCACTGTTACACTCGTCGTAAACTGAAGAGTTTCGTAGCGAACGACATGCGGTTCGTGGACATCGCTCCTAGACCGCCAGCATGACCGATTCTCACTACAACGTAATCATAATCGGTGGGGGCGCAGTCGGACTCGGGGTCGCGCTCGAAATCACGCGACGGTTTCCGCGCCAGAAGCTTTTGCTAGTGGAGAAAGAAGATAAAGTTGCATGCCACCAGAGCGGCCATAATAGCGGTGTCATCCATTCCGGTGTCTACTACAAGCCCGGTTCGCTGAAGGCGCGTCTGTGCGTTACGGGAGCGGCGGCTATGGTGGAGTTCTGCCGCGAACATGCGATTCCCCACAATGTATGCGGCAAGGTGATCGTCGCCACGGGCGAAGATGAGCTTCCGCGGCTGGAGGAACTACGCAAGCGCGGCGAGGCCAACGGACTCACAGGGCTTCGCCTGATCGGCTCGCAAGAGTTGCGCGAACTTGAACCGCACGCGAGCGGATTGCAGGCGCTGCTGGTTCCTTCCACAGGAGTGACCGACTACGCCCTGGTCTGCGAAAAGTATGCGCAACTCACCGTCGCGAATGGAGGGACGGTTCGAACCTCTATTGCCGTCACGGGGATTAAGCGCTCCGCACAGGAAATCGTAGTCGAAACCAACGTGGGTGCGTTTGTGACGAGTTCGGTCATCAACTGCGCGGGCCTGTACAGCGATCGCATTGCGCGCATGGCAGGGGATGATCCTGGAATCATGATTATTCCGTTTCGAGGAGAGTATTACTACCTCACTCCCGAACGCTCGTCGCTGGTGCGGGCGCTGATCTATCCGGTACCGGACCCACGCTTTCCATTCCTGGGCGTGCATTTCACCCGCCGTATAACGGGCAGAGTCGACGCGGGCCCGAATGCGGTGCTTGCGTTGGCACGCGAAGGATACCGGCACAGCGACATCAGCGTCCGCGATCTGGCGTCATCGCTCGCGTTCCCCGGATTCTGGCGCATGGCCGGAAAGCACTGGCGTCATGCGCTGGGAGAATGGCATCGCTCCCTCTCAAAGCGTGCGTTTGTTCGAGCGCTGCAACGATTACTGCCTGAGATCCGGGAAAGTGATCTGGTTCCGGGCGGCTCTGGAGTTCGGGCGCAGGCGCTCAAGCCAGATGGCGCGTTGGTTGACGATTTTCAGTTTGTGCCTTCTGGTAAGGTGCTGCATGTCCTCAATGTTCCTTCTCCTGCGGCGACGGCTTCACTCATGATCGGCAAGACGATTGTAGACACTGCGGCCCCGAGTCTGGGTCTGGCTTAGGTAGCACTCGGCGCTCCATTCGGTCCTAGAAGAAAATTCAATCAGTCACAATCGAAAAGAAGGACGCGATCGTCGGCGAGCCGTGCTAGCGTGATTGCAATAAGGGTGGAGGGCGTGCTGTGAAGTCAAGAGTCTTAACATGAGAACCTGCATGAACGCGAACTGTGTCGCCTTTGGTCATATCGTTTTTTCGGTCGCGACGCGCTGTCCACTTTGCCGGTGGGATCTGCGCAGAATCCTGCCGGCCAGCGAGGTCCCTTCGTCTGCCAAGCCTGCACAGCAGCCTCCAACGGATTAAGGGCATCTCGCGCACCTGCTCTACTTGCCTATATCTTCATTCCACAAATCAGCATGGTCGCGTATGAACTCCCGCATCATCTGAATGCATTCCGGATCCTGCATGAGTGTTAGATCCACGCCCTGCTGGCGGAACAGTTCTTCCGCACCCAGGAAATTCTGATTCTCTCCGATGATCACTCGCGGGATTCTGTACAGCAAACTGGTTCCGGTACACATCACGCATGGACTCAGCGTACTGACGAGTGTCAACTGAGACCAGTCGCGCCTGCGGCCGGCATTACGGATACAGACGACTTCGGCGTGCGCGGTCGGATCACCGCTCTGGACCCGCAAGTTGTGGCCGCGGGCCAGAATGCGCCCTTGCGGGTCGGCGAGCACCGATCCGATTGGTAATCCACCCTCGTGGAGTCCGAGTCGCGCTTCCTCCAGCGCCGCGCGCAGTAGGGTTTGTAGATCCATATCGGTGCTCCCGCCCATCCCCGGGATCTTGAAGTAATCAAAGATTTTGTTACTGCCGTACCAAGACCTGTCGACCGTGGCCAAGGTAGTCTAATTCCGGGAAGAATCCCCCCAAGAGTGCTATTTCCCTCCCCCGACAGTGTAATTGACCATGACTGGGGGCGAAGGCATTCTCATAGGGCCCACATTCTGGCGTAAGTGTCACTGGCTAACGAGCCGCCTCGAATCGGTGCGTTGAGTTTAAAACCGGGCCAATTGTTCTCGAAAGATTGTTGTCGAAGGGACTGGGGGAAACCTAAGCGTGCTGAGCGAAAAAATCAAAATGGCCAAGCAGTTTGCGCTTTTTGCGGAAGTCATTCCCGCCGAGCTTGACCTTATCCTCGGGGCTGCCCGCGAAAAACGTTTTGACAAAAGAGAGACCATCTTCAGTGAAGGCGATCCTGTGCGTCACGTTACGATGGTAGTTTCCGGCATCGTGAAAGTGACCCAGATGGGGCTCAATGGCAATGAAGTAATTCTTCGCCTGAATGCTGCCGGCGAGATCGTGGGCTCTTATCGCGTCTGCGTGAGCTGTAGCCATTGTGCGACCGCGCAGGCTGTCCAGTCGTGCGTCGCCCTGGTGTGGGACGCGGCAGTGTTTGAGAAACTGCTGGCCCGGATTCCGACGTTCCGCCGAAACACGGTGCGGGCTCTCGAGGAGCGTCTGCTCGAGATGGAACAGCGATTCCGGGAAGTTTCCACGGAGAAAGTAGGATCGCGGCTTAGCAGCGAACTCGTTCGCCTTTCCGATCGGCTGCGCCGCTGTACCGATAACGGTCATTTCGAGATCACACTGTCGCGCGCGGAATTGGCGCAATTAACCGGGACCACGCTATTCACGGTAAGCCGCCTTCTCTGCCAGTGGCAGACCCGAGGCATCGTCAGGGTTCGTCGGGAGTCAGTTCTGGTGCAGGACTTCGCTGCCCTGGCGCTGATTTCTCAAGCCGAAGAGCGCTCCGCATAGATCCGCACCATAGCCCAACAATCAAGCTGACAGGGAACTCTGCTTCGAGAGTTCCCGTCGTACGTCCTAACACCGCCTATCAGTCGAAAGCGCAGTTGAGAAACTCTGTAGGGGGAGTGCCGACGCTGTTGTGCGATCGGATTGAGATCTGCGATAGCTTAGATGGGCTGGAGTTGGACTGTTCGGGTGGTTTGGGCGATAGCCAGTAGAGGCACAAAGCTCACAATCAAGCGGGCAGGGAATTCAACTTAAAGTTCAGCGTGCCGTACGTCCCGGCACTGACTATCAATCAAAAGCGCAGTTGAGGACTCCATACTGGGTGCCAATGGAGTGCATTCCATAGGGGCAGGGATCCGCGGTCGCTTCGGTAGATCGGGGCTTGGCCCGTTCCGGTGGTTGGAGCGACAACTTTTGTTCGTCGGGCGTTGCCTTGACCGGACGGATCAGAGTGGTTGTGGTGGCAGCGCTGGGGATCTGCGCGGGCGCTGGTGTCTTTGACGGTTCGGGCTTCGGAGACGCGGCGGGCGGAGTGACGGCCTTCTGCGGCGCGTTGCGATTCGGAGAGTTGGGAGACGCAGTCTGCTCCATTGTGTTCGGGGCACGAGTTGAAGCATTCCTTCTTGGATCCGTGTGTCCCACAGTGACTGAGGTGCCACGACCGAGATCGACTACACGCAAATTGTCGTCGGTCACCTCCTGTGCACGGACGATGTGAGGAGTGATCGCGAACACGATTTCGTTTTCCTGCCGCTGCTTGTCCTCTTGTCCGAAGAGGTATTTCAGGATTGGTATCTTGGTGAGCCAGGGATATCCACTGAGGGAATTAGTTTCCGTGTCTTCCAGAATGCCGCCAACCAGGTTGACCTCTCCATCGCGGAGGCGGGTTTCGTGCTCGATGCGCCGCTGTCCGATGATGGGCTGACTGATTCCGCCAATGTTTTGCGTTCCACTCACCGACGAAACTTCTAACGTCATCTTCAAGGTGACTTCATGTTCCGAGTGGATATGAGGGGTAATGTCGATGTTGACGCCCACGTCGAGATACTGGAACTGGGTGTTGACGAGTGCGCTGACGCCGCCGCCGCCCGCCGCGGCTCCGAAGGATCCGGTCGCGACGGGAACACGGTCGCCAATTTTCAGCGTTGCCTTTTCGTTGTCAAGGACTCGGATTTCCGGATTCTGAATCAGTTTCGTGTTGCTGTCACTCATCAAAGTCGTCACCGATGCACCAGGGATGCTAACCTGGAAATTCGTGGCGTCCAGATTTCTGAGAGTGTTGATCGTAAACGATCCACCCGAGCCAGAACTGCCGCTGCTGCCGCCGGTACCCGGGACCAGCACAACATTGGCCGAGGTTGGCGGATTGACGCCGAGAGTGCGAATGCGGCTGCGGCTGACCTGTAGCACGGCGATCTCGACGACTACTTCGGGTTTCGGCTTGTCGAGATCAGTCAGCAGTTTCTGCGCGAGAACCATCTGGTCGGTTGTTCCGCGCAGGATCAGGGCATTCTGATTGGGAACCAACTGGATCCGGTTGAGATCGAGAATGCTCTTTAATGTGGCAGCGGCTTCCTGTAGTTCGGCCGGAGTGGAAACGTTCTTGAGGTAGAACGTTTTCATCACCGAATTTTCCATGTCTTTGCGTTTTGCCGTCGTATCTGCCGCAATCAGGATTGTGTTGCTGGAAACGGGAGTCCAAAAAGTCTTCGTCTGCAACGCAACCGTGTTCAGTGCTTCGCGCAATGTGACGTCGTTCAGTTCGACTGTGATCTTCGATGGTTTGTAATCCTGATCGAATAAAACGTTGATTCCAGCAAGGTGCGCGATGGTCTTATAGACCATGGTCGCGTTTTCCGTGAGACGCAGGCTGATAAGCGTGTTCGACAGTTGCTGCAACTCGACGGGACCCGCGGCTTCCTGTGCCATCTTGTCGAGAGGCAATTCCTTCTTGGGCGTCTCTTCGGCGGCGCGTAATTGCTTCTTTATAATCTCTTCGGTGCGGTGCGCTTCGGTTTTAGCCGCAAAGTTGGTGGGATCGATTTCGGCAGCCCGCTGGAACTCGGCTACCGCCTCCTGGAGCTTGCCGCTATCGCGCAGTGCGTTTCCCTTGCTGACGTGCTGCACAGCCGCATAGAAACGCATGCGAGTGAAAGAGGTGAAGTATTTCGCATCTTTCGGCTTCAGCGAATGCGCCTGGCTATAGGCCTGGAAGGCCCCATCATAGTCGTTCTTGCTTTCGGCCTGAACGCCTTTTTTGAAGGCGGAACTGGCCTGATCCGCGTGAGCGGCCACAGAGAATGAAACCAGAAGAATGAGAGCTGCGAAAATTCGCGCACGTTTCATAGTGTCCGTTTGTGTACGTCCAATTTAGGAATCGGATGAGGTCTCGACGTGCATGCCTGAAACTCTGGGGTTCATCGCTTGCCGTGCCGAGACAACCTGGGGGAGCAATTTGATAGTACCCAACGAACCGGCTGAGCCGTGGGTACAAACAATAGTCATTCAGTGATAAATCACGCCGGGGTCGGGGTATTTGCGCTACAGCAAAGAAGAGTCTCTTAATATTCGGTTCCGGCTAGAGCTGCCGGAGGTGACTAAATTGTGCGACTCCTTCATCGGCGGTAAACACATCGGTAATATCTCTATACGCATTTTACAAATCTTGCGTTGCTTTACAAAACTTTACATTTGTATTTGCCTAAACGCAAAGAGTTACAAATAACCCCCTAGTACTGTGACGCCACGGGTTTTGGGGAACGCAATCCGTCCGAGTCCCCCAGGTACGTGGAAGATTGGTTCATCTTCCGGTCATCGGACGGCGCACAGACCCGCCCCCATTAAAAGCGTAGGTGCACTGGAGCGGAGAGACAAGCTTCCGCCCACGAAGGAGGCTGCAAAGCCATGAGGAATACGTGTCGGTACTGGTTGCCCATTTTTCTCCTAGGTTTGGCGACGGTGACTGTGAGTGCGCAGTCGTTCCGTGTGCAATGCCCGACGAGCACGATCACCCACCCAGTAGCTGCCAACAATAATTCGGAACCCCAATACACATCAGCTACCTCTGTGAACGGCGCGATCAAGTGCCAGCAGATCGCCGGCGGCGACGGTTACGCGACAATGGGCGACGGCACCCAGACATATATGTTCTCGTTCGGACCACTGTCTGGAATCGCGGACATCGCGGCTGGCAAGCCCGGGACTCAGTTCCCCGACGTGTTCAATAGTGTCTACCCCGGCGGGGCGTTTCAGCCTGGCGATCCCGCGACGACGGACGGCGCCAATGATGCTGGGACCAATGACCCTGGAACTCTCGGCGGTTTTACCTTTAACGGCGCGGTGGGCCTGGTTCCCGATGCGGACCGGCAGGCGGCCGGTCTGTGCGGTGGTACCGGGCAACCTTCATGCCTCGATGGCCACGTGGATCCGCGTCAAATCTTGGATGTCGGAGTAATGAACGGCAACATTCCGGCGCCGTTGATGGCGATTGACGAAGACGACGAATTCTTCCTCACCCTGTCGAATGTCGGCATGATCATGCGGCCCGACTTGTTCGAGCAGCACACGGTTCACTTTCACGGATATCCGAACGCTTCGGCTTTCTACGACGGTGTGCCAGACGCTTCGGTCGCCATCAATATTGGCGGCAGCTTCACCTACTACTACCTGGCGCCGGATGCAGGGACCTACTTCTGGCACTGCCACATTACCCCTCCAGAACACCTGCAGATGGGCATGGTCGGACAGCTTTATGTGCGGCCGCGGCAGAATCGAGTGCCATCTGGAAACAACCTTCGTGCTGCACTTGTAACCCAGCAGAGTGATCTGCGCACGAAATGCGACAGCAGCGATGTGTTGTGCAGCAATCCAGTGCCGGCTGTGAATTCGACAACCAGAGCAGCGGCGGGCACATTGTGTGCCGGAGGTTTGGCGCCCTCAACTGCGCAGCCAAAGTATGTCTACAACGACGGCGACGGATCGACCTGCTACGACGTCGAGTACCCCATCCAGATTCATGGCTTCGATCCCAACTTCCACTTTGTCGGCATGACGTTCAACCCCGAAGGCTTTGCCGATATGAAGGACAAGTATTTCCTGCTCAATGGCCGCAGCTATCCCGACACGGTTCGGTCGGGGCCGCAGACGGCAATGTCGTCTGACGGCGTGATGCACTATTCACAGCCGCTGAACGCGATCATCAATATCCCCGTGGGGGGAAGGGCCCTGCTGCGCATTTCCGATCTGGATGTTTCCGAGTATCAGACGTTGGCTTCTTTGGGAATCCCGATGACGGTGGTCGGGTATAACGCCAAGCTGCTTCGGGATCAGGCCGGAAACAACATGAACTACAACACCAACTCCATCACGCTCGGCGGTGGCGAATCGCTGGACCTGATTCTCGACGCCAGCGATTCGACGAAGTACCCCCAAGGTAGCTTGTTCTATCTCTACACCCCAAATCTCGATCACCTTTCGAACGACGCGGAGAACTTCGGTGGCCTGATGACCGAGGTTTGTATCGGCACTCTGGACACTGTCCATAACACATGTCAGTAGGAGCTCAGCCAATGAGGGCGACGAACATGAAAAATACGATCTCGAAGACACAATTGCTCTTAGGGCTGACCATAGCGTTCGCGCTCTTGCTCACCCCTGCAGCCTACGCGGCGGCTCCTGGAATCACCGGTCCAACCTTCAATCTGACCGCGCAGGCGGCGTATATCAGCCAACCCGATGGACAAGCGGTGTACTCGTGGGGATACGGTTGCAGTGGAGCGCCCGCCGGTTATGCTCCGGCCGCTATTTCCAGCACCTTCTGTAACTCCATGCAGATTCCGGGACCGACGTTGATCGTGACGGAAGGGGTACCGGTGACGGTCAACCTGACGAACAACCTGCCCACCTCCGCAGGAGATACGTCGATTCTGTTTCCCGGATTCAATGTGACCACCAGCTGTTCGGCTACCCCGGTTGTGGGTCAGCCAGGATTGCTGACGTGCGAGGCCACGCCCGGGAACACCGTGACCTACACGTTTACACCCTCCTCACCCGGAACCCGCGCCTATTACAGCGGAACTCAGGGCGATCTGCAGGTGGAAATGGGACTGTACGGAGCCATCATCGTGCTTCCTGCCAACCCTCCTTCAGTGTGCGACGGCGGAGTTCACGCCTCGAACGTCACGGCGCAGGCGTTTTGGAAGGAAAGCGACTTTCGACTCGCACACGCTGCCTATGATCACGCAGCAACGTGCTATGACCGCGAATACCTGTTCCAGTTCTCGGAGATGGATCCCAATATTCACCACCAGGCCCAACTACAGGTGGCCGCTCTGGGCAGTTGCACGGCGGGAGCGGCAGGTTGCAGTTTGAACGTGCCGACCGAGCCTTATCACCCGGCGTACTTCATGATCAACGGGCGTTCCATGCCTGACGACATGGATCCAAATTATGCCCAGCAGTACCCGCATCAACCCTACAACGGCGACCCGCACATGCATCCGGGCGAAGTGACGTTGTTGCGGATCATCGGCCAGGGCAGGTGGCAACACCCGTTCCACGAGCACGGCAACCACGTCCGCATTCTGGCACGCGATGGAAATCTGATTCTCAGCCAGAGCGATCCGAACAGCCTTGCTGGACCGCTGCTGTTCACCACGACGACAACTCCAGGCGTCGCAATGGACGGTCTGTTCTACTGGACCGCCAAGGGCCTGAACTGGGATGCATACGGTCACAACCCGGCGTCGAATGATCCATTAGCCAAGCTTACGTGCACTCCCGACGCAAACGGGTATAACACCGGGGCCCCTACTGCGATCAACTACTTCGAGTGGTGCCAGGATCACGAAAAGCCGCTGCAAGTGGCTCCATTTGGTGATGTAGCCGGCGGCGGCCCTGCGACATTACCCGATGCCAACATTTTCACCAACGGCGCCTGGTACGGCGGTAGTCCTTACCTGGGTCCGAACGCGACCGTGCGCGCGACGGGATGCAGCGCTGGTTCTGCGGCCGGTTCGTGCGGCAACACCGGTACAACACCTCCCTCAGGCACTATCGCCAATTCACCATCGGGCGAAGCCGGCTTTGCCTTCATGTGGCACTCGCATAACGAGCGCGAGATCACAACCAACAACATATTCCCGGGCGGAATGCTGATGATGATGCTGGTCGATTCCCGGGAATTCGTGATTGACGAAACCAACTAGTCAGAGGAGAGAGAAATGCAACGCAGCCACTTCACCAATCGTATAAAGACAGCAGTAATCGGAACACTTGTTCTCCTCCTCGGAGCGACATTGGCGGTTGCCCAGCAGCAGGTCAACCTGACCGCTGGACCGACCACTCTCACGATGCCGGATGGCTCAATCGTGCCCATGTGGGGCTACAGCTGCGGCACGGCCGTGGCGGGCTCGACTGCAACTTGCGCGGCACTGAATACTCACGCGCCGGTGGGAGCCTGGTCTCCAGTCGTGATCACAGTGCCGAGCGGACAGAGCCTCGCGATCAACCTCACGAATAGCCTGGTCTTCAACGGGAATGCGATCCCGACTTCCATCGTGATCGCCGGCCAGTTGGGCGGAGGGTTGGGCAAACCCGGGACCTCGAATGCGAGTCCGGCTCACGAGAACCTCTCGACGACCTGGCCGATCGCAAACACCGGTCCAGTATTCGTTCCGCCGTCTCAGCCGAATCGCGTTCAGTCGTTTGCGACGGAAGTCGCTGGAGGGACTGCAACGGCAGTGGGGAGTCCGCTTACCTGGACCGCTCCGCGTCCCGGCACATATTTGCTCGAGTCGGGCACGCACCCATCCATTCAGGTTCCGATGGGCCTGATTGGCATGTTGGTGGTCACCTGCTCACCCACGGACACGATCTCGGGGTGCGCCACCGGAACAGCGTATCCGGCGGTTGGGACGACTCCAGCAGTCGCCTATAACGCTGACGTTCCGTTGCTGTTCAGCGAAATCGATCCTGCCCAGAACAAGGCAGTCGACGCTGCGGTCAAGACCACGGGTTTCAGCGAGATTGCAACGCTAGGGCCGTATTCGGCGCAACCTCTTACATCCATCAATTTGCTGAACGGCGGACAAAAATACACTTCCGCGCCTACGGTCAGCTTCAGCGGAACGGGCGGCGCATTAGCTACTGCGCTTGTCGACAGCGATCCAAGTAGTTCGACTTATCAGCAGGTAACCGGATTCAATATCATCAATGGTGGGAGCTACACGTCGGCTCCCAACGTGATCATTAGCGGTGGCGGTGGAACTGGAGCGTCCGCCGATGCGGCCCTGCAGTTGGCTGCGAGCAATACCTGCAGCGGTGGAGCGTTGGCCTGCTATCCGCCGGCCGTGAACTACACTCCGCTGTATTACCTCATCAACGGTCAAGCATTTGACAAGACCAATGCCACGAACTCGTTGTTCCCGGCTGCGCCTGCCACAGGGGTTACTGGCAACGTGTTGGTTCGCCTGGTCAACGCTGGCCTGCGTATGCATGTGCCCTCGATCGTGGGAGCGCAGACTGGCAGCGCTACGTCGGCAGCAGCGGGCTTCTCGCTGATCGCCGAAGATGGTAATCCACTGCCCGGTATTGCGCGTGTGCAGAGCGAAGTCTTCATGGCGGCAGGCAAGACCTACGACGTCATGATCAATACTCCCGCCGCGGGTGGGAGTGGGCTTCCCGTCTACGATCGTGAGTTGAGTCTGTCGGGCAACTCCACGAACCGAGACTCCGGAATGTTGGCGTACATCGGTATCAATGGCGCCGGGCTCCCGGTCGCCGCGGGAACCGGTGCATTTGCAGCTGCGACGGTCAACCCGGACACCTATAACGCGCTTGTCGCGGGCCAGACGCTCACTGTGTCGGATCCATCGAAAGGCGTCATCGCCAACGACGTGAATGTCTTCGGCGTGCAACTCGACCTCACGAAACCGGCAGGGAACGGAACGGTCACTCTCAACGCGAACGGAACGTTTACGTATGTCCCCACCGGGACTATGACCTCGGACTCGTTCGGATATTGTGCGAACGGTACTACTACGATTTGCACAACAGTGACCTTGGGCTCCTCGGCTCTCACGGGCGGTACGATTGCTTGTAACCCCGGCGTCTTCACCGCCAGTAACGCAAGGTACCTGGCGATCAAGACACCCGGTGCGCTGGCCACCTGTACAGACTCACAAGGCCTGCCGCTGACGATTGACACCTCGGTTCCAGTCACGGCCACGCCCGCCGCGACAAACGGAACGAACGGAACCGTGATCGCAGACGTAAATGGCGGCTTCACTGCCACGGCGACTGGTCCGGGTACTTACACTTTCAACTTCACTGCGAAGAACTCAGTGGGGACGACCGGCAGCGGACAGGTAACGCTGACCTTCCCCACGGGAAGCGGTTTGGCGGTGACGGTTCTGGACGGCGCGGACCACACCACAACAATCACCGACTACCGGTGGGTCATCGAAGAAGATCAAACCTTCTACGTCGACCCCAAGTGCACGGCGAATCCGCTGCCGGCGGGCTGCCCCACGATCAGCGGTGCGGCAGCAACCGCCACGTCGTCATCTTCTCCGATCCTTTTCGGGACCAATTTCCATACCAGCCACATGCCGCTGGTCGCCACCGGTTGCACCGGGGCCCAGTCGTGCGAAGGCGGCCAGACGATGGGAAGTCTGGGCAACGTCGTTTGCGACGTAGGCAATGGCGTTTGCCGGCCCGACGCGACGGGGAACGGATTTACGGCGGTTACGCCTGATCAGGTACACCTTGATCCAACGAAGCGCTATTACATCTCGGTGCTGCCGGGTGACGCAGCCGATCCATTTAACGCGGGATATGCCGGATCTCCCGACTGTGCAGGTGTAAATGGAGGAGTCTGCGGCCACGGCATGGGCGGCGCTCCCATTGCTGCTGGACAGACCTCCGTCAGCATATTGACGCAACCAAGCCCGTACCCACCGGCAAAGCTTAGCGTGTTTGTGTTCCAGGACGACTGGCCGCTCAACGGCGAACACGATGCGGGTGGTGGCATCGACGTGATAGCGCCCCAAGAAGCCGGTCTGGGAAGCTTCCAGATCACGCTGTTTGACGATGCCGGCGGCACCGGTGATGCGACTGGCCAGCCGACCTACGACATGTTCAACATGCCGCTAACCAACAGCCTGGCGGGAACGATCGATCCGGTCACCGGTTTGGATGCGTGTCCGATTTCGCCGCAGGTAACGGCTAATGTGACGCCGGACCCGAAGCACCCCGGCCTGGGGCTTGATGGTAATCCTCTTGGTTCCCAGAAGGGCATCGTGGGCATGATTGTTACGTGCCCGACCTATGAATCGGATGGCGCGACTCTGTCACCACTGGCTGGGCAAGCGGTGGTCAACAACCTCTATCAGGGCCGATATGGTGTGATGGCCACGCCCGCCGCTGACCGGATTGCACGCGGTGAGGAGTGGTTGCAGACCAACACCCTGGACGGTCAGAAAGCCCACGATTCGTTCATGCGAATCGGCGAGCCAGCCTATTTCCAGGAGTTCGGGCCCGCGGGTTACCACGTAACCATCGGCTTCGCCAACCCGAAGATCATCAATGACCGCCTGGCGGGAGTTTGCGCCGGTCAACCCTGCCCCAATAACGTTACAGGCCATGTGACCACCGCGCGCATGAGCCGGACACCTGATGAGCGGCTCTACGGCAGCGGCACGCACGACAGCTACGCGTTCACGCAATGCTATGCCGCTATCGGAGACCCGGACGGAGAGGCTTTCTCGTTCGCCAAGTGCGACGACCAGGGGCAATTCAGCTTCGCTGGTATTCCATCTGGAAACTATAAGGTCACCATCTTTGACCAGTGGAACGACCAGGTGGTCGACGGTATTTCGATGCCGGTCAATTTGGACGGTTCGACAGCGAATACGGATCTGGGAGAGATTGCCGCCCACCAGTGGCAGGCGAACATCTACACCCGGAGCTTCATTGACACCAACGGTGACGGTATCTCAACGAAGGACACCACTGGAGTCCCGTGCACAGATACCAATACTCCCCCAGGATGTAACGCGAACTATGGGAACGACGCGGAGCCCGGCCTCACTCTGGTGGCGACCAACATCCGCTTCCGCGACGGCAGCTTCTCCAACTTCAACAACACCGACCTGAACGGCTATGCCGGTTTCAACGAGGTGTTCCCTCTGTTCAACTGGTACACGATCGAGACCGATTCGACGCGCTACAAGACAACGGGAGTTCACGTGGTTTACGACGCCGGCGGTCCGACCGACGGCTTCGGTGGCGGAAGCTCGACTATCGCCAACGCCCTTGCAAATACTGTTGAAACCGTTTCTTTGCCGACCAACCTGCGGGTGCCGGGCGCGGTCTATTGCAACAACGCAGACTGCATCGGGTCTTCGATCGCGACCGGGCCGGTTGCGGGTGGCTCCAGCGGTCCGGCCTCGGGTCTGTCCACCGGACGCATCGATCCGCCTACCCCATATGGTTCTTACGGCTGGCAGGGTTTCTCGGGACAGAACTCGTTCCTGGAATTCGGCAAGAAGCCGTTCGCCGCGGGCGAGACCGGCGGCATCCATGGACACGTCGTATACGCTTCGACGCGACCCTTTGATGATCCGCAGCTCCTGTTGCAACTCAGTTGGGAGCCTCTGGTCCCGCACGTCCGGGTCAACCTGTACAAGAAGGGCCTCGCTGCCGATGGCCTTACTGAAACCCTGACCTTGGTGGATTATACCGACACCACCAGCTTCGATGATTGGGCGCAAGGCTTCCGAACGGACGGCATGCCCAACATGAACTGCCCGGGCCAGCTCCCCGCCCCCACAGCGACGACGGCTGGCGATCTATTCTTCTACGGACTGAGCGATCAGCCGAACTACCTGGATTGGTACAACTCCCAGCACGGCGGGCCTGCGCCTACTGCGCTGCCGAACCACTCCCAGTTCAAGTGCTATGACGGCATGCACAACTGGAACCAGCTACAGCCGGCGCCGTACGACGGCATGTATACCTTCCCCAGCGTAATCAACCAGGTTGATTACGCTCTGGATCCGAAGACCGGACAACCGGTTGGTTCGCATTGCACGGGTTGCGTGCCGAATCCTGACACGACTGACCCCTTCCGGGCTGGCACGCCAATGCTTCCTGCCGGCACGTATGTCGTGGAAGTAGTAGTGCCGCCGGGATACGAGCTGGTGAAGGAAGAAGACAAGAACATCCTCATCGGCGACAACTACATTGCGCCGGTTACCCAACAGTTTGCTGGGCTTGGCAATATCTTCATCCTGCCGGACCAGGCGGAGATTGCTGCTGGCAGTGCCGCACAGAATACGACTCAGAGTCTGGGACGGCTATCCAACCTGCCCAGCCATGAGGGTGACACGGGAAGTGTGGAATCGTTCTGGCCATGCGTAGGTGAACCGCGTGTGGTTCCAGACTTCATCAGCCTGTTCCCCGGTTCGGCGGAAGTCTCGCCGTTCGCCGGCGCTACCCGCAATCTGTGCGATCGAAAGGAAGTCACGCTCGACGAACAGACTTCGGCGCTGGCGAAGTTCTACATCTTCACCTCGACCCACATCGCGTCCCACTTTACGGGCGTGATCACCGACGACTTCACCGCTGAATTCGATCCGTTCTCGCCGCAGTTCGGGGAGAAATTCGCCCCGGCGTACCTGCCGGTCTCGGTCAAGGATTGGACTGGTAACGAAATCTCGCGCGTCTATTCCGATGCGTTCGGCTCCTACAACGGGCTGAGCTATTCGACCTGGGAAGTCAACCCGCCGAACCCGACGGGCTACGGTCCCACGATGATGGTGACGTGCATGAACGATCCGGGTTCGGGAGCTACCCCGGACGCTCTCTACCAGCCCAACTACAGCCAATTCTGCTACGAGCTGCCGTTCATGCCCGGACAGACTGGGTACTTCGATACGCCTGTGGTGCCGACGTCTGCCTTCGCGGGTGCGGGATACAACAACCCGGATTGCTCTTACCCGGATACCACACCCTCCATCAGTTCCGTAATCGGATCGGATGGGGTGGCCGGACCTTGGGTTAGCGGATCGGGCGCGGGCCACACCCTGACAATCACAGCCTTGGGTGACCAGCAGGTCCCGAACAACGCCTACACTGGACCGGGGGCCACGACCGCTCCTTACAACCAGAAGACGATTACCCGTCACTACGACTTCGGCCCGGCGCCGGGGGGAACGGTTACGATCGGCGGCAAGACCGCCACGGTAACCAGCTGGAGTCCTACGACGATAACGGTCACTGCGCCCAATAATGTGGGCCTTTGCAGCGTCCAGCAGCAGGCGTTCTACTCAGGAACATCATCGAACGCACGCTGCGGCCAATTGCTCATTACCCGCGGCGACAATGGCAAGCAGTCTATCGATACCGTGACGGTTACTATCGGTGGAAAGAAGCCGACCGTGCTGACTGCCGGCCAGACGATTCAGTCTGCGATCGACGGCGCCAAGCCGGGGGACATGATCATCGTTCCTCAGGGTACCTACAACGAGATGGTGATCATGTGGAAGCCGGTCCGGTTACAAGGTGTCGGTGCCGCTTCCAGCATCATCAACGCCAATACACATCCCGCGGGTAGGCTGGATGCGTGGCGCAAGCAGGTTGTCTGTCTCTTTGGATTGACGACCGACGGGCGACCGTCGGGCGGTTCGTACGCCGGTTGCCCTGGAACGGGCTGGACAAACTTGCCAGGCACGAACGCCAATTTCCCGTCCATGATTGTGGACCGGGTAACGATGGAAGCCGTGCTCGGCTGGGATGCCAGCCTCAACGGCAACCTGGCGGAGCAGTTGATCGAGCCTAGCCTTATGGGCGCATACGAAGGCGCGGCTATCACCGTCCTGGGCAAGGGCGTCAACATCCCCGCGAACTCAACCGATCCGTTCGGAAGTTCAGGAGCGGCAGTGGCTGCCTTCCCAACGGGCACTGTGGTTCTTACGGCCGCGGACTGCAATGTCAACGGTAGCAATCCGTATCCGAGCAACTTCTATTGCAACCCGTCGAGCATTGACGGGCTGACCCTTTCGAATAGTTCCCAGGGCGGCGGCGGCATCTTTGTACACGCCTGGGGGCACAACATCCAGATCGCCAACAACCGGGTGAAAAACAACCAGGGAACGCTGTCGGGCGGCATAACCGTTGGCCAGGGCGAACACGTTGACGTTCAGTTGGCGGGAGCAGGGCCTTCGCCGGTTCCGCCGGATTCCTGCGAAATCAATGCCTCCGGCCACGTCACCAACCAGGGCCTGCCGTTCTGCTACAACATGAACGTCAACGTCCACAACAACTCCGTCACCTTGAATTCTTCGCTGGGAGATGAATTGTTCTCGTCGACCCCGGCGGGAGCGGGCGGCGTAACCTTCTGCAACGGCTCCGACTACTACCAGTTCAACTACAACTGGGTATGCGGCAACATGAGCACGGGTGACGGCGGCGGCGTCGCTCACCTCGGCTACAGCAAGAACGGCGATATCGAGCACAACTCGATCCTATTCAACCAGAGTACCAATCCGACCATCACGACCAACGGTGGCGGCTTGTTGGTCATGGGCGCCCCCGACCTCGATCCGACATGCGGTACCACCACCGACGTGGATTGCGTTCCTGATCCGACGCAGGTTCCGCCGAGCGACGGAACCGGTCCAGGTCTTGTGATCAACGCCAACCTGATACTGGGCAACGCAGCCGATAGCGGCAGCGGCGGCGGCTTGCGGTTGCAGCACGTGAACGGGACGGACGTTCTCAACTTCCCGAACGGGTTTACCGCGTGTACCAACGTGGCGACTGGGAAATGCTTGTGGAACTCGGTCAACATCACCAACAACATCATCACCAACAACGTTGCCGGATGGGATGGCGCTGGTGTATCCCTGCAGGATGCGCTGGCAGTGAACATCGTGAACAACACGATTGCCTCCAACGACTCCACCGCGTCCTCGGGCGTGCTCTTTGATTCTCTGTTCGCACCATTGGCCAGCACTCCGGGAACCAACTGCACAATTAACAACGGGACAGGATCGTGCCCCCAGGTCGCCGGTCTGGTCAGCGTCACCAACAGCGCGATACTGCATGCAAACTTGCCTGCGTCGGGCTTCAGCTGTCCGGCGGGGCACGGAACGGCCGGATCTTGCCGGGAGTACTCGGTTCCGCTCCTGGCGAACGACGTGATCTGGCAGAACCGCTCGTTCAGAATCGGTGTGGGCGGCTTCGGTCCGGGCACCACGAACCAGCAGAAGGTGGTCACGCTGTTTAACAATGACGGTTCGGCGGTTGGTAGCCAAGCGGCAACCGGCGCATGCCCTACTAGCGGTAGTACCTACTGGGAAATCGGCGTGCGCGGCGACAGCGGACCGGGCAATCACGTCGTTGTCAATGGAGTCACGGCGAGTCTCTCCCCGTCATATTCTGTGCTGACCGACGCTGCGGATTACTCTGGCGCCAACAATCTGGGAACCAACCCGGCCTTGAAAAGCCAGTACTGCAACGGCTCGCGCGTGCCTCCCGAGGGGGGCGGCATGGGCTGGCAGGTACCCCCCGGTACTAACGAGTCCAACGCACTGCCGACGCCAGTATTCAGCCTGACTCCGGCGGGGACGGTGGACGAAGGCAACAACTGGATCAATATGAGTTGGGGCCCTCTGTCATTGCTCGCCACCAATGGCCAGACGGTGCTCGGGAACTACGCGCTTCTCGGGACTTCGCCTGCCATCGACCAGATCCCGGCCTCGTCGCCGAACTACGCGCTAGCACCGTCGAAGGACTTCTTCGGCAATCCGCGTCCCGATCAGGTTGCGCCTCATAGGATTGATATCGGCGCAGTCGAATTCCAGGGCGCGGGCGTCGCAGTGGTTGCTGTGACTCCAACCTCGCTGTCGTTTGGCAGCTGGGTTGTGGGCACGACCAGCGGGTCGCAGAACCTGACCCTGAGCAACACCGGCGGTGCGAGCTTCACAGGGCTGACACTGGCCTTCACAGGACCGTTCTCGCGTGCAACGGGCGGGGCCGGGGGGAACTGCGGTGCTACCCTGGCTGCGGGAGCAACCTGCACGATCGGCGTCGTATTCTCGCCGACCGTGGCAGGCGCCACGACGGGCAGCGTAGCAATCACGGGGAACGTTGCTGTGACTGGCTCGCCGGTTAGCCTAAGCGGAACGGGTCTGGCAGTTTCCCGCTCTGCGACTGTGAGCCCAACCTCACTGGCTTTCGGTAGCTGGGCGACAGGAACCACCAGCACGGCGCAGACAGTGACGGTCACCAATACCGGCAACGTCGCGCTGGCTGGCGGAGCCTTCGCCTTCCCGAGTCGGTTCACGCGTCCGGGTGGCGGTGCAGGAGGCACTTGCGGCGCGGCTCTGGCTGTATCTGCGACCTGTACGATTAACGTGGTGTTCTCGCCCAACGCCGTTAGCGCGTTTTCAGGAAACCTGACCGTCGCCTACACGGGCGCGACCGTAACTGGCTCGCCGGTGTCTCTGACGGGTACGGGCGTGGCAATGGCCGTCAACCCTGCGTCTCTGGCGTTCGGAAATGTGGCGATCAACACAACGAGCGCGGCTCAGACGTTGAGCGTCCGGAACTCGACGGGTAGCGCGCGAAGCCTGGCGATCGCTGTCACGGCTCCGTTCGCTAGACCGGCGGGTGGGGCGGGCGGCAACTGCGGCGCAACGTTAAACAACGGTACGACGTGCACGATTAACATCGTTTACTCACCGACAGCGCAGGTTGCGTCGACTGGATCGGTTACGATCACTACTAACGGCGGATTCACCGTAACCAACTCGCCTGTGGCTCTTACCGGCACAGGTGTTGCCCAGGTGATAGCCGCGACTCTGACGCCAACGAGCTGGAGCCCCACCGCTACCCGGGGCTGCGGCATTCTCAGCTGCCCGGTTCAGGCGTTCACGTTGACCAACACTGGCAACGTGACGCTGACGGGTATTGGGAACGGGTTAACGGGTGGAGCGACGGAGTTTGCTACCGTCCCGTTGCTTTCGACTTGCGGTCCTGCGGTCGGCGGGCAACTCGCTAGCACCACCACTCTGGCACCGGGAGCGACTTGTACGGTCACTGGTCGGTTTGCGCCACCTACGGGTGACACGGCCGGTGTCAAGAATGCGACGTTAAGCGTCACTGACGCCGCGGGGACACAATCCTCAACCCTGACCGGCACGGCAAACTAGCCGTTATCGTGCAGGCTGAGAAACTGTAAGAACGCGAAGCTGCTCACGATAAATGTGAGCAGCTTCGTTTCGTACAGTCAGGAATGCATCCGCCGTCTTTACTTGACGGAGGAAGCGCCTGCGAGGACGTCGAGGAAAGGTAAACAGAGGGATCAGGTTGCATCCAAGAAGCGGGGTACAATACGATCATGAAAAAACATAGTGTTGTGGTTCTGGGCGCAGCGATTGTCCTTCCCTTGTTGGCACAGGCGAAACTGGCTTTTCCCAACGAGGCTTTTGGCAGAATCGAAGGCGCGATCGATGCATGCTCTCAAATCGACTCCAAGTCGGCCGAGAAGTACCAGGAGTTAAAGAAATACGTCTCTCAAGGTGCCACCGACGAGGAGGTCGGAGCAGCTCGCGCCACCAGAGAATACAAAGCGGGTTACGTCGCCAGTTCCGATGAACTGTCGAAAAAGCCGCCGGCCGAGGCATTGAAAACGTGTGCGGCATCACTGGAAACTAAAAAGTAGCTAATTTCCGAGGTTTCGCGGTTTTTCAGCGGCCCTCTTGCGCTGGCGCCCAGGGAAGCTGGAGATGATGGCATTCTCTCCTTGGTTCGGATCCAAAGAGCGATCCATCCAGGAGCGGCGGACAAATTTCTTGTGTCACGGTGGAATTCGCCTCCCCCATTGTGTTAGACTGAAGTTCCTCCCCGCGGTAACAACAACCCCATGAATTACTCGGCCATTTTCGCCAGCCTCCTGCTGTCCGGCGCTTTGTCAGCACAGAGCGGTGCCCCTGCCTCCACGAGTACGCAAAAGTCACCCGTAGCTCAGCCGTCGTTAACGGCGGCGAAGCCAGCCAGCACCGCGAAAGGATCCAGTTTTCATCCCGACCGGTTTGCGGGCCGGGCCGGCTCGTACTACCGCCTGATCTGGGGAATTGACGGCCTGTCGGTCAAATCGGCCGAAGCGGGTGAAGTTATTCGATTCACATATGAGGTGCTCGATCCGGAGAAAGCGAAGGTGCTCAATGACAAGAAAATTGAGCCCAGCCTGATCGACGAAAAAGCGCACGTGAAGTTGGTAATTCCACAAATGGACAAAGTCGGGAAGCTGCGTCAGACCGCGGCGCCCGAAGCGGGAAGAAAGTATTGGATGTTGTTTTCGAATAAAGGCGGACATGTGAAGCGCGGAGACCGAGTGAATATCGTTATCGGGACCTTCCACGCGGACGGACTTGTTGTCGACTGATGAACCTCCTCCAAGTCGAGTCTCCGTTAACTGGGATTCGAGGCTAAGTAACGAAATTGAAAAAAGGGGATCTTCGATGAGAAGGAGAAGTCTGTTCTCTCAGGTAGTGATCGTACTCGCGTATCTTCCGCTAGCGCTTGCTGCTTCCGGAACAGAGACGAAAGGGAATGCTCCTAAGCTGACCGCGGCCCAGATCGTCGATAAGAATATCGTGGCGCGCGGAGGGTTATCTGCGTGGCGGGCTGTGCGAACGCTCGAGCTGAAGGGAAGAATGGACGCCGGAGGTAACAGGCGGGATGCGCTTGTGATACCAACCGGCGGGAAAAAGGGAATCCAGATGCCCCAGAGGCCGGCGGAGCAGGTGCAGCTCCCCTTTGTGATGGAGCTGGAGCGCGGTCGGAAGAAGCGTGTGGAGATTCAGTTCAACGGCCAAACAGCCGTCCAGGTGTACAACGGCTCGCAGGGCTGGAAGTTGCGTCCATTCCTCAATCGTCACGAGGTAGAAAACTACACTGCGGAAGAAACGAAATCTGCCGCCACCGATGCTGATCTCGACGGATTACTCATCGACTACGTAGCCAAAGGCGAGAAGGTTGAACTGGCGGGCGTAGAGCCAGTCGAGGGCCGCAGTGCCTACAAATTGAAGGTGACCGACAAGAACGGCTACGCACGCCACGTTTGGTTGGACGCGGATAGTTTCCTGGAAGTTAAGGTCGAAGGCAATCCGCGACGCCTGGACGGGAAATATCATCCGGTCGCGACGTATCTGCGTGACTATCGATCTGTGAACGGATTGATGATGCCCTACCTCGAAGAAACGGCCGTGGATGGAGTCAAAGATCGGGAGAAGATCGTGATCGAGGAGATCGTCTCGAATCCGAAGCTCGATGAGTCCCGATTCGCGATGCCGCGTTAGGCTTGGGTCCCTCCCCCTGAATTTTCTGCCATTGAACGACTGCATTTTCTGGGCGGGTGAATGCAATTCCCCAGAGACGAGTGCCCGAATAAGACTTTGCAGGCAACCTCAGTTGCCAAGGAGATCGAGATGACGCTTCGAACTGCAGCTGCAACCGTTCTGGTTTTGACGGCTATGACCTGGGCGCAGAATGGGTCGCCTGCGGGGTCGGCAAGTCCTGTTGCCCTGAATTCGCGAAAAGTTATTGCCACCAGCAATGCGAAGGGGCTTGCCGAAAATGCGCGAGCGCAGAATTCGGCGCGCCAGCGCATGGAGGAAATGGGCGCCACGCTCGCCAAGATGCATGCCTTGTTGAAGCAAATGCAAGCCAAGAATTCGGCAAGTGCCACAAAGGACCCCTCGGCAAAGGCGAATCTGGAAATGTGGGTACTGATGTTGAGCGATATGGATAAGCAATACGAGCAACTGCGCAGTGCCACTCAAGCCAGGGAAGATATGGAAGCACGACGCGCAGCAATGTACAAACAAGCCGAAGAAAGAGCCGCGACTGCGGCCAGGAATGCGAAACAGAATACGGGTCCCGCACAGGACGGTCCGGGTGTTGCCGCCGAGAGAAGTGCGCCTGCGTCTGTAGGCGCCACTCCGGCAACGCCGGCACCGTCGCAATCCACTGTGACCCCACCCGCGTCCTCGACTTCTCCGAATTAGTGCTGAGGGTGAAGGGCGTACTTCAGCGAGGTAGTCTCATGAAGAGAATCTCAATCACCGCTTTGGTTTTGCTTCTGATGGTCGTTTCCTACCTCGCAGGACGGCATCGGACCGGCCGCGTTCCCGCAGTGACAAGCAAAGATTCCCGTCCCGTACTCTATTGGGTCGATCCGATGCATCCCGATTACAAATCGGATCACGCTGGAGTAGCTCCGGATTGCGGCATGCAACTGGAGCCCGTCTACGCGCAATCGATCGCCGCCGGTAGTTCCGCTGGCCCAATACCTGCTGGCATGGTGGGCATCGACGCGGAGAAACAGCAGCTTTTTGGGATTCGCGTTTCCACTGTCGAACGATCATCTGGCAGCGAGAATGTCCGTGTGCTCGGCCGTGTCCTTCCGGAAGAAACGCGGGTCTACAGGCTCAACGCCGGCATGGAAGGTTTTGTCCGCCAGACGTTCAACGATTCTCCCGGAGAACTTGTTAAGAAGAATCAGAAGCTCGCGACTTATTATGGCGGAGACATACTCGCCGTCGCTTCCGGATTTCTGGCGGCGACCGCCGGGGTACCCGGCGCGAACGGCAAAGATGGCTCGCGCACGGTGCCGTTTCCAGGCGCGGTATCGAAGCAGGGACAGAGCAGCGTACAAGGGTACACGGACCGGTTGCGCAACCTTGGGATGAGCGATGTGCAGATTCAGCAGATGGCCGAAACCCGGCTTCTTCCTGAGAGCATCGACATCGTCTCCCCGGTCGATGGGTTTGTGCTCGCGAGAAACATCAGTCCCGGCCAGCATTTCGAGCATTCCACGGAGTTCTACCGGATTGCTGACTTGAGTCGCGTGTGGATTGTTGCAGATATCCTGGGAAACGAAGCAGAGCATTTTCGTCCTGGAACGGCAGCTCGCGTTGTGTTATCGGGCGAGGGAAAGAGTTTGACCGCGCGGGTGAGCAATGTGCTTCCCCAGGTGGATCCCGCCACCCGAACGCTGAAGCTTCGCTTGGAAGCAGAAAATCCCGGCTTCGTTCTGCGGCCCGATATGTTCGCGGATGTGGAGTTGCCCATTGCGCGACCGGCGGGGCTGACGGTTCCCGTCGACTCCGTCATTGATTCGGGGCGAGAGCGGCGGGTTTTCGTCGAGCGATCCAATGGCATCTTTGAACCGCGCAACGTGGAAGTGGGATGGCGCTTTGGTGATCGCGTACAGATCGTAAAGGGGTTAAGCGAAGGGGAACGTGTGGTGAGCGCGGGAACCTTCCTGGTGGATTCGGAAAGCCGGCTGAAATCGGTGGAGTCGGCGCCGAAGGAACAGCCACAGCCAAAGGTTCTGCCAAAGTCAAACACCAGCACCGCCGTCAGTACAAACACAGTGAAAGACGCGGCCTGCGGCATGGCGATCGATCCAGCCAAAGCCGTCGCAGAAGGCCATACGGTTAACCGTGACGGAGTCACGTACTATTTCTGCTCCGATCGTTGCAAGCGGAAATTCAGTGAACAGCCCGACCATTACCTTGCTGCAAATCCTTCTGGGCCCCATTCATGATTAACCGCATTATCGATTTCTCGGTGCAGCACAAGTTCCTTGTGCTGGCCTGTGCAACCTTGGCTTGCATTGGCGGTTGGTGGTCCCTGCAAGCGTTGCCCCTCGACGCCATGCCGGACCTGAGCGAGACGCAAGTCATCATTTACTCGCGCTGGGATCGCAGCCCCGACATCATCGAGGATCAGGTCACCTATCCAATTGTTACGGCGATGGTCGGTGCGCCCAAGGTCAAGACGGTGCGCGGAGTTTCGGATTTCGGCTATTCCTACGTCTACGTGATCTTTGAGGACGGCACCGATCTTTATTGGGCCCGCTCGCGGGCGCTCGAATATTTGTCTGGAGTGCAGTCGCACTTGCCTGACGGTGTGAAGGCTGAGATTGGACCCGACGCGACGGCGCTTGGCTGGGTTTATCAATACGCGCTGGTCGACACCTCCGGCAAGCACAGCCTTGCGGACCTTCGGTCCTATCAAGATTGGTATCTCCGCTATTACCTGCGCTCAGTACCGGGCGTGGCTGAGGTTGCTCCCGTCGGCGGATATACGCGGCAGTTCCAGGTCAACGTGGATCCCAACCGGCTGCAGGCCTATGGCATACCGATTCGACGGGTCATAGAGGCGGTGCGCAGCGGTAATGAAGAAGTCGGCGGGCGGTTGCTCGAGTTCGGAGGAACCGAGTACATGGTTCGCGGCCGCGGCTACGCCAAGACACTCGAAGAGTTTGGCAACATTGTCCTCGAAGCAAGCACCGACGGAACTCCAATTCATATTAAGGATGTGGGACAGGTCGTCGAAGGTCCGGAATTGAGGCGTGGTGTAGCGGACCTGGATGGCAAGGGTGAAGTTGTTTCCGGGATCGTTATCATGCGGAGCGGTGAGAACGCTTTGGCCGTGATCGATCGGGTAAAACAAAAGATTGGCGATGTAACACCTTCTCTTCCTGAAGGCGTGAAGATCGTGCCTGTGTATGATCGCTCAGAGTTCATTCATCGCGCGATCAGCAACGTGAATTCGACGATCTTTCAGGTCATCGTCACCGTCGTCGTGATCATCCTGATTTTTCTCTGGCATTTTCCCAGTGCGGCGATTCCGATCGTCACCATGCCCGTAGTGGTGCTGGCGTCGTTCATTCCATTCCGTTATCTCGGCATCAGCGCCAACATCATGTCTCTGGCCGGCGTAGCGATCGCATTCAGCGAACTGGTCGATGCATCGATTGTGGTTGTGGAGCAGACCCACAAGAAACTGGAGCTCTGGGAAAAAGGAGGACGTCGCGGGGATTATCGCGCGGTGATAATCGCAGCCGTCAAGGAAGTTGCGGGTCCTACGTTTTTTGCATTGCTGGTGATCGCGATCAGCTTCCTGCCTGTGCTGACACTGGAAGCACAGGAAGGGCGCATGTTTAAGCCGCTCGCCTACACCAAGATTCTCGCGATGCTGATTGCGGCGGGGATGGCGATCACACTCGATCCGGCTCTGCGCCTGCTGCTGGCGCGCGTCGATCGTTTCGATTTTCGTCCGGCATGGCTCTGCCGGATTGCAAACGCTTTGCTCGTAGGAAAAATCCGTCGGGAAGAGGACCACTTGGTCAGCCGCTGGATGATCCGCATCTACGAGCCAGTTGTGCGCTGGACACTACGCCGCAAGTGGGCTGTGATTTCGGGCGCTGCTGCGTTGGTTGTGCTGGCTATTCCGGTTTTCCTGAGCTTGGGCTCAGAGTTCATGCCGCCGCTGGATGAAGGGGTAATCCTGTATATGCCTTCCACCATGCCCGGCATTTCCATCAGCCAGGCTCAGCAATTGTTGCAAACCACTGACGGCATACTTGCGCGCTTTCCGGAAGTTGATCGCGTCCTGGGGAAGGCGGGCCGGGCGGAGACTTCCACGGATCCGGCGCCACTCTCCATGCTGGAAACAGTGATCGTGCTCAAACCCCGGTCGGAGTGGCGGCACGTCGATACCTGGTATTCCTCCTGGTCACCCGAGTTCCTCAAGCCACTGTTGCGCCACATCACGCCCGACACAATTTCATCAACGGAACTTGTGCGCTTTTTGGATGAAAGCTTAAAGGTGCCGGGTGTGACAAATGCCTGGACGATGCCGGTCAGGGGCCGCATCGACATGCTGACGACCGGGATGCGAACGCCTATCGGACTGAAAATCTCCGGTGCAGACTTGGGCAGGGTCGAACAGATCGGATCCCGCGTCGAGTCCATACTCAGTCGGGTGAAGGGTACTCGCGCGGTTTTCTCCGAGCGTACGGGAACCGGCTACTTTCTCGATTTCGAGTGGAATCGTGAGCGACTGGCACGCTACGGATTGAGCATCGAAGACGCACAACTCGCCGTTGAGAATGCTATCGGCGGCGAGGATGTCACCACTGCCGTCCGAGGTCGCGAGCGCTACCCGGTCAACGTCAGATACATGAGAGACTTCCGCAGCGACCTGGGATCACTTCAACGAGTCCTGGTTCCTGCCGGACAGCGGCAGATCGCTTTGGGAGAATTGGCCGAAATTCACGCCACCAGCGGTCCTGCGATGATCCGCGATGAGAACGGAATGCTGACTGGCTATGTGTACATCGACCTCTCAGACCGTGATCCCGCTGGCTATATCGCCGAAGCAGGAGACCTATTGCGAGATCAACTGAAGCTTCAGCCCGGCTACTCTTTCTCCTGGGCGGGGCAGTACGAAGCCATGACCCGCGTGAAGCATCGGCTGACGCGGATTATTCCCCTGACGCTGCTGCTCGTAATTTTTCTCTTATACCTCAATACACGCTCGACCGTGAAGACGATGATCATCCTGCTGGCGGTGCCTTTCTCCGCCGTGGGCGCGATCTTCTTCCTCTATCTGGCCGGCTACAACATGAGTGTGGGCGTCTGGGTAGGGCTGATCGCTTTGCTGGGCATCGACGCCGAGACCGGCGTATACATGCTTCTTTATCTTGACCTGGCTTATGAGGAGGCGATCCGGCAGGGTCGTCTTCGTAATCTCGGGGAGTTGACGGAAGCCATAGTCCAGGGAGCCGCCAAGCGGTTGCGACCCAAGTTCATGACCTTCGCCACGATGTGCGTAGGGTTATTGCCGATTCTCTGGAGCACAGGCACCGGCTCGGAAGTGATGAAGCGGATCGCGGCCCCGATGGTCGGCGGGATCTTCACTTCCTTCCTGCTCGAATTACTAGTCTACCCGGCCATCTACGCCGTCTGGCGGCAGCCGTCGGTCAAAAACTCTGCGGAGTCAACGCTCACTGTAGCGCCCGCCGAGCTGATGGACAGCAGCTTCGTAACTCTGCAGCTGTAGCCGCTGCTCCGGGGTTTTGATCCGGATCGGGAACGGCTGGCGGTCTACTCGGTTGCAGGCGGGCGCCGACGATTCCCTTGTAAAACCCTCCCTGCCCAACGTTCCCGAGCCATACCTTGATCTCCTTTATTTATGGCGTTTCAATGCCGGCTGATCGTCCGGCGTCTGCACCTCCTGTTGTTCTGTGGAAAACACCAAACCGAACGCCATTCCGGCAAGCGCATGAGACCTGTTCGCCTTCCTACCGGAAACGGCGTTCACGTTGAGACCGAAACGTTTTTCGCAATCAGAACGGAATCGTGTTCGGCTTCAGAACGACATAGCGTTCACCTTCGACCTGATTCTAAAACAGGGCCCAGTGACTCGAATCCGAACCCAATCCAAGGAACAAGGGTATAGGCGACACGGCATTAGCGGCCTTTACCATCCACCAGCAGAACGAGAAGCCCTAACAAGAAAAAGGCGATTCCTGCTAGAGAGTATTTAAGAGCGGATCCGGCTCCAGGTTCGATCATTGAGCGTTCGGGATGCCAGGGATCGTAGTAAACGCAAATACAGTTGCCCTTCTGGTGCTGGTTAACGTAATTCAACGCCCCCTCTTCATCCCTGAAAACCACGTTGTCGTAACCCGAGTAATAAGATCCGCAAACAGGATAGGAGTAAGCAACCTCCGCTACCATCGCTTCTCGCTGGAGCATTTCCAGAAGATAGCTGTCCTTCTGATCATTGCGGAGATTGCTGCTTTCTACGTTACCAGTCGCTCGAAGCCAGCCGGTGCGTATCCGGTGCTTCCTATAGTTGAATACTCCAACGGCAAGATTGAGAGCTGCTGCGGCAAACAACGAAGTGATCGCCCACCCACGCATCTGGGGCATAGTACATCTGAGGTCTGGCATCTGACAATTTAGGGTCGCAAACGAGGCGTGATCGAGGGTCAGCAGTGTACGGTGTCGGAACATCTGCATGTCGGGGATCGAAGAACGATTTGAAGTCACCCTCGAATGATCTGAGCGCCTTTGAGGGCATGCGGAGTCAGCTCGCGGAGTGGATTGAGCCTCCGGAGAAGATCGTGGTGGATGATACGGAACCTACTTGCCTTCGATCCAGTTGCTCCCGGAATTACACGGCAACCGGTCTGAAGCGCTAGATGAGAGTGCACAGGCTCTTTGTCCAGAAGTAAGCATGTGGTACTGGGTACCCGAGAACTTCGCGCTGTCCGATTCGTCGGCAGATTATCGATCTTCCGCTGCTCCTAATTTGAATCCTACGTACCGAACTGCCGTTTTCTCACTGAAGGTCCGCAATGGATGGCCGTGTGACACGTCGAGCAGAGGGTAATCAAGTTTTGCTCGAAGTCTTGTCCCGCGTGGCTACGAAACTGTTGATGATGGACTTCCAGGTTGGACATGGTGCCGCACGATTGACAGCGCCAGCCGTCCCGCCATAGCACTCGTTGGCGCAGATTCTCGTAGGAGACAGGATCTAACCGCCCGGCTTTTGAGCGAATCCCTCTCATGATGCTTTCTCAGCGAGATTCTCGAGGAAAGCCTGCTTCTGAGCATCTGGCAACAGCCTGAAAAATCGCGTCATTGAAAACAGCAAGGTTTCTGGGTCTCCGTGGTCCAGGTTGGCGCCGGCCAGAAAGTCCGCGCAGATCATTTCCAGGCAGTAACCTCGGGATCGATCGCTTCCCAGCATCAGTGCTGCCGTTTCGATCGCTTTCTCTATGACCGGCATTTGGCTTTGGTACAGTTTGAAGTA
>DATEHP010000337.1:0-22083 GCA_035279505.1 Candidatus Sulfotelmatobacter sp. | reverse complement strand
CTACTTCGCCTGGGCTACGGGTGATTGCTGGAGCTGCTTGAGACATTCAGCCTTATTCTACACAGACCGTGAGCACCTGCGCGTTTAATCAAGCATCTGGCGCCACGGATTCATGCACGTCAATCCGGAGTCGTCGCAGGGATAGGTTGTCTCTTTGCGGGCCTTGTCTATCTGTTCGAGAGCACGAAGTCCACGTTGGCGACGCCGTTCCCCGATACCGTCACAGATTTCTCCCATGTTTTGGGCGGGTTGAAAACCGGACGTTGCACGCTGTTCTGGGTCAGCACGTCATAGGCCTGCTGCTTCCCGGTCAGATTCCAACCCTCATGCCAGGCAACCACCTCATATGTTCCCGGAGGGACGTTCGTGAACTCGAAACGTCCACTCTCATCTGTGACAGCGTAGTACGGGTGTGGCGCCACGAACATCTCCGCGTTCATCCAGACATGCCCCCCGTTGCAACGAAGGCTGACCAGCCCTGGCGTCTGCAAGGTACGCGATGTCACGCGGCCGGGAAAGGGAAAGGGCAGATTGAAAGTGGCGGCTCCATCCATGTGAATAGTGTGGAGCGTCGCATCAGAACTCATCATGTCGAGTGTCCCGCCCTGCGGGACCAGCAGAATGTGCGGCACATAGCGGCAGTTCTTTTGGTCGAGGTGACGGCGTTGTTCCGGCAGGTCCATCGCCTTTCCCGCCGAGATGTTTTTCAGGTAAACGACCGTGTTCGCGACGCCGCTTTGCGGCCCGATGATGAGGCGTTCAAGATCCGCAGTCTTTTTGGAGTCCGGGTCGCAGATCTGTGTGTCTTTAGTAATGGGGAATTCCGCCGTACGGGGGACCGGGCCGGACCACTTCACCGTGCCCGAGATCGTCCCTCCATCGGTTACGCTAACGACTCTGTAGTCTTGAGCGAAGACCGCCGCCGTCACGGAAAAGAAGGTTGCGAGAAACACACTGCTTGCGATAAACCGGCACATACTCCACCCCTTGATGCTCGCGCTTCGGCACCGCAGCCGATACCCTCGAGCATAAGATTTTGGCCGTACTCCCGCACACACCATCGTCCGTCCCAAATTGCGGGATGAAGTGCTACACAGGGGCCCAAAATCGAGGTGCAGCACTGTGATTGCAGGACTTTCTGTTTTCAACGGGGAGGCCGTCTTACCCGTCCAACGGGAGCCGGTGTGATTGAAATCACTTTCTATTGTGATTGGAATCACATTAAGGTTGCGCCCCGGGGGGGACCAGAGTCGAGATTACCAAGGTGGTGGTACGAGCAGGGAAACCAACTCAAGCGAGTCGTCAAATCGCTTCGGCAGACTTTACAATCATCGGTCCATGCCTGTCATTGTCAGATCGTTCGCGAAGGTCAATCTCGGGCTGCGCATCGGCGCGGAGCGGGAGGACGGTTTTCATGAGCTGCTCACGGTTTATCAGACGATCGATCTGCATGATGTGATTCGGGTAAGCCTGAAGCGCGGAACCGGGATCGAGATTCGTTGTGCCGACCCGCGGGTGCCGCGCGATGAGTCGAATACCTGCTTCCGTATTGTTGAGCGAGCGATGACCGCCCTGCGGGCCAAGGGCCGCGTCGTAATCGAGATCGAAAAGCGGTTGCCGGTGCAGGGTGGCCTGGGTGGAGCTTCAGCGAATGCCGTGTCCACTTTGCTCGCGCTGGAGCGCGCTGTTCGGAAAAACCTCAAGCAGTCCGAGAAATTACGGATCGCGGCGGACGTCGGATCGGACTTGCCTTTGTTCTTGGTCGGCGGTGCGGTCTTGGGAGTGGGGCGGGGGGAGCAGGTTTATCCGTTGCCGGATTTTCCGCCGACGGCGTGTGTGGTCGTGACCCCGGAGATTGGGGTTTCGACTCCGAAGGCGTTTGCGACGTGGGATCGCTTGTGCGGGGCAAGCTCGGGCGAGAAGGCGAGCGGCGACAAATTGACCGTATCGCACAGCTTCGATAGAATGAATGAGCTTAGCCGCAGCTTGTCGGCGTGGCTGAGCGATTTGTACTCCAGTGCTCCTTCTCATCCGTTAGAGAGAGGGGGCCGGGCCGGGAATCCGCTTCTCCGGTTCGACCGGGCTGGGATCGAAAACGACTTCGAACAAGTCGTCTTTCCTGAGTATCCCAAGCTAGGCGAGGCTAAAGGTGCGTTGGTACGCGCGGGTGCGAAGTATGCGTCCCTGTCGGGTTCTGGCTCGACGCTGTATGGGATGTTTGCTTCGCGGCAGGCTGCGGGTTCAGCACTTGCGAAGCTGCGGAAGGCTGGATGGGCGGCGCAGGCTGCCTCAACCTTGCCCCGGATGGCTTACTGGCGGCGGATGTGGGCGCAATGAGAGTCGAAAGTCGCAGTTGGGGCGCTTGGCTTCGCCCTCGCTGGACGGCCGAGGAGGCTGTCGCCACATGGTCTGTGGTCTGGCCGGGCTTTTGGGTCGGCGAATTTTTTATTGTTGAAATCCGATTGTTGCATGACAATAGTCGTGCCCGACGAGGGCTCAATCAACAATCGAGCGTTCAATAACTGACTTACTGGGCCGTCGACTAATGGTAGGTCAAGTGCCTTTGGAGCACTTTGTCTAGGTTCGAATCCTAGCGGCCCAGCCAGGAAATTCAGTTGTTGCCAGTACCCAGTCGCCAGAAAACCCGCTGGCTCGGGAGCTTGCAAGAAACGGTAAGAACTGAAGGCCAGGAGCCCAAAGAACCATGGCAACTTTAGTCACGCCGACCGACAAGGCTGAAAAAGTTGAGAAGAAGAGTCCGCCAGTGACTGACGAAAAGCCGGAGCGAAAGCAGCGGCCGCGGACGGACGAAAAGTTCAAGATTTTCAGCGGTACCGCAAACGAGTCCTTGGCAGACGAGGTTTGCCACTTTCTCGGAATGCAGCGCGGGCAGGCGCAGGTCACGCGCTTTGCCGACGGCGAATGTTATGTGCAGATTCAGGAGAACGTGCGCGGGGCCGACGTCTTCGTGATGCAACCCACGTGCCGTCCCGTAGACGAGCACCTGATGGAGCTCATGCTGATGATCGATGCGCTGAAACGCGCATCAGCGCGGCGCATTACGGCGGTGATTCCGTACTTCGGATACGCGCGGCAAGACCGCAAAGATAAGCCGCGAAGTCCGATCTCTTCGAAGCTGGTCGCCGATTTGTTGACCTCTGCGGGCGCGAACCGGGCGTTGATTGTCGATTTGCATACGCCCCAGTTGCAGGGATTTTTCAACATCCCGGTGGATCATCTGTTTGCTTCACCGGTGCTGGTGGATCACTTCCGCAAGCTGGCACTGCCGAACCTGACGGTGGTTTCACCGGATGCGGGCGGCGTGGAACGCGCGCGGTTTTTCGCCAAGAAAGTTGACGCGGCGCTGGCAATCGTCGACAAACGCCGCGTCGAGATGAACGTAGCCGAGATCATGAACGTGATTGGCGATGTTCACGGTCGGACTTGCCTGATCATTGATGATTTGATCGATACAGCCGGCACGCTGGTGAAAACGGCCGCCGCCTTGATAGAAAACGGTGCGACCTCTGTTTATGCCTGCGCGTCGCATGCTGTGTTGTCGGGGCCGGCGGTGGAAAATATTCGAAATTCGGTCATTAAGGAAGTTGTGGTGACAAACACGATCCCGCTGACAGCCGAGGCCGATGCGGCACGAACGGAAAAGGGCGGAAAGATTCACGTCCTTTCGATTGCGGGGTTGATTGGCCGCGCGATTCAGGCCAATCACGAAGAAACTTCGGTAAGCAAGTTGTTTATGTAGCTCTGAGCAAAGCCAGGTTTGCTCATGGCTCATTGCTCACTGCTGAATCTTAGATAGGAATTGACATTTATGGCGACTGCATTGGAAACCAACACTTTGGAAGCGCAGACACGCAAGCCGGGTACGAAGAATGAAGCTCGGCGGGTGCGCCGCGACGGGAAGATTCCGGCCGTGGTGTATGGAGCAGGTAAGGACTCGCTCCCCATCAGCGTAGATCCCCGTGTGGTGACGCGAATTCTCAACTCCGAAACCGGCCACAACAGCATCTTCGATCTCGCGCTGAATGGCGAAAAAACCAAGGCCATGATCGTCGATTGGCAGTATGAGCCGATCAAGGGCCGTCTGCTTCACATCGATCTGAAGCGGATTGCCCTCGACAAAGTGCTGCGCGTCAGCGTGCCCATCTTCCTGGAGGGCGAAGCGGCGGGCGTGAAGCAGGAGGGCGGCATTCTCGAGCAGATGCTGCGTGAAGTCGAAATCGAGTGCTTGCCGGCTGACATTCCGAGCCATATCGATGTTGATGTTTCACACCTGACCTTCGGCAAGGTACTGCGCGTGTCGGACCTGCCGCATTCGGAAAAGGTGAAGTTCCTGACCGACTCGAACCAGCCGGTGGCTCATGTGACCTCGGTCAAGGAGGAGGTTGTGGTCGCTCCTGAAGCTGCGGCGGCGGACGCGGCGGCTGCTCCGGCTGAGCCCGAAGTCATTAAGAAGGGCAAGCAGGAGACTGAGGAAGAAGGCGCCGAGGCTGCGTCAGAAAAGCCCGAGAAAGCTGAGAAGAAAGAAAAGAAATAAGCGAATTCGCCACGGATTTGCACAGATTCATACGGATCCGCAAGAGGTTGCTTGGAGATTTGTCCGTGAAGATCTGTGAGAATCCGTGGACAGTTGGATTTCGGAGGCAATTCTGCTGGCGTGAAACTGATCGTGGGTCTCGGCAATCCCGGAAACGAGTATCAGCTCACGCCGCATAACCTGGGTTTCCTGACGATCGATCGGATCGCCGGCAATCTTGGGGTGGAAGTGAGAAACCGGCAATGCCGGGCGCTGACGGCGCGAACCGTGGTTGCCGATCACATGGTGCTGTTGGCCAAGCCCGAGACGTTTATGAATTTGAGCGGGCTTGCGGTGCGGGAGTTGTTGCGGGAGTACGAGGCGAGTCCGGAGTCGGACCTGATCGTGATTCAGGACGAGCTGGATTTTCCGATGGGCACTTTGCGGATTCATACGCGGCGCAGTTCCGCGGGGCACAACGGCATCGAGTCGATCATCGGGGCGTTGAATACCCAGGACTTCCTGCGGATCCGGATCGGTGTTGCGCCGGAACGGAAAGTCGGAGATGGGGCAGAGTACCTGCTGGCTCCGATGAAGAAGAAAGAACTCGAAGTAGTCGATGGAATGCTCGACACCGCGGCGGAAGCGGTGAAAGTGATTTTGAAAGATGGTCCGGCGGCGGCAATGAATCGCTTTAACCGCAAAGAGCCGGACGAAGAAAAAGATTAGCCACGGATCAGAACAGATTCGCACGGATTGAAAGAAGAGATTTCCTTGGGTTTTTCCGTGATGATCCGTCAAATCCGTGGCCAAGGTTTGGAGAAACGAATGAATCGTACTTATGAGCTGATGTTCATCGTCCGGCCGGATATGACGGACGAGGATCTCGACAAACTGATTTCGACACTGCAGTCGGTCGTGCCCACATCGGGCGGCAATGTTGTCAAAGTCGAAAAGATGGGCAAGCGGCGGCTGGCTTACACCGTGCGCCGCTTCCATGACGGCATTTACGTGCTGATGGTCGTCGAAGGCGGCGGTCCGGTGATTCATGAACTCGAGCGTCGCCTGCGCGTGACCGAGCCGGTAATCAAATTCCTGACCGTGCGTGTCGACGAGGAGCACAAGCGACTGGACAAAATCAAGAAGCTCCGCGAGGCGAAGAAGAAGGTCAGCGCCCAACCAGCGGTTGCCGCTCCGGAAGAAACGTCAACTCCGGCAGCGGAAGCTCCGGCGACAGCCTAAACCAGGGGCCAGAGGTCAGGGACTAGGGATCAGAGTCCAGACCTCGTTCGGTGGATGATATTTTGCTGGCCCCTAATCCCTGATCCCTGACCCTTTTTTGCGGGCATGGCAGAAAATCCGAAGGAGAGCACGAGTTATGGCAGACGAAACCAAAGCACCAGAGCAATCGTCATCGACCGAGAGGCCGCGGAGTGAAGGCGGCAGGCCAGGCGGAGACCGTCCCCGATTCGGTGGCGGGGGACGCGGACCCGGCGGACCTCGCGAAGGCGGCGGACCCGGCGGACGCAAGTTCTTCCGGCGCAAGAAAGTTTGCAAGTTCTGCGTCGAAAAGATCGAAGACATCAACTACAAGGACTACCGGCTACTCGGGCAGTTTGTTGCCGAGAGCGGCAAGATCGTGCCGCGGCGATTGACAGGCGTGTGTGCGCCACACCAGCACCGGCTATCATCGGCCATCAAACAGGCGCGCAACATCGCCCTGCTGCCGTTTGCGGGGCGGGCAAGCTAGGCAATTTTCGCCACGGATTTGTACGGATCTTCACGGATAAGTCTTTATGAAATGTTCAGATTTATCCCTGGTAATCCGTTTGAATCCGTGGCCACAAAGATCCAACATCGGAGCCATCATGGAAGTCATTCTCAAAGAAGACGTAGCGAAATTGGGATCGCGCGGCGATGTGGTGAAGGTCGCCGAGGGATACGGGCGGAATTTTCTTTTGCCGCGCAAACTGGCAATTGAGGCCAATGACGGCAACAAGGCCGTCATTACGCAAATGAAGGCAGCCTCGGTGCGGCGCTCGGCCAAAGAGAAGTCCCAGGCCGAGGAACTGGCGAAACAGTTCGAGGGCGTTTCGATCACGTTTACGCGCAAGTCAGGCGAGAACGATCAGCTGTTTGGATCGGTCACGTCGAGCGATCTGGGCGACGCCCTGACCAAGAAGGGCTTCAACATCGATCGCCGCAAGATCCAGTTGCACGAACCGTTGAAGACCCTGGGCGAGTTCACTGTCCCGGTCAAACTGCACAAAGACGTGGCGGCGCACTTGAAGGTCGTGATCGAAAAAGAACCGGCGTCTGAGTAGGTGCGCACGTTCTCGGCAGACCTTATACGAGCCGATGAAGGAAAGAATGTACTCCTGCGAGCAAGAATCCGTCACAGGATTCTTGCTGCTTGCTTGGGTTTGCGTTAGGACGGCCGCGGTGCATCACAAACAGGGCACTTTCCGTGCCAAACCAGCGTCCGGGCACTGTGTCCCGTTGTTCTGTTTCCCCCTAAATCTTTGTCCTAGAGTCATCTAGGTACTCCACAAAATCCCTGTACAGCCTATAATTTCTGCTCACGGTTGCGCTGACTCTCCGTCTATTCCTGTGCAAGCCCGGAAGACTGGAAAACCGGGCAAGTAGAGGAAGCGACACAAAATGCCGGCCGGTGTATGGGCAGTACCATTTTCGGTTGGCGGACGGGCCCACTCAAGAGAGAGTGAGTTAAGAGCGAGAGTCAGCACAAACCAGGACCCCACGCGGGGTTGCATGGCTGGGCTAGATCGCCAAACGCAAGATCGTCGCATCGACGACACGATGCTGATCCGCGAGGCGCAACGCGGGAACCGCGCTGCCTTCGAGGAACTCGTGCGCCATTACGACCAGGCGGTCCTGCGCCTCGCCCTGCACCTCACCGGAACTGAACACGACGCCCAGGACGTGTATCAGGACGCCTTCCTCAAGGCTTATAAGAACATCGGCAGCTTCCGGTTCGAGTGTTCCTTCTACACATGGATCTACCGGATCGTGACGAACCTGTGTCTCGATCACCTGCGCAAAAGAACCGTGCGCAAGGAAGACGCCCCAGTCGCGAAAGACTCCGATGGCGGCGAGTACGACTTGCTCGATCAAGTGGCCGACGGGCGCGCTGGAGCAAATCCGGAGCGCGATCTGATGCGGCGCCAGTTAGGAGCCCGGATCGCCGGAGCGCTGGAGAAGTTGACGCCGCGGGAGCGCATGGTTTTCGAGTTGAAGCACTATCACGGCCTGAAGCTGAGAACCGTGGGAGAGATTTTGCATACGACGGAAGAGACCGCCAAGAACACCCTCTTCCGGGCCACGCAGAAGTTGCGCGGGGCATTGGCGGATATGCGATGAGCAGCAACGAACATGTAGAGACAGCCGCCTCGGCTGTCCGGCGAAGGCGAAGCCGAGCCGGCATAGAAGAAGGAACCGACTATGAAGTGTGAATGGGTTCGAGAAAATATCGTGCTTCACGTTTATGGCGAACTGGCTGATGACGCCCGCCACGAACTGGAGCAGCACGTTGCTCGCTGTGCTGACTGCGCATTGGAGTTAAAGGCCGAGCAGAATTTCCACGCGTTGCTCGCCCAGGATCGCGCTGAGGATCCGACTCCGAATCTGCTGGCTTCCTCGCGCATGCAGTTGCAGGAAGCGCTGGAGACGGCGCAGCAGGGCGGCCTTTTGAGCCGGCTGCCGCTTGACCCGGCCAGCTGGTTGCGGCAGGTACGGTTCTCGCCAGCGCTGGCTTCGGTGATTCTGATCTTCGGATTTGCGGGTGGGATGTTAACCGCATACAGAGTCATCCCGCGTGGCGGCGGGCAGATTGTTGACCACACACCAGCAGCCCCTGAAGCCTCCATCGCCGGCATTGATTCCATCACTCCAGTCCCGGGCACCGATCAAGTTGCGATCAAGTACAACACAGTCTCCACGCAGGAAAAACAGGGACCGCTGAACGATCAGCAGATCCAGCAATTGCTGCTGTTTGCAGCGCGAAATAACTACAACTCAGGCGTGCGTGTAGACTCCGTCGACCTGCTGGCACAGCGTTCGAGCGATCTGCAGGTGCGTGAGGCTTTGATCTACGCGCTGCAGAACGATACCAATCCCGGCGTGCGTCTGAAGTCCCTCGACGCATTGGGAAATTACGTGAAGAGCGATACCAATGTGCGCGATTCCGTGTTGCGTGCCCTGGTGAACGATTCCAATTCAGGCGTACGGATTGAGGCGCTGCGCCTGATCGAACCAGTGAAGGCCGATGGTAGCGTGCGCGGCGTCCTGATGGCGCTGGCGGCGAAGGATACCAGCACGTACATCAAGTCCCAGGCGCGCACCATGCTCGCACAGTTGCCGGAGATCGATTAGCAGTTGGTTGAAGTTGTTTTGTCGGAAGAGAATCGAGGTGATTCATTTGAAAAAAGCGCCACAAGTCGTCGGGTTGGCAGGAGTGCTGGCCCTGCTTGCGCCAATAAGCTTTCTTTCGCAAAGCTGGGCGCAGGAAACAAAAGTCTCCCACGAAGGCGGATCCTGGGCACAGGAAGTGACGGGATCGCTGGCTGCAGTCAGAAACTTACGAGTCAAGGTGGACATGGGCTCGGTGGTGGTACGCGGTGGGCAACAGCAAGGCATCAATTACGTTTTTCATACTCGCTACGGCACTTCTTCAGAGCAGGACGCACGCAGGCAATTCGAACAGTACAAAGTAACCGCATATGTAAAGGGTGATACCGCCTGGATCGTCGGAGATTGGCAGGGAGGAAGGCATCCTCGGCATTTCTCTGGCGAGTTCTCGGTCATGGTTCCGCGTGATATGGCGTTGGTGAAGCTCGAGACTGACGGCGGCAATGTCGATGCAACCGGCTTGGCCGGACGCGTCGAGGCGCAAAGCGGCGGTGGCAGCATGCATCTCGACGATATCGGTGGAGGTGCTGCCGCGGAAACCGGTGGTGGCTCGATTGAGGTCGGAACCGTGAGCGGCGAATTGGGACTGCGCACCGGAGGCGGGTCCATTGAAGTACATCAGGCAAACGGGAAACTGGTTGCTGAGACCGGCGGTGGCAGCGTCGAAATCCAGTCCTGCGCGCAAGGAGCGCTGATCGAGACCGGCGGAAGCAGCATTACCGTGCGTCACTGCAACGGGAAGGTGAAAGCCTCGACGGGCGGGGGCAGCGTGGACCTCAGCGATGTCGGCGGCCCTGCGGAAATTGAAACCGGTGGAGGCAGCATTCGGCTGACTTCCGCCAAAGGACACGTCCACGCCGAAACCGGCGGAGGCACCATCGAGCTTTACGGCGTACCGTCCGCGTCGGCAGAGACAGGCGCTGGTGGAATTACCGTGAAGCTGGTGAATAACGGCGGCGAGCGCCACGATTCCGATCTGGAGACAGGCGCTGGTGACATCACCGTCTATATCGCTTCTGATGTCGCCATCAATGTTCGCGCCAGCGTCGACATGGGCAGTGGACATCACATTACGTCCGATTTTCAGGACATACATATCGGCAGCGAGGGCGATACCTATGGCCCGAAGACGCTGACAGCTGAGGGTAAGCTCAACGGCGGCGGGCCTTGGCTGAAGGTACATACCTCAACGGGCGATATTTGCCTGAAGCGGGCTGGACACTAGCAATAGATTTGCACTCGAGGGCAAAGCAGCCCCTCGTATTTTTGTGAATCGAGGAAGTCACATGCGCAGATACATTGTGCCGAACATCCTGTGTCTACCTTTGTTGCTTGGCTTTGCGCAAGCCGCGCAGAGCTGGTCCGTCGATCAGAACGCAGGGCAACCGTGGGTTTTCTCGAGTGAGGATAGCGGGACGAGCTCCTACCTTGGCGTCGATATAGCCGACGTCTCCAAAGATCGAATGGGCGCTCTGAAGTTGAAGGAGGAAAAAGGCGTCGAGGTCACCATGGTCGACCAGGACGCTCCCGCGGGCAAGGCTGGCCTCAAGGAGCACGATGTCATCCTGAGCATGAACGGGACGGCGATTGAGAGCGGAGCCCAATTGCGCCGCATGATCCACGAAACCCCCCCGGGAAGAGTCGTCACACTGGGCCTCAGCCGTGACGGCCAGTCCTTGACGTTGCAGGTAGCGCTAGCCGACAAGCACAAAGAGTACAGCTGGGCTGGTCCCAAACCGGGCGACATCCATGTAAACATTCCTCCCATTCATATCCCCGATATCGATATCCCCTCGATGAACATGGTGGTAGTGACTTCCTCGGCACGAAGCGGGTTGATGGTGGAGAACATTACGCCTCAACTTGGAGATTTCTTCGGCGTCAAGGATGGTAATGGCGTGCTGGTACGGACAGTGGAAAAAGGAAGCCGCGCTGAGAAAGCTGGTTTCCGTGCCGGCGACGTCATCATCAAGATCAACAGTCAGCCAGTGCACGACACCAGCGACTTCTCCCACGCGGTAAAGTCACGCAACGGCAACTCAGTTTCTGTAGGAGTTATGCGCGACAAAAAGGAACAGACTCTGAATCTGACGCTTCCGGAGCGCAAGGAATCGAGCGAGATACTGGACGAAGAAGGCGAGCTTCGAGATCAGATCGCGCAATTGCAGCCGCAGATGGAACTCGCCGTCGAGAGGTCACGCGAGGCCGCCGAGCAGATCAAGAAGCAAGTCTGCAAGCACCAGGACGAATTTCGCAGGCAGACCGAGAAACAGAAGAGGCAGCTCCAGAAAGACATGCGGGAATTACAGCGCGAACTCATGCGCTTGAGGCAAGACTGGCTCTAGTTCATCATCGCGAACATTGTCGTCCCTTCTGAAGTTGTATCGGTTTGTGCCGGACGGACGCGAGTCTATTTGCCGTTTGAGGCTGCATCGGCGGCATTCGTGATGCACACCCGATTTCTTCCATTTTGCTTCGCGAGGTAGAGTCCGCTATCCGCGGCGCGAACCAGTTCATCGCGATTCCTCCCGTGCTGAGGGAAAGCAGCCACACCCGCGCTGATGGTAATGGCTCGGGGCACCCCCGGGAACTGCCATCTCTCTATCATTTTCCTCAGCTTCTCGGCCACCATAAAAGCTTGTTCCGCATTCGTTTGCGTCAAGAGAAGCGCAAATTCCTCTCCGCCATAGCGGCACACCACATCAGTTTTGCGTAGCTGCTGGTGAAAGACCGAAGAAACCTGGCGCAGAACTTCGTCGCCCAGTAGATGTCCGAATTCATCGTTCAACCGCTTGAACTGATCAATGTCTGCCATGATTACGGCCATGCTGCTGCCATAGCGGCGCGCGCGCTCGACCTCCTCCATGATGCGCAGTTCGAAGAACCGGCGGTTGAAGATGCCCGTCAGACCGTCGAGATAAGCGAGCTGTTTTACCCGCTCGACATAGTGCGCGTTCTGGATGGAGTTCGCGCAAATGTCGGCCACCGATTCCAGCGACTGCAGCTCGCTTTCACGGAATGCGTTCACCTTGGAGCTGTGTAGCGTGAGCACCCCCAGCGTCTGGCCAAAGGAAATCAGCGGGATGCTCATGCGGGAGGCGGATTCTTTGAACAGCCGGAAGGGCTCGGGAGCGGTGCTCAAGTCCCTCTCGATGACGGTACCGCTGGTCTCTATGACTTCCGACCACGGGCGCTCGGTCGTGGGAAAACGGCCGCCGGGCGGGAAACAGGGCGTGAGTTCGCCGTGAAAAGCCCGCATCACCAGGTCACCTTCCTCGCGCAGAAGCAGGGACACCTGAGAAACCTGGAAGGCCTTCTGGATGACCGAACACACGCGGGTCAGCAGGTCTTCAAGCTCCATCACGGCGGTACTTTGCTGCGCGATGATGTTAATGGCTTCAAGCTGCCGGGCTCGTTGGCGCTCCAGGGAGTACAAGCGCGCGTTCTCCAGGGCAATGGAAGCCTGGGTCGAAAACAAGGTAAGGAGTTCGATCGTCTCGTGGTCGAAGTGGTTCAGTTGATCGCTCTGGCAATCAAGCACTCCCACCACTTCGTCGCGCACCATCAGGGGAATCGCCAACTCAGAGCGGGTCGATTGCGCTGCACAAATGTAGCGTGGGTCCTTGCTCACATCGGGAGCGTAGACCGGTTGCTTCTTCGAGACTGACGCGCCGGTGATTCCCTGGTCGGCTGCCAGCCGAATCATGTCCTGGCCCTCGTCCCAGCCGACTTGCGAACGCACGTACAACTGCTGCGCCTCCCTGTCTAAAAGGAGAATTGCCACATTTCGCAAGTGGAAATAGTCGTGCGCAATCGCCAGGATTCTCTTCAGAACCTCGTCACGATCAAAGGTCGAAAGGACAGCCTGGCCTGCGTCGAACAGGGCCGCGATTTTCGGCATTTCAACGGATTGTATCTTCGCTGGAGGTAACAACCGAGGTTCCGAAAGTAACGGGCCAGTCCCATATTAACGCCATCTTCTGGCGGTTCGGATCAACCCGTATGCCACAAGACAGAACCAGAAGTCGACCACCATGCCAAGGTCAATTTGGAATGGTCGATGCCGAGCCGCCTGGGGAAGCGACGGCAACAAGAGGAAGTAGACCACGTTGCCGAAAACGATCGCCACCAGCGCTTGGACAAGATTGACGAGCACTGAAGGCTTAGACACCCGTGTGCTCCTTCCGGTTTCCCGGGAAAATTCGAATTTACAGTCGGGAGCCGAAGTGCGTAGGGCTCGGTTTACGGCGGATGCAATTCGCTCCTGCTACCATTCTTCTGGAGCTTTCGCCTTGGCGCACCCGAAGGCGGGCTATCCTACGAATTCAGCGAATGCTCGAACTTTCCACCCCGGTTCAATACGTCAAAGGCGTTGGACCGCGTATTGCCGAGGTCTTGGCTGCCAAGGGGATCCATACTGTCGGCGACCTGCTCCATTATCTTCCTTTTCGCTACGAGGACCGGCTGAACCCGCGCGGGATCTCTGAATTGCGTCCCGGAGAAATGGCCAGCGTGATAGGGGAGGTGCGTAATTCCGGGTTGTTCCGCACGCGAAGCAAACCGATTTTTCAGCTTACGATCGGGCAGGGGCGGTCCCGCCTGCGCTGTATCTGGTTCAATGCGACCTATCTGCAGGGCAAATTCACGCCAGGCCAGATGATCGCTCTCTACGGGAAAGTCGAAGAAGATCAGCGGACCCGGGAACTGCAAATCATTCAGCCGCAGTTTGAGCTGCTGGGAGATCCGACCGAATCGGACTCGACCGAAACGGATAAAAGAGCGGCGGAATCGCTCGAGATCGGCCGCATCGTTCCTATCTATGAGGCCACCGGCCGCGTTACGCCCCGATGGTTTCGCAGGATCATTCGCACGGCGCTTGAGAACCTGACCCCTGAATTCCCCGACCCTATTCCAGCCGCTGTGCGCTCGCACCTGGGCCTTGTCTCGCCGAGAGCCGCCCTCTGGAATGTGCATTGGCCCGAGCCAGGAGAGAGCCTCACGGACCTGCAGTCTTCTCGAACTCCGGCGCACATCCGAATGATCTTCGACGAGCTTTTCTTTGTGGAACTGGGACTGGAACTGAAGCGTCAGCAATTGAAAGCGCAGACCGGCATTGCGTTCAAACTCGATGACCGCGTGCGCTCGGCCATCAAGAAGATTCTGCCTTTTCATCCCACCGCCGCCCAGAAACGGGTGCTGAAAGAGATCGCCGCCGATATGGAAAAGGCCTATCCCATGCGGCGTTTGCTGCAGGGAGACGTCGGATCGGGCAAGACGATCGTAAGTTTCGAGGCGGCAATCATCGCCATTGAGAACGGATATCAGGTCGCGCTCATGGCGCCGACTGAGATTCTGGCGCAGCAGCACTACTTTTCCGCCAGGCGAATTCTCGAGAACGCTGGCTACCGCATCGTGTTGCTGACCGGTTCGCTTGAGCCCGATCGCAAGCGCGAAATCCGGCGGCATATCGCGCAAGGCAGCGCGCAACTGATTATCGGAACGCACGCTCTCCTACAAGAAAAAGTTGAGTTCGCAAAACTCGGGCTGGTTATCGTCGATGAGCAGCACAGGTTCGGAGTCATGCAGCGGCTGAAGCTGATGAAGAAATCAGCGGATGGCAACGAGCCCGATGTGGGGAAGGCTGACGAGGCCAATGTGGTGAGGGCTGAGGCCAATGTGGGGACGGCCGCCATCGGCCGTCCAGCCGAGCGGAGCTCGGCTAGCAGACCACAGATCGGCGAGCCCGACGTCCTGGTCATGACTGCGACTCCCATACCTCGCACCCTCGCACTCACTTTGTATGGCGACCTTGATCTCAGCGTTCTCGATCAACTCCCGCCCGGGCGGACGCCCATCATCACGAAACAAGTCACCGATGATCAGTCGCCGAAGGTCTGGGAATTTGTTCGAAAGCAGGTGGCAGCCGGGCATCAGGCCTACATCGTGTATCCCGTGATTGCAGAGAACGAAGAAAGCGAATTGAAGGCTGCGATCAAGATGTATCGCGACCTCAGCAGCAATGTGTTTGCCGACCTGAAAGTGGGATTGCTCCACGGGCGCCTGGATGCGGACTTGAAGGACCAGGTCATGCGCATGTTCCAGAGGGGCGAGTTGCATGTCTTGGTCGCCACGACTGTGATCGAAGTAGGCGTCGACGTCCCCAATGCGACGGTGATGGTGATCGAGCACGCCGAACGCTTCGGCCTGGCGCAGTTGCATCAGTTGCGCGGTCGCATCGGGCGCGGCGCAGCCAAATCCTATTGTGTGCTGATGACCGGGGGCAAAGTCACAGAGGAAGGCCAGCGCAGGCTCCAGGCCATGGTCGATACCAACGACGGCTTTAAGATCGCAGAACTCGATCTGGAACTGCGCGGTCCCGGAGAATTCTTCGGAACGCGTCAAGCCGGCATGCCGGATTTTCGTGTCGCGAACATTATCCGTGACGCCCAATTGCTCGAGGCCGCGAAGCGTGAGGCAGCGGCCGTCCTTGCCGCCCCCAATGCAGAGATATCACCGGAAGAGATCAGTCGTGCCCTCGTGGAGATGCGGGCCCGCTGGCAGCACACCTACGGCCTGGTCGAGGTGGGATAAGGGATACAGATCAATGTCAACGCCCGGTTGATGCCCTCATTCTTGTGGCTTGGGGCGATTGTCTTTGTGCTGACCGCTTATTTGGGGTAAGCCTACTGGGACAGGTACAAACCAATCTTCTCCTGCAACTGATAGGCAAAAAGCAGACCATTAGGACGAGTTAATTTGGTCTCAGAGCTGGTGTTGCCGAGTAGGCGTGCCATCGGTGTCGGCCCGTCGCAACTGCGGGACGATCTCAATCCTGAATCTCTGAATTGCCGGATGCGACAGCGTTCTTGTATGCTGCGCGTACATGCCAAGCGCCGCCGAAATCATTGCTGAAGGTCGGCAAGCGCGTACTGGCGGAGATCTCGCTTTGGCTCGCTCCCGCTATGCCGCGGCTGCGAAAATCTACCGTGACCAGAACGACCTTCTAACCTACGCTCATACCATTCGTCACGTCGCGGATATCTATCAACAAGAATCCAACTCGGGCGAAGCGAAGCCTTTATACGAAGAGTCGATAGAACTCTATCGCAGCAACCTGAATACGAAAATCCTCGACCTCGCGAACGCACTCCGACCATACGCGCTTCTAAACGAAGCACATGGCAATCTGGAACTTGCAAGCAAGCTCTGGGAGGAGGCGAAACAACTTTATAGCTCGCTTCGGGTGGAGCCGGGCGTCTCCGAATGTGACGAACATATCCGCAAACTCCAGCAACCCTGATCTCGCCCCTCCCCTAAGACCCGGATGCGCCGGGCGGATTCGGAGAGCATAAAGATCGGTGCCGCGAAGAGCGATCAGTCGGGTGTAGAGCCTCCATGGCCAGATTACGGGCCAACCAGAAGTTAACTTCCCAATTGCCGACTATCTCAGAACTTCGCCTTTCGCATCCAGCGACACGCTTCCCATTCCTTCTATAGTTCGATGGTCACATGGGTATTTGGCTACTCTGGGATTTGATACGATTAGCGCGTCTCTGAGACTGCGCGCTTCGAGAGATCTCCGTACAGAGGAACTCGCCATGGGATCCTTCTGCCGCTTCGCAATATGTTTCCTCATTATGCTTTCCTGCGGTGCTTCGGGTATTGCACAGGAAGCGGAGGAACACGTGCACGCCGCTCCTGGGTCTGAAGAGGGTCTGGGACGCGCACACATGGAGATTTCGTGTTCTCCGGCGGTGGCCGCAAAGTTCGACCGCGCGTTGGCCCTGCTACATAATTTCTGGTACCGGCGCGCACTGGAAGGTTTTCAGCAAGTCTCAAACTCTGATCCGGAGTGTGCAATCGCCTACTGGGGCGCAGCCATGACATACAACCATCCCTTCTGGGACGCGCCTTCGTCCGCAGACGAGACGGCTGCGTGGGGTTTGGTGCAAAAGGGACTTGCGGCTAAGAAAATGTCTCCGCGCGAAAAGCTCTATCTCAACGCGGTCGCCGCTCTGTTCAAAGATGCTGGCGCAGGACCGAAAGCCGCGCGGGACGAAGGCTACCGCGATGCCATGGCTGCAGCTTACGCCAGCTTTCCCGACGATGAGACCAAGCTCTTCTACGGCCTTGCCATTCTGGGGACAGTCAAGGAAGGTACGAAGGGTTTTGAGCGCCAGACGCAGGCAGCCAAGCTCTTCGAGGAGGTCTACGTCCGCAGTCCGGACCATCCAGGTGTGTTGCACTATCTGATCCATGTGTATGACGATCCGGCACATGCCGAGCAAGGGCTCGAGGCAGCACGCAAATACGCCAAAGTGGCCGCCGCAGTTCCGCACGCCTTACACATGCCTTCCCACATCTTCACTCGCCTGGGGTATTGGGATGAGTCGGCAGCAACCAACGAAAAGGCATGGCAAACCTCTGAATCTGATGTAAAGCGTGCGGGAGAATCCGGCTCCCTGCGCGATTTCCATTCACTCAACTATCTGGAATACGCCTACCTGCAGTTAGGCCGCTATCGGGATGCCCGGCGGACGCTTGACGTTATCGCGGCGCAATATGACGCGTTGACCGACAAGAAGACAGCGGCCGACACTCCGGAGCTACAGGCGCGGCACGTGCGCGGGCGGACCATTTATGCCATCCCGGACCGCGTGGTTTATGGGTACTTTGACATGCTGACACGTTACGCTGTCGAAACCGGAGATTGGGACGCTGCGGCGAAGATTCCGCTGCTTGTTCCTTCGCGAGATTTCGTGGCGGTGAAACTGCAATTGGAAACGATGGCCGCAGCATTTCACAAGGACGCTGCCGTAGCGAAGATTGCCGCAGGGAAATTGGTTCTGCTCGCGCAGGAGCCCGGACAACATCCGTTCGCTCAGCAGATCATCACGATGCAGGCGAAAGAGGCAGAAGCGCTCGCTGCCAAAGCCGCTGGGAATGCAGATGAAGCAATTGCGAAGATGAAAGAAGCAGTCGCCATCGAAGATTCGATTGACAGCCTTTCGCAGCCTCCCTATCCGATCATTCCCGCGAACGAGCTCTTTGGCACACTGCTGATGGAGCTGAACCGGCCCGCTGATGCCAAAGAGCGATTTCTTCAAACTTTAAAACGGACTCCGGGACGTCCCAAAGCCATCTACGGCATCGCCCGAGCGGCGCAAGCAACCGGCGACAAGGCCACGGCCCATCAGCGCTATCAACAATTCCTGACACTCTGGAAGAACGCTGACCCTGATCGCCCTGAAGTCACTACCGCAAAAGAGTTTCTAGCCAAAGAGCTAGCGGCAGCGGAGTGAAATTCCTCGTCGGGAGCCTGAAAACCATGCTTGCCGGCCATTGTGGGCGAGTGACGGGCTATTCGGAAGCTGAGCCACTTTACGGACTCGATGGGGGGATCTGGTCCCCTTAGTAACGAGAAACGGGCATGGGACTAAGCATCTGAGGTCGGCCGGAATCCTGGCGCAATGCCGACTTGTTGTTACCTAACCCATCTTGGATGAGTGACTCGGAGATTTGCCACTCGTCGCAATCAGAGATCAGGAGCAGCAATCAGGAAACGCAAATTGGCTCTTGACACTAATCAGAAATCAACTACCATATGGTTGTGGATAGATTGGGTACAACATTTGCGGCTTTATCTGATCCAACCCGGCGGGCCATGATCGAACGACTCGCACATGGGCCAGCCTCGGTGCATGGATTGACGGAACCGTTTGCACTGTCGCAGCAGATGATTTCAAAGCATATTGCCTATCTGGTGCGGGCGCGCATTGTGATCAAGACGAAGCGTGGACGAGAGAGTATCTGCACGCTCAGGCCACAGGCGATCAAGACAGTCAGCGACTGGGCTTTTAGCTATCGCCGATTCTGGGAAGAGAGCTTGGACAAGCTGGATGCGGTTGTAAATCAAATGAAGAAAGAGGAGGTCAGAGATGGAAAAAAGCACGGTCAACGAGATTGAGCGGATGGTTATCACGAGAGTTTTTGATGCCCCACGCGAATTGGTTTGGAAGGCGTGGACAGACCCGAAGTACGTGATGCAGTGGTGGGGACCGAAGGGCTTTACTGCGCCCGTTTGCCAGATGGATTTTCGCGTGGGCGGAAAATCTCTCTTCTGCATGAAGTCGCAGGATGGGCAGGAGTGCTGGAATGCGATTGAATACCACGAGATTGTTCTGCACGAGAAGATCGTTTCCTCCATGTACTTTGCGGACTCGAAGGGAAACAAGGTCGAGCCTGCGCAATTAGGAATAGAACATGAGGCCATAGACGGTGCATACGACGTGACCCTCTTTGAGGATCTCGGCAACGGCCAGACGAAACTCACCCACATTGGAAATGAACCCATGGAGAGCGCGAAAAATAGCGGTCAACTGGAGGGCTGGAACCAGATACTCGATAAAGTTGCCGCGGTTGTTGCGGAGTTAGTGCAGGCGAAGTGAGAAGGTGAAGTTTGATCATCGCCATGCGCGCCATCATGAACGTAAAGCAGACGCAAGTCCCTCCCAGTTACACTGGCTAATGGCGGCTGCGGAGGCTTAGTTCAAGCGTGCTCCTAGTCACTTATCCGAATAGTCGCCTATCCGGATAAGTGACCTTTGGCTCGACTGTTGCCCACATCGCACTGTGCCAATTGTGTCCAAGAGTTCATCCGCAATATGGGAGACCGGGATCGCCTGACGGTCGGTAAGTCGCCCACGCCCACCTGTCACAACTTTTGAGATGCCGACTTCCCAATACTAATGCGGGCTCGGTGAGTGGTTTGGCGATTTAGCGCGCCAATGCAGAGTCACCAATTTTCCTCCTGAGAACTGACGTCCTTCTAAATCTGCTGAGTGGGCAAGGCTGCTCGCTGTGCTATACAAAACGAAGTAGACGATCTACCTCCATTGGGAGTAGAGTGTCTACATCTATGAATGAGAAAGAGCAGTATAAAAACCGGATTGAGCTGCTGCAGGGAACACTCGACATGCTCATTCTTCAGACACTGCAATGGGGACCGCAGCATGGATATGGCATTGTCCAGGCTTTGCGTTTGCAATCCGGAGATGTGCTTCAGGTGGAGACCGGATCACTGTATCCGGCTCTCCATCGATTGGAGCGTCAGAGTTGGGTGCAGTCTGAGTGGAAGCAGTCAGAGAGCAAGCAAAGAGCCCGATACTACCGAATCACGGCCAAGGGGAAAAAGCAGTTGGCGTCGGATCTGGGCCGATGGGAGCGGATTGTCGAAGCGATTGGGTCGGTGATGTACGTCAAGCCGGAGGAGAGTGAGTCGTGAAGTGGTTTTCGAACTTCGGTTTTCAGCGGCGAAATCGCGAATTGCAGGAAGAGATCGATGCCCACCTGCAGATGGCGATTGCAGATCGGGTGGCGCGAGGCGAAACGGCAGAGGCGGCGCGACAAGCGGCAACCCGGGAGTTTGGAAACATTCTTCTGGTGCAGGATGTGACGCGCCAAATGTGGGGCGGAGGCTGGTTTGAACAACTAGGCCGGGATGTCCGTTACGCGTTACGGCAACTGCGCAAGAGCCTCGGCTTTACGATCACTGCGACGGCGATGCTGGCAGTAGCTATCTGCGCCAACAGCACCGTATTCAGTTGGATTGACGGCACAATGTTGCGTCCGATTCCTGGCGCGCGGGACACGGGCGATCTTGTGAGCCTGCAGCGGGGGGAACGGAACTTCTCTCCGGTTCCGCCCTTCTCATATCTCGACTATCGCGATCTGCGCGAGCAGAATCACACCTTCACCGGCATACTTGCTTATCATCACGATTGGATCACGCTGACTGGCGGCGCACAACCGGAGCGTGTCTATATTGCGAACGTGTCGGCGAATTATTTCGACGTGCTCGGCATCAAGCCGATGCTGGGGCGCTTCTTTCTGCCGGAAGAAGAGACGGGTCCAGCCATTCCCAGCGTGGTCCTGAGTTATTCGCTTTGGAAAACGCGTTATGCCGAAGACCGGGCAATCATGGGCAAGGCGATCGACATCGCCCGGCACCCCTTGACGGTGATCGGCGTGGCTCCGGAAGGGGTTGTCGGAGCCATGCCCGGGCTCCGTGACGATCTGTGGGTAACGCTTGATCCCCTCGGGACCGATGCGTGGCGGATGACGCATCGCGATGGTGGTGCGGTCTGGCTGAACGTAATAGGAAGGTTGCGGCCGGGTGTGAGCCGTGGCCAGGCAGCCCAGGATCTCGACACCGCGATGCGCAATATTGTCGCGGCGTATCCGGACGAGCATCTCGGCGATAACCGGATCACGCTCGATCCCATGTGGCGCTCGCCATTCGGCGCCAACGGATACATGGCGGCGACGCTGCCCATTCTGCTCGCCTTCGCCGCTGTGGTGCTGTTGCTGACCTGCGCGAACGTGGCCACGCTCACGCTGGTGCGTTTTGTGTCCCGGCGACGTGAACTTGCGATCCGGCAGTCGCTGGGGGCGAATCGTATTCAACTGGTCCGGCAGATGGTGCTGGAGGGCGTGGTGCTTTCCATCGTCGCCGGAGCCGTAGCCCTCGCGTTGACAACGTGGACATCGAAGACGTTCGCATGGTTCTTTCGGGCTAGCTCGAATCCTGCCACCGTGAACGGGAGCATGGACCACAACGTGGTGATCGGGATTGCGGTGTTTTCCCTGTTGGCCGGCATGCTGTGCGGCGCGCTCCCCGCATGGCGTTCGTCCCACGCACCGGCAGTCGAGGTGCTCAAGGCAGAGTCGGCAAGCATCTCCGGCGGCTCACGCGACCGGAAATTGCTCAGCGGGCTGGTGGTGGCGCAGATCGCACTCTCACTTCCTCTGCTATTGTGCTCAGGGCTATTTTTGCGAACACTGCGGAACCTCGCCGGTGCGAATCCCGGATTCGAGCAGGACCACATTCTGACTGCGACCGTGGGACTGAATATCGCGGGCTACAGCAACGACGAGGTACAGCTGATCCGTCACAAGATACTTGACCGCGTGTCGGCATTGCCCGGTGTGGAAGTTGTGTCTTTTACGGACTGGATTCCGATGATGCTGAGCCACAAGGGCGAGGATGCGTATCCGGAAGGGTATGTGCCACACCCCCATGAATCTTTGCAGGTGTACCACGCCGAAGTGGCCCCGCGGTA
>DATEHP010000336.1:0-13652 GCA_035279505.1 Candidatus Sulfotelmatobacter sp. | reverse complement strand
CGTTCCTCGCTCCGTGCGCGACAACCCCGGTTCGTACCGTTCCGTTTATGCCGTCTATCACCATTACACAGGAGGCAAGTAAATGGGCATCCAGGTTACCAACGTCGCAAATGCCATCATCTACGCGGCGATCGGAATCGTGATCTTTGCCGGTGCGTTCCTCGTCATCGACAAAGTGACCCCGTACAACTTATGGAAAGAAATCGTACAAGAGCACAACACCGCCCTCGCGCTGTTGCTCGGAGCGATGTCTCTCGGAATCTGCATCATCATTGCGGCAGCCGTCCACTAACTTGGGAATCCTGCTTTTCATCACGGTATTGCTGATCGCGGCCTGCGGGCTCATCTATGAGCTCATCGCAGGCACCTTGGCCAGCTATCTTCTGGGCGACAGCGTTCTTCAATTCTCTACTATCATCGGCTGCTACCTGTTTGCCATGGGCATCGGCAGCGCGCTCTCGCGCTACATCGATCGCGGACTCGCCTACCGTTTCGTATGGATCGAGTTGCTGCTGGGAGTGATTGGCGGCTGTTCCTCTGCCCTGCTATTCCTCGCGTTTGCATATACACAGGGATTTCAGCTTCTGATGTATTCGCTGGTAGTCGTGATTGGAATCCTGGTTGGACTTGAGATCCCTCTTCTGATGCGGTTGGTGCGTGGCCGCTATCACTTTCGTGATGTCGTCGCTCACGTACTTACCTTCGACTATCTTGGCGCGCTCGGTGCATCGCTTCTGTTCCCAATCCTGCTGGTGCCTTATCTCGGACTGGTACGCTCGGCCATGTTATTCGGTGTAATCAATGTTCTTGTGGCGCTGTGGAGCACCTTTCTTTTTGCCGGCCAGATTTCGGCTGTGCGGCCGCTACGCTCACTGTGTGTGGTTGTTCTTTGCGGACTCGCCGTCGGATCTGGCGGACGCGAAACGCATTACCGCTGCAGCCGAAGACAACATCTACGCCGACGAGATTATCTTCTCCAGAGACACTCGTTACCAGCACATCGTTCTCACTCGCTTCAAGGATGACATCCGGCTTTTTCTCAGCAGTCATCTGCAGTTCAGTTCCCGCGACGAGTACCGCTATCACGAGGCGCTTATCCATCCGGGATTGTCGGCCATCCCGGTTCCCCGTCACGTTCTCGTACTCGATGGAGGAGACGGCCTGGCTGTCCGCGAGATTCTCAAGTATGCGCAAATCGAGAGTGTGACCCTGGTCGATCTCGATCCAGAAATGACCAGGCTGTTTTCCACCAATCCCATGCTGACCGCGCTGAACCAGAAATCGTTTCTCTCGCCGAAGGTTCACATCATCAACGCCGACGCGTTCCCCTGGGTCGATTCCAACACCGACAGCTTCGATTTCATTGTCATCGATTTTCCCGACCCCACAAACTACTCACTGGGCAAGCTGTATACGACTGCCTTTTACAAGGCCGTCGCCCGCCACCTTAGTTCGCAGGGCCTGATGGTGGTCCAGAGTACTTCGCCCATGTTCGCGCGAGATTCTTACTGGTGCATTGCGGAGACGCTCAAGCAGGCAAGCCTACAGACGTATCCCTATCACGTGTATGTACCGTCCTTCGGCGAATGGGGATTTGTAATCGCCGGCCATCGTGACTTCCAGCTTCCCGCTTCCCTGCCCGCCGGCCTCCGCTTTGTCAGCGTCACCGGACTGCCCGCGATGTTTCAATTCCCACCTGACATGTCTCCTCTACCGATGCCGGCCAATCGACTGAACGATCAGGTTCTGGTGCGGGCCTACGATCAAGACTGGAAGGACATCAGTCATTGAAAGCGTCGCGGCGTCAGTTTCTGCAGTCCAGTAGCGCAGCGCTAATCGGTCTATCCATCAAAGGCGGACGGCCCGTTGGCGGATCGTTCGTGAATGATTCATTTCCTCTCGGACACCAATTGCGAGACCGGGCGCAGTTCCCGCAAACAAGGCAGGTCGAGAAGCGTTCAGTCGTAATCGTCGGTGGAGGAATTGCCGGCCTGAGCGCCGCGTGGCGCTTCCGCAAAAAAGGCTTCACTGATTTCGTCTTGCTCGAGATGAACGACCAGCCGGGCGGAAATTCACGATGGGGAGAAAATGAAATCACGGCTTATCCCTGGGCAGCGCACTATGTCCCCGTTCCCGGTCCGAAAGCGATCTATGTTCGCGAGTTGTTTGAGGAACTGGGCGTCCTTAAAAACGGCCGCTGGGAGGAACGATATCTCTGCTTCTCTCCCCAAGAGAGACTTTTTCTCTATGGAAGGTGGCAGGATGGGATCGAACCGGCAGTCGGACTCACCGCAGCCGATCGCGACCAGTTCCGAAGACTCGAAGATCACATCCACACGTTTCGCGCGACCGACAAGTTTACTGTCCCCATGGAAGTTGGCTTCTCTGACAGCATGGCCAACCTCGATCACATCTCATTCGCCGAGTGGCTGCGAGCTCAGGGAATGAACTCCCGCATTTTGAACTGGTACCTGAACTATTGCTGCCGCGACGACTACGGCGCTACTACGGCCAACACTTCGGCCTGGGCGGGAATTCAGTACTTCGCATCGCGCGAGCCGGAAGAAAAAGGTCCGTTGACCTGGCCCGAAGGCAACGGCTGGATCGTCCGTCGGCTGATGGAGCGGATCGGAACTTTCGTTCAGCCCAATCGCATGGTGCACAGAATTTCCCCGACAAATAACGGCGTCTCCGTTTTTTCCGGTGACACAGAATATCGCGCAGAATTCGTGCTCTTCGCCGCACCGACTTTTCTCGGCCCATACCTGATCGAGGGTATGGCCCCGTTGCGAGATTTCGAGTACTCTCCATGGCTCACTGCGAATATCACTCTCGATCGGCTGCCTGCCTCGTACGGCACCGATCCCACATGGGATAGCGTCTTTATGGATTCCCCGACCCTCGGCTATGTGGACGCAACCCACCAGTCTTTGCGCATGCATATCGATCGCACCGTGTGGACCTTTTACTGGGCGCTCGCCGAAGGCACACCGGCGCAAAACCGGCAACTCTTACTCGATAAGGACTGGAGCTACTGGAAAGAAGCGATCCTGCACGATCTGGAGCGAGTGCATCCTGACATCCGGCAGTGCGTTTCGCGGATCGACATGATGCGAATTGGGCATGCTATGGCCCGCCCCAGTGTCGGAGCGATCTTCTCCGCCGAGCGCCGCAACCTTATCAAGCCGCATGGCCGCATTCTCTTCGCGAACTCAGACCTCAGTGGATTCTCCATCTTCGAAGAAGCTCAGTACCGCGGCGTGACCGCAGCCGAACATATCGCCAGCAAGCTCGGTGGCCACCGCACCTCACACTAAGAAGCTCGCAGACTATTTCGGAATACCAATGCTTTGACCATCAAATAAAAGTCCTCAGGAGATTTGTCACCAACCAAGTAAGGGCATAGGCTATCAAGAAGGAGTGATTTATGAGCACGATCGAAGCCACCAACCCAGCCGAAGTCCTCGAACTCAGCCCCTATGCTCCGACCCGGTCGACGATCAAAGACAAGCCTCTCAGCGCAGAAGAACTGCGCAAAACCGAGATCTACTGGTGCGCCTGCAATTACCTCAGTCTGGGAATGATCTACCTTCGCGATAACCCTCTGCTCATCGAACCTCTGAAGCCCGAGCACATCAAGAATCGCCCGTTGGGCCACTGGGGATCGAGCCCCGGACTGTCTTTTATTTATGTCCATCTGAACCGCCTGATCAAGAAATACGATCTCGACATGATTTTTCTCGCTGGCCCGGGACACGGCGCTCCTGGCGTGCTTGGCCCCGCTTACCTCGAGGGCACGTACTCCGAGGTCTACCCTGAAAAGAGTCTCGACGTGGACGGCCTGCGGCAATTCTTCCACGAATTTTCCTTCCCGGGCGGAATCGGAAGTCACTGCACGCCGGAAACTCCGGGGTCAATTCACGAGGGTGGAGAACTCGGCTATGTCCTCTCTCATGCGTGCGGCGCGGCCTTCGACAATCCGGAGCTGATCGTTGCGGCAGTCGTGGGCGATGGCGAGTCAGAAACCGGACCTCTCGCCACTTCCTGGCACATTAACAAGTTCCTGAATCCTGCGCGCGATGGAGCTGTGCTCCCGATCCTTCATTTGAACGGCTATAAGATCGACAATCCAACCTTGCTGGCTCGCGTCTCGCACGACGAACTTGAGAATCTCTTCCGCGGCTATGGCTGGACTCCCTATTTCGTGGAGGGCTCCGATATCGACAGCATGCATCAAGCCATGGCGGCAACCGTAGAGCGTTGCGTCGACGAAATCCGCGGGCATCGGCAGACCGCGCGAGAGCATGGCGATATCACCAGGCCGCGCTGGCCCATGATCGTCCTGCGATCTCCCAAAGGCTGGACTGCGCCACGCACCCTCGAAGACCATTTCCTCGAGGGCTTCTGGCGCGCGCATCAGGTCCCGCTTCCGGCGGTGAAGAAAGATCCCGAGCAATTACGGGCTCTTGAAAAGTGGATGCACTCGCAAATGCCCGATCCTTTGTTCGAAGGAAACGGCCGGCTGGCTTCAGTGTTTCGTGAGTTGGCGCCCACCGGGGACCACCGTATGAGCGCTAACCCGCACTCCAATGGTGGACGTCTTAAGAAAGCCCTTCGCTTGCCCGACTTCCGTGACTTCGCAGCCAACGTTGACAAGCCAGGCCATGCGCAAGTGGAGAACACCCGGCCGCTCGGCTTCTTTCTTGCTGAAGTCATGAAGAGGAACGCCAGCAATTTCCGCGTGTTCGGGCCCGACGAGACCAGTTCAAATAAGCTCGATGGACTCTACACCGTGACCAAGAAGTTCTGGATCGAGGAGCGATTCCCGGAGGACGACGACGGTGGCAATCTCGCACCCGACGGCCGCGTCATGGAAATGCTAAGCGAGCACACCATGGAGGGCATGCTGGAGGGCTACCTCCTCACCGGACGCCACGGCTTCCTCTCCACTTATGAGTCGTTTGTGCATGTCATCGACTCAATGTTCAACCAGCACGCCAAGTGGCTGGAGATCTGCAATCACCTGACCTGGCGCCAAGCGATCGCATCCCTGAACCTTCTAATTACTTCGACGGTGTGGCGGCAGGATCACAATGGTTTCACTCATCAGGATCCTGGCTTCCTCGACGTAGTGGTGAACAAAAGTGCGAACGTCACGCGTATCTATTTGCCTCCGGATGTGAATTGCCTGCTCTCAGTCGCCGACCACTGCCTGCGCAGCGAAAATTATGTCAACGTGATCGTCTCCGACAAACAGAAGCACTTGCAGTACCTGACTATGGAAGCGGCTATCACGCATTGCACCAAGGGAATCGGTATCTGGGATTGGGCCAGCAACGACGAAGGCGGCGAACCCGATGTCGTCATGGCCTCGGCCGGCGACATTCCGACGCAGGAAGCACTGGCCGCTACCGATCTGCTACGCAAGGAATTTCCGGACCTCAAGATTCGCTTCATCAATGTGATCGATCTATTCAAGCTTCAGCCAGCCAGCGAACATCCACACGGACTCTCTGACCGCGAGTTTGATTCGTTGTTCACGGTCGACAAGCCCGTCATGTTCAACTTCCACGGCTACCCGCAACTGATTCACCGCCTCGCTTATCGCCGCACGAATCATTCGAACATCCATGTGCGTGGATACAAGGAGAAAGGGAGCATCAACACGCCACTCGAACTGGCGATTGATAACAACATCGATCGGTTCAGCCTCGCCATGGACGTAGTCGATCGGGTACCGAAGCTGCAGAGAATCGGAGGCCACGCCAAGGAAAGATTCCTGAATCAGCAGATCGCGTGCCGCAACTACGCCCATCAGTACGGCATCGATATGCCCGAAGCGACAGATTGGACTTGGCCTTACTAACACCCTGGATGGCCCACCCTTGCCGCGTTCTGTGAGGCAGGGTGAATATTCCGCGAAAATGCTATCTTATGACGGATGAGATTCGCCCTTGATTACACGCACGGTATCGCGCGCGATCAGTAGTTCCTCGTCGGTCGGAATCGCATAGGCCAGCAACTTAGAATTCTCGGTGCTGATCAGGCCCTCGCGCCCGACAGTCTCCTGATTCTTCGGCGCATCAAGGCGCAGCCCGGCCCACTCCATCTCACCACAAATCCGCGCGCGCACATCCGGTGAATTCTCCCCGATGCCACCAGTGAACACGAGGGCATCCGCCCCACCCATGGCAGCAAGATAGGCACCGATGTACTTGCGAGCGCGGTAGCAAAAAATCTCAAACGCCAGGCGCACTCTCCGGTCGTCGTGGTCCGTCAGTTCCGCCTGCAGTTCCCGCATATCGTTCGTCAGTCCGGAAATTCCCAGGAGCCCGGATTGAGTGTTTAGCAACGTGTCCACTTCCGAAAACGACATCCCTTCTTTGCGCGCGATGACACCCACAATCGCAGGATCCAGATCGCCCGACCTCGTGCCCATCACCAGTCCTTCGAGCGGCGTCATCCCCATCGATGTATCGATCGGAGATCCCGCTTTTATCGCTGCGGCAGAACACCCATTCCCCAAGTGAAGGGTAATGATATTCGTCTGCTCCTGCGTTAGTCCTCGTAACGCCCGATATCGAAACGCAACGTAGCGGTGCGACGTCCCATGAAATCCGTACCGCCGAATGCGATGCCGACGGTAGAGGTGGTAAGGAATTGCGTACAGATACGCCTGCTCAGGAATCGAATGATGGAACGCCGTGTCGAACACCGCCACCTGCGGGAGGTCGCTACCAAAAAGCTCTCGCGCCGCCAGAATTCCCCTCACATTATTCGGATTGTGCAGCGGCGCCAGATCGATGCAGTCCTCGATGCCCTTGAGCACGCGATCGTCAATGAGCGTCGACTCCTTGAACATCTCGCCTCCGTGCACGACGCGGTGACCGACGGCATGTATCTCCGCAGTATTCTTGATCTCGTGAATTCCCGAGCGTTCCGATGCGACGTACCGGAGCACGTAATCCAAAGCCGCACCCATGTCTCTCAGCGGTGCCGTCAGAGTCTTCTCAGGTTCCCTTCGGTAGTGGATCTTAACGATCGCCTCGCCCCCGATCCCCTCCACTTCGCCGCGCAGAATACGGTCGTCCTTGCACGCCCCAATCTGCTCAAGGTCAGTTGCAATGATTTGAAACTTCAGGCTGGAACTTCCCGAATTCAATACCAGTACGTTCATTGTCCGCGCCTCACGTTCACGGCAGCACCGTCCGCAAGATCAGCTTTCTCGCTTCGTACCCAGCGTTCATCCGCTTCCACCTCCCGCCGGAGCACTCAAATCCTCCGCCGGTTGCGGTAAATTCGCAGGGATCATCCACACCGCAATCCCCGCACTCAATACCGCAAAACCCGCGCAAACGGACATGACCAGTCTAAAACTAAACAGGAACGCGTGAGTGATGTCGCTTCGGAGCATCGCCCTCGTGCCAGCATCCAGTCGGCTCGGCGGCTCCAACGCGCCCAGCCTGATCAAATTGGATTGAATTTCCTGCAACACATCGACAGGCAAATCGCGACTGCCCAGCGAGTCCTTTAGTTTGTGCCCAAATGCTTGCACCATCACCCCACCAAGAATCGCGATAGCAAGTACCCCGGCAACACGAGCAACGGCGTTATTCACTCCCGACGCAGTTCCGGCATGATTCGGTCCAACCGAACTCATGACGACCGTTGTCAGTGGCGCCACTGTGATTGCGGTTCCCAGGCCGAGCACGACAAAAGCTGGGAAGAATGTTGTCCAATAACTGCCTCCAGTCAATGGAACAGCGAACATTAGAAAGCCGGCCGCAACGATCAATGGACCGATCATTAAAGGTGTTCGCGCCCCGAACCGCCCGACGAGTCCACCCGACCACCGCGACAGCAAGAACATAAGAAGAATCATCGGCAGCACCGCCGCCCCCGTTTGCGTTGGCGAGTAACCCTGAATCTGAATCAGGTTCAGCGGAAAGACGAAAAAGAAGACGCCCAGCGCCGCATAAAGCACGAGAGTCAAAAGATTCGCACCAGTGAAACTGCTCACGCGAAACAGTTGAATCGGGAGCATCGGCTCGGACACGCGATTCTCTACGAACACAAAAATGAACAGAGAGGCCATCCCCACTATCAAGCTTCCGATCACAACCGGCTGTCTCCAACCGCGCGCCGCAGACTCGATAAATCCATAGACCAGCCCAGCAAGACTGACGGTTGCGACCAAAGCTCCGAGCCAGTCAATTTCGCTCTTCCGATCGTCCGAACGTCGCGATTCGGGAATGTGCCGCAACGAAATTCCAATGACCGCGGCAGCCAGCGGAACATTGATGAAGAAGACCCAGTGCCACGATGCCTTATCAATGAGCCAACCGCCGAGAGCCGGGCCTACCGCGGTCGTGATGGCGGTAAACCCCGACCAAATTCCTATCGCCTGTCCTCGCCTCTTCTCGTCGAAAGATGCACTGATAATCGCGAGACTACTCGGCACTAAAGCAGCCGCCCCAATTCCTTGTACACAACGGGCGACGACTAGCTGCGTAACATTCGAAGCTATGCCACAGCCGATCGACGCCGCACCGAAAGTGCCCGCCCCAAGCACAAAGATCAGCCTGCGCCCAAACGAATCACCCGCCGCACCGCCCACCAGAATCAACGCAGAAAGAAATAATCCATAGGACTCGACCACCCACTGAACGCCCACTACGCTCGCATGCAGGCTCGATTGAAGGGCTGGCAGGGCCACATTCACCACGGTACTGTCAATGAAGGCCATGCTCGAGCCGAGGATTGTCGCCGCGAGCACCCACGATTCCGACTTTCCTGCGCAAGGAGCGGCGAAGGTCCCCGTCTGCATGACCGATTCATCACATGGCTGCCTCATGCAGACTGTGGATGCGAAGAGAGTCGTTCCCGATTCTCTGATCGCAGTATTTTTCGGAAACCGATCGAAGACCTCTGCCATACACGGACCAGGAGACGTTAAGAAACGTATCCTCTGAAGGAGTCCGTGCTACTGGAATCTGCCGCTGTCGCGCACCTTGCGTGCCGCGTCCTCAAGGAAATCGTCGACATGCTGATGGGATTGGGGCTGCAGCCCAGTTTTCGCCTTGATGCGCTCGGCAATCTGGATCGCCGTTCTCAGCCGCACATCCGGGTCTAGTTCAAAACGGCGGCTCAGGTAGGTCTCAATCAGCACGAGTTCCTCGGCTGTCACCTGCCCCATTCCGCCCGAGGAAGAAGCAGTTTCGGCGGCCGTATTCCATGTAGGCCGCACCTCCTCGCTTGGCTTCTCGTGAACCACCACAGTGCCAGCCACGAAGTCTCCCAGGCGCCGGCTTTGCTTGTTCAACATCATGCAAACCAGCCCCACGCCGTAGATGCCCGGCATAACGTCTACGGCCCGCATCAGATTTCGTCCAATCGCCTCGAAGGTATTGATCGGACGCCCGCTTTCCTTGATCACCCGAATTCCTGCAATTCTCTTACCCGGCGTCTGTCCCTTCCACACGATTTCGAAAATCGCGAAGTATCCCCAGTAGATAGCAAATCCAATGAAGATCGCCATCGCCGGTCCCAGGTTTTTCGGCAGGAACGTGAACATCGAGAACCCTTCCGGAAGTAACAGAAGGAAGATGAGTCCTGTTATGAGATAGAGGGCGATCTGGATTAAAGTATCAATGGCAATCGCCAGGAACCGGCTGCCGATCCCGGCGAGAGGTAGTTCCAGCGCAATCTGCTCTGGAGTATCGATCTTCAGTTGCTCGAATGAATCAACCATGATTTCCACTCGCTGGCTCGTGAAGCGCAAACCGCACTGGGCGAAGCTTGAAGTCCTCCTGAACCAGAGCTCCAGAAGCGGACTGAAGTCGCTGTCGCGCACCGATCTGCAGGAACTGAGCCTGCTCTATCGCCAGACCGCCGCCGACCTCGCCGCCATCCGCGAAGATCGAGGATCGGTGCACTATGCGCGCTATGTCAACCAGTTGCTGGTGCGCGCTCACAATACCATCTATTCCGGCCACAGAGCGAGTCCCAAGGCCGTGATCTCCTTCTTTACGAATACATATCCCGCCGCATTCCGGCGCCACTTGCGCCACATCGCGCTGGCTGCCGCCATCTTCGCTGTCGCCGGCCTCGTGGGCAGCGTAATTACGTATCAGAATCCTGACTTCAAGGTTAAATTGCTCGGGCCGCAAATGGTCGAGACCATCGACCGCCACCAGATGTGGACACACTCGATCGTCGGCATCAAGCCTGTAGCTTCCAGCGCGATCATGACCAACAACATGAGCGTCGGTTTCACTACCTTCGCGCTCGGTATCACTGCCGGCCTTGGAACGATCTACATGATGGCATTCAATGGCCTGCTGATCGGAGTCATCGGTGTGGCCTGCTATTTCTCGGGCATGAGCCTCCAGCTTTGGAGCTTCGTCGCGCCTCACGGGGTACTCGAATTGCCTGCAATCTTCATTGCGGGCGGCGCCGGCTTGCGGATCGCTCAAGGCTTGCTCTTTCCCGGGACCCTGCCGCGCCGCGATTCGCTGGCTCACGCCGGGTCCGAAGCGGTGCAGCTGCTGCTCGGGACCGTTCCCATTCTGATCATTGCAGGCATCATTGAGGCGTTCGTTTCGCCAACCAGTCTTGCCATCCCGCTGAAATTCTCTATGGCCGCCGCGCTGTTCGTCCTGCTGAACGTCTACTTGTTCGGCGTGGGGCGACAGCCGTAGGACGCTCAATCGTCCTGCGATTTGACCTGATCCGAACCACTTGTCTTCCTGATTGTAAATTTTTTCAACATCGCAATCCGCGCAATTAGAGACGACCCACAAACATAGGTGCGCCGCTAGCAAAAGTTACTCGCCGCGCAACTTGTCTTCGTGTAAAGTGTCCGCAAGAAAGTGGCGAAGAGAAAGGGCAAGAACCCTTCAGTGCGGGAGGGGACTCGCCAGCAGTCGATGTGCGTTTTGTGCAAGCAACCGATCACCCGTCGGCAACGACCATCCATGCGATTGCAGCCCGGCCAGGAAGCCCATATGGAATGCTACATCAAGCGCGAATCCGAAACCCGCAAGCCGAACTAAGCCGATACCATCGAGCTTTAGCAAGTCACAGCCGGCTGCGCTCCTTGATTTGTAAATAAGCATCGACCAGGACAGGCGACACAGAGCCAGCGTTGACTTCCATGGCGAGGGCGCCGCGCTCCCGTAGGCGTGCCAGCAGCAGCTCCCGGCGGTGGACCATCTCTTGCGCGGCGGCAATGCGATACATTTCGGATTCGCTTTGGGGTGACTTTGCGGCTAGTTCTCCCAGATCCGGCTGGCCGATCACGACAAACAGGACCAAGTGGCGCGGCATCATCATCGATGCCGCTTCAATCACCTCAGGCGTCATGGCCGTCTCGGCAAGGTCCGTGAGCCAGACAATCAGGCTGCGGCGCTTCTGATCGGTGAGGAGGCGCCCCGCCATTTGCAGATGATCGGCCTCAGCCCCCTCCTCGTGCACTAGAGCCAATCCATCGATCAATTGCCGTAGATGCGCGCTTCCCTTCGCAGCCGGAAGCTGTTGCCGGATGGCACGTCCGTAGGCGATCAGTCCGACACGGTCGCCTGAGTAAAGCGCAACCTGCGCGAGGCTGAGTGCCGAATTCACAGCTTTATCGAGCTTGCTGAAGCTGCCTACACGAGCCCGCATCAGGCGGCCGGAATCGATCACGATCCAGACAGTCTGGCTGCGTTCCATCTGATAGATGCGGGTAACCAGCTTGGCCCGGCGCGCCGATGCGGTCCAGCAGATATCCCGGTACTCGTCTCCATCCTGATACTCGCGTAGGCTCTCGAACTCGCGTCCAATTCCGCGCATCCGTGTGTGGCGCTTCTCAAGCGCGATCTGCCGGCTGCGCAGCAGATACATCGAGTGTCGCTTGGCATCCTCGAGGTCAGGATAAATACGGATCATCTGCTCCAGCGGGGCCCGCACCCAGCGCTCGGCAATCCGAAAAGCACTTTGATAACGAACGTAGCAGGGGCCGAACTTGGCGTCGCCGCGCTGCATGGGCCGGATGCGATACGATACGGTGGCCTCGTTCCTGGCGCGCGCTCTGATTGAAAGGGTTGGTGGCTCTGTCCGCAGTTGCGGCGGGACCGAGTCGATCAGATTGGCATGGATGCTGGCGCGGGATGAATTCTCAAGAGCCAGGCCAACTTCGGAGTCGATGGACAATGCCGCGGGCGAGTGCCAGATCCTCTTCACGGCAAGCTGCGCGGGCCGTGGCATTCGCGCCAGGTCGCCAATCCACAGCAGGAGCACGAACGCGTCCCAGCCGAGCATGGCATAGACGAACCGTGAATCGAAGAACGCCGGCCCGAGCCACACCAGGCCCACAAAAAGAAGCATAAAGAAGCGATCGCCGAAAGCGACGCCGATGCGTTTGTAGGAACCCGCGCGCGCTGCGATTTCAGGCGGAACCAGGGTGGGCTGTTCGTTCACTTCCTCGCCTCACTTCGGAACTTCGACAGCTTTCAAAACTTCTTCGACGACTTGATCCGGGGTCACGCCTTCCAGGTCGGCTTCAGGCCTGAGCATCACGCGGTGGCGCAGCACCGGTCGAGCAGCAGCTTTTACGTCATCCGGTATCACATAATCCCGCCCGTCCATCGCTGCAACCGCCTTCGACACCGCCATCAGGCTCACCGCTGCGCGCGGGCTCGCTCCAAGCGACAGCGAAGGCCAGTCCCGCGTCCGCCGGACCACCTGCACGATGTAGCCGAACAGGGCCTCCTGCACAGTCAGGGCTTTGACCTCCTGCTGCGCCATCCCGAGCAGGTCTGGTGGTATGGGATTCAGGTTCATCTTGTCGATTTCACGCGATTCGAAGCCGTTTTGCACGTTGGTCAGCAGTTGCACCTCGTCTTGTTGAGCGGGATAGGTGACACGCAACTTGAGCAGGAACCGGTCCAGTTGCGCTTCCGGCAGTGGATATGTCCCTTCGAACTCGATTGGATTCTGCGTCGCAAACACGGTAAAGAACTGCGACAGGGGATATCCCTTGCCATCGATCGTGACCTGATGCTCTTCCATGCACTCCAGCAACGCGGCCTGCGTTCGTGGAGGCATGCGGTTGACTTCGTCCACGAGCAGCAAGTCTGTAAACACGGGTCCCGGGTGCAACTGAAAGGCACTGGTTGCCATATGCAGGACATTCGTACCGACGATGTCCGCGGGCATCAGGTCGGAAGTGCACTGTACGCGCTGAAACTCAAGCCGCAGAAGCCGCGAGAGCGCTTTCACGGTCAGCGTCTTCGCGATGCCCGGCACCCCTTCAATCAATACGTGGCCGCGGCATAGTAGCGCGATCACACACTGGTTGCGCAGTTCATCCTGCCCCACAACCACTTTGCTCATTTCATCGCGAATATGTTGTACGAGTTCCGGAACCGCTTTCATTCACCTTTCTCCTTCCGGCGACCTTCAAAGAGCTTCCAGCGGGATGCATATTGATCGAGTTCCTGTACGAGGTGCAGAGCTTCAGTCTCGCCCAGATAAGGATCCGCCTTGGCGGACTCGCACCGTCGCAGAATCGCGCCGAAATGATCGTCCTTGGGCGCAAAACGATCGCGCACTGCGGCGTCAAGATCGTTGACAGAAATGTTAAAGTTCACTCCGAGCCGCCGCGTCAGCCA
>DATEHP010000335.1:0-10413 GCA_035279505.1 Candidatus Sulfotelmatobacter sp. | reverse complement strand
ACTTTCATCGTGCCGACGCCGTCAGGGAGTTTCAGGCGATCACGCTGCTCAGAGAGTTTCTTCTGCAGCGCTGGATTGACCAGCGAGACGGGAACATTCAGATCTCCGACTTTGAATTCGGTGGGATCGAAGGTGGCGTAGCCATCTTTTTCGCCGATGTGGCCGGAGATGGTGATCCAGACATCTTTGCCGCCGATTTCGGTGAGGAACTGGCCGTGCACCTGGTCGCCGTCCATACTTACCTGCTGATCTTTGATGACCGGGGCGCTGCTGCCGACGTTCGAGGTTGGAGTGAGTCCCTGGCCTGCAGCGCTGCCGAGTGTTTGTGCCAGCACGGCGCTGACTTCGTCAGAGTTGATGTGGACTTCGGGCTTCGAGGCTGGGGAAGCGGGCTGGGCAGCAGCTGGTGTGTAGGATGGCTGCGCACTATTGGATTGAGATTGTTGGGTGGCCTGCTGGAACTCGGCCATCTTCTGGTCGAAAGACTGCGCGTGTTCAGCGACGGCCGCGGGAGCCTGGGGCTGGGCCACGGGCGCAGGCTTCTTTAGAACCAGGATGATGGCGACCAAGGCTGCGATCAAGGTCGCGATGCTGATGATGCGGTCGATTTTGAGTTTCATGGCATACCCCAGAATTAGTCTGTCGTGCGTTTCTTTCGCTCCTTCGGAGCTGACCAATTTTTCGTTTGCCTCCCACCGCTCGCGCCGTGGGCTGCATTCTATCGCCGCTTCGCGGCTGGGATCAGTGTCGCTTTCCCAACACGTCCCAGCTTAAGACGAAAGCCGAGAGCCCGTACTGAGACAGTCGGGTGCAAGGTCATGCTAACGGGATGCGGAGGGGAAGATCAGATGACCGAAGTCACAGGTGGGGAGTAGTACTGTTCTCAGCTCCTGGGCGAGGCTAAGGCTCCTCGTTCATTCCTTGGATTACACGGCGCTGCGGGCGACAGCAGATTCCTCAACGGCTACACCGTTTCGGAATGACAAGAATGGAGAGAACGGTCCCGCGGTTTACGGTTTTCCGCAGCCTGTGAAGCCGCGCCTTTCGAAGCATATTGTGAACGAAGGTTCCAGTGTTTATCCCAGCTTCTTGGTTAGGAGCTCATTCACAATCTGGGGGCTGGCTTGGCCTTTGGAGGCTCTCATGACCTGGCCTACGAAGAAGCCGAGCATCGTCTTCTTGCCGGCGCGATACTGTTCGAGCTGTTTCGGGTTGGCGGCAAGAATTTCGTCAATCAGCTTTTCCAGCGCTGAGGTGTCGGTGGATTGTTGTGGACGGCCTTCCTCCTCGTAGACGGCGGGGAAATCCTTGTCGCGCTCAAAAGAGAGGTCATAGAGATCTTTGAGCATCTTGCCGGAGATGGTGCCGGCTTCGACGAGATCGGCGGAGGCGGCGACGCCTTGCATGGAGATGGGCGAGTGCTCGATGCTGATTCCCTTCGCTTTCAGGCGGCCCATCAATTCGCCTTGCACGAGATTGGCAACGCGCTTGGCATTTTTCGCCGCTTTGGCGGCTTGCTCGAATTGATCGGCGAGCGATTTGGAAAAAGTTAGAACCTGCGCGTCGTATTCGGTGATGCCGTATTCCTTGACCATGCGGGCGCGGCGGGCCTCGGGAAGTTCGGGGAGAGCCCGGGCGATGGCTTTCTTCCAGTTCTCGTCGACTACCAGGGGAAGCAGATCTGGTTCCGGGAAATATCTGTAATCGTGCGCTTGTTCTTTCGAGCGCATGCTATAGGTCTTGCCTTCGTTGGCGTTGTAGAGTCGCGTCTCTTGCGTGATCTTGCCGCCGGACTCGATGACGTCGATCTGCCGTCCGATTTCGTATTCCAGAGCTTCGCGAATGAAGCGAAAGGAGTTGACGTTCTTGATTTCGGTTTTCGTGCCGAACTCCTTCTGGCCGCGGGGACGCACGCTGATGTTGGCATCGCAACGCAGGGAGCCTTCTTCCATGTTGCAGTCGCTGACGCCGGTGTAGAGGATTATTTCCTTCAGACGAGTCAGATATTCGTAGGCTTCGTCGGGTGTGGAGATGTCGGGTTCGCTGACGATTTCGATCAGGGGGACGCCGGTGCGGTTGAGATCGATCGCGGTTTTCTCTTCGGCGTCGGGGAATCCCTCGTGCAGGCTCTTGCCGGCGTCCTCTTCGAGGTGCACGCGGGTGATGCCGATTTTCTTTTTGCCGTCCTCGGAAGGGACCTCGATGAAACCGAACTCGGCGAGCGGCTTGTCGTATTGGGATATCTGGTATCCCTTGGGGAGGTCGGGATAGAAGTAGTTCTTGCGGGCGAAGATGGAAGTTTCGTTGATGCGGCAGTTCAGGGACATGGCTGCCAGCGTGGCGAATTCGACCGCTTTTTTGTTGAGAACGGGCAGGGCGCCGGGCATCCCGAGGCAGACTGGGCAGACGTTGGTGTTGGGAGGCGTGCCGAATTTCGTCGAGCAGGAGCAGAAGATCTTGGTCGCCGTCAGGAGATGGACGTGGACTTCGAGTCCGATGACGGGCTCGAACTTTGGATGGGCGGCGATGGATTTCTCGGCGGTCGTGGCCATGAAGTAGAGATTATAAAACGGGCTGCGGGGTGGCGCGGGCTGCACAAGGGCGTTCACCACAAAGGGCACGAAGGTACACGAAGGAAAACCGCAAACACAGCGACTGCACGGCTACGGATTCTTCGGGGCGTTCAGATAGCTGTCCATCGCGATTTCGAAGAATAGGAGCTCATTTCCTTTTGCGTCTGCAAGCCCTGAGATATCGATCGTCGCGTTACGCAGCGGGGAATTGATGTCAGAGACATCGAAGAATACGAATCCGGATTGCGTGGAGTGGGGCTCGACGGCGCGGGCGGCGAATTGCGAAGATTCGATCTCGTCCATTTGCTGCCTGGTGACGCCACCCTTCACCTTGCGCGGGAATGGAAGCGGAATGTTGGAACTGGTCTTGGCTTGCGGGTTGGAGAGGCGGCGGTAGAGATCGTCGGAATCGATCGGGGTGAGCTTGGAGCGATTGCCGGTGATGAGTTTGATTCGCAGTTTAGCTATGGATACGGGCTGATCGCCATCGTTGGTCACGATGAAGAAGATGGGAAGGAATCCGTGATCGGCGAAATTGATGGTGAAGATTTTGGCTTTCTCGGGATTGTCGTAGGGGTCGGCAGCGATGGAAACCTTTTCGTCGCGATGAAGATCGTGGGCGGGATAGTTGAATGCAGTCTTGGCGACTGGTTTCACAAAGCTCTTGCCGGCGATCAGCATAGTTGGAACAAGCAAGGTGAGCGCTGCGATGAGAGAAATGCGACGGCTCGAACGCAATGCCATGCGCTCATTATAGAAGGCAAGTCGCCATGGTGCCGATGACGCGGTTTAGAATGGCTCAACTTGAGTTATCTCTTCTACAGCCTGGCCCTGGCGCTGGCGATGCTGCTCAGCCTGCCTTTTTGGCTCTACCAGATGTTGCGCCATGGGAAGTATTGGCGCGGATTCTCGGAACGAATGGGGAACGTTCCAGAGAAGTTGAACAGTGGCTCTGGGCAGCCGGGGATATGGATTCATGCCGTCTCGGTTGGCGAGGTGCTGGCCGTCGGTGGGCTGGTTGGACGGATGCGTCGGCAATTCCCGCAGGCAAGGGTTGTCGTCTCGACTACGACGGACTCCGGTCAGGATCTGGCTCGCAAACGGTTCGGCGAGGAGAATGTCTTTTACTTCCCTATGGACTTCGCATTCGCGATCCGGCCCTACATGCGAGCCTTACGGCCTGAATTGGTCGTGCTCGCAGAGACGGAGTTCTGGCCGAATTTCCTGCGGCTCGCGCGCGCCAGCGGGGCAGGTGTGGCCGTGGTGAACGCTCGAATCTCCGACCGGTCATGGCCACGCTATCAGCGTTTTCGGTGGGCTTTGAGGCGCGTGCTCGCAAATGTTGACGTATTTCTGGCGCAGACTGAACAAGACGCGGCGCGGCTAGGGTCGATTGGCGCCGAGGCCGGACGGGTGCATGTGTCCGGGAATCTGAAGTTCGATGTCAGTTTGCCGGCACCGCCCGCGATCGTTGAGACTCTCCGTCGCTCTTTGGCGGCCGAGGGAGCCGGGCCTGTGCTAGTGTGCGGAAGCACGGTAGAAGACGAGGAGCGGCCACTATTGCGAGCGTTGGAAAATTTGCTGGTCAGTCATCCGCGGGCGGTGATGATTCTTGCGCCGAGACATCCCGAGCGATTTGAGGCGGTGGCTTCGCTGCTGCAGGAAATGGGAATCCTGGCGCACCGTCGATCGCGATGGCAGGGAGAATCGCTGGCGGGCGGAGTGCTGCTTGTCGACACCATTGGGGAACTCGCTGCTCTTTACGCTCTCGCAGATGTGGCGTTTGTAGGGGGAAGCCTTGTGCCTCGCGGCGGGCACAACATTATCGAGCCTGCGCAGCATGGGGTGGCGATTGTCACCGGAAATCACACGGAAAATTTCCGTGACATTGTTGGACTGTTCCAGAGCCACGATGCGGTACGGATCGTGGGATTAGCGGAGTTGCCGCTGGTGTTGATGCACCTGCTAGATGACGACGTCGAGCGGATGGCGCTGGGGCGGCGCGCGAGAGAGACGATTCTTTCGCAAATGGGTGCGACATCGCGAACACTGGAGGCGCTGCAGCGCCTGGTGGCACGGGATGGCGACTCGCGACCACCCTCGGCCCGGGCGGCGGCACATAAAGATTGAATCCACTCTGCAGCATCTACGGAATTGCCGCGCGGGCGCGCAACGCGCTCTACGATGGAGGACAGTTGCGGGCCCGGCGACTCGACGGACCCGTGGTCAGCGTCGGAAATCTCTCGGCCGGCGGGTCGGGCAAGACTCCATTTGTGATGCTGCTGGGGGAGTTGCTGCGATCCCGAGGCGTGAAATTCGACGTCCTCTCGAGAGGTTACGGTCGCAATAGCCGGGGAGTTCTGCTGGTGGATCCGGGCGGGCTGCCGCAGCAATTCGGGGACGAGCCATTGCTGATCGCTCGCAGGCTGCAAGTTCCGGTGATTGTGGGCGAAGATCGATATGAGGCGGGACGCTTCGCCGAAGCAGGGTTCGGGGCACAATTACATTTGCTGGACGATGGGCTTCAGCATCGGGGACTGGCGAGGGATTTCGATATCGTACTGGTTACGCCACAGGATGCGAGCGACCGACTGCTTCCGGCGGGGCGGCTTAGAGAGCCGTTGAGTGCTCTGCGGCGTGCGGATGCCGTGGTGCTGGCGAGCGGAGCTTCGGAGGAATCGTTTCCGATTCAGGGAAAGATTGTGTGGCGGGTGAAGCGCGGGATTGTTGCTCAGGGAATTCCGGCGCGGCCGGTTGTCTTTTGCGGGATTGCGCGGCCGCAGAATTTTCTTTTGCAGCTGCGGGCGGCGAATGTCGAACCAGCGGCGCAGGCGTTTTATCGGGACCATCATGCGTATAACGAGAAGGACGTAAGAGAGTTGCTGGAACTCCGGCAGCGGAGCGAGGCTGGGGGGTTTGTGACAACCGAGAAGGATGCGGTGAATCTGGGGCCGTATTTGTCGGCGCTGGCGCCGCTGGCAGTCGTTCCGGTGCGGATGGAACTGGTTGACGCGGCTAACGGCGTAGATACCATGCTGCGCAAGATTCACGAGCGGCGGGCGCGGTCATGAGAAAATTTGTGCTGGCGTAAGCAATAGTCACGCTGAGAGCGATACGGCTGCGTGTCATCCGAAATCCCCACTTCCGGCAAAACCGGCAGGAAATGGGGCATTCAGGAAAACGGCGCTACCATGAAACATCCTAAGGAAGGGGAACGGCTCCGGAAGATTGTTGAGGGGTTCCCCAACATCACGATCACGGTGCTGGCGGACCTTGTCGCTGACGAGTTCGTTTTTGGCGAGATCTCACGCGTGTCGCGCGAGGCGCCCGTTTTGATCTTGACGCACCGCGAGCGGACGATTGTTCCGGGCGGCGGAGCCAACGCGGCAAACAACCTGTCGGATCTGGGAGTGAATGTGCTGCCGGTGGGCATGGTGGGGGACGATGAACCGGGACGACTGTTGATCAAGTATTTCCGGCACAAGCGGATTGCGGTGAGCGGCGTGTTGAAGGACAAGAGCTACACGACCGTGACAAAAACACGAATCCTTGCGGGCATGACGCATACATCGCGGCAGCAGGTGGTGCGAGTGGACCGGGAGCCGCAGGAGCCGCCGAATAGCCATCTGACCCGCGAGTTGTATCTGGCGGCGCGGAACTATGCGCATGCCTCTGACGCGCTGCTGGTTTCCGACTACGGATATGGGGCAGCGACGCCGGCGATCGTGAACACTTTACGCGGGAAGGGCAAACTGGGATCGGTGCCAATCGTGCTCGATTCGCGCTACCGCATGCTGCAGTATGAAGGGGTCACGGCGGCGACTCCGAACGAACCTGAGGTGGAAGCGGCGCTGGGGATTCGGATTGGACAGGATTGGAACAAGGTGCTGGCCGCGGGGGAGCAGTTGATGGCGCGGATGAAGCTACAGTCGCTGGTGATCACGCGCGGCCGCGACGGCATGGCGGCGTTCAATCACAAGCACAAGCCCGTGGATATTCCGATTTTTGGTTCGGACCAGGTAGCAGATGTGACGGGTGCGGGCGACACCGTGATTGCGGCGTTCACGGCGGCACTGGCCGCCGGAGCAACGACTGAAGAGGCGGCACAAGTGGCCAACTATGCGGGTGGAATTGTGGTGATGAAGCGGGGCACCGCGACTGTATCCCGGGAAGAGTTGTTGCGCGCGATTGAACAAAGCCCCCCGGCCACACGATCTCATTGAACACAAGGAACAAAATCCTGAGCCGGAGCGAGCTTCGCCAGAGGGTGGAGGAGTGGCGCCGCGCGGGCGAACGCATCACGCTGGCTAACGGGAATTTTGATCTGCTGCACGTGGGGCACGTGCGCTATCTGCATGGGGCAAAAGCGTTGGGTGGGAGACTGGTCGTCGCGATCAATTCGGATGATTCCGTGTGGGCGCTCAAAGGGGAAGGCCGGCCCGTGATGCCGGAGCACGAGCGCGCGGAGATTGTGGCGGCACTGGCGGATGTGGACGCCGTCGTGGTATTTCCGGAGCTTGATGTCCGCGCCATCATCCGCGAGATTCGACCTGATGTGCAGGCTAAGGGCACGGACTACACGGCGGACACGGTTCCCGAACGCGACGCTGTTGCTGAGTACGGGGGAAGAGTTGAGATCGTCGGCGATCCGAAAGATCATTCCACCAGTGAAATCCTACGTACGCGTCTCTCTCCGAGGAAAGCTTGAGCGTACCCGATGACGGAGGAATCGAGCGTCTGCTGATCGTGCGGCTGAGCGCGATGGGAGATGTGATTCATGCGATTCCGGCGGCGCAGGCATTGCGCGATGCTTATCCGGAGGCAATGATCGGGTGGATCATCGAGGAACGGTGGGCTGAGCTGTTGTGCGCATCGGGCACGGCGACACGCGGTGCACGATCGACGCAGCGGCCACTAGTGGACTGGGTACACACGGTTAACCTGAAAGGCTGGCGCAAGTCGCTTTTTTCCCTTCACGGCCTCGAGCCAATTGCGCGGGTCTGGAACGATGTTCGAGCGGCGGGCTACCAGGTCGCGATCGATTTGCAGGGTGCGATCCGGTCGGCGGTGCTGGCGCGGTGGTCGGGAGCTCCCGTTGTTTATGGTACGAGAGAACCGCGAGAGAGTGCCGCGGCATTGTGGTATACGCGGCAGGCGACAGCGCGCGGGAAGCACGTGATTGAGCAAGGCCTGTCGGTTGTGGAATATCTGGTGGGGAAGAAACTGGTTGTACCGGCGGCGCAATTTCCACGGGACGTTGAAGCTGAGGAAAGAATTGAAGAGAGGCTGAGGGAGTTTGGGACAGAGAAGTTTGCGATTCTCAATCCGGGCGCGGGTTGGGGAGCGAAGCGGTGGCCGGCAGAACGGTACGGGCAGGTGGCGCGGGCCATGGCGAAGTGCGGTGTGCCGTCGGTGGTGAATTACGGGCCGGGGGAAGAGGATCTGGCACGGGCGGCGGAAACGGCGAGTGAGGGTGCGGCTCGGGCGTTCCAGTGTTCGATCAGCGAACTGATCGCACTCACGCGGCGAGCGAGGCTGTTCATCGGGGGGGATACGGGGCCCCTGCATCTGGCAGCGGCGATGAAAGTTCCTGTGGTGGCGATTTTTGGTCCAACGGACCCGGCGCGCAACGGGCCGTATGACACGCGAAGTGTGGTGCTGCGGAATCCGGCAAGTATGACGACGCACGCGCGGAATCCGGGGACGGACGAGGCGATGCTCGGAATTGGCGTCGAGGAGGTCGTGAACGGGGCGCAGTCTCTGCTCGCCGAAAAAACTCCGGAGGCCGGGCGTGGCTGAGTGGTCGCGGGTGGCGCGCCGGATTCGAGTTCCGCTGGGATTTGTGTTTGCCGTACTGTACTTCTGGCTGGCTCGGCCGACGTGGCGATTCCTTGCGCTTGGCTCAGTGCTGATTGTGCCGGGACTTTTGGTTCGGGCGCTGGCTTCTGGGTATGTGCGTAAGAATGAAGCCTTAGCAACTTCCGGACCTTACGCGTATACGCGGAATCCGCTGTACCTTGGGTCATTGCTGATCGGAATCGGATTTGCGGTCGGGGCGCGGAGTTGGTGGGTAGGCGCGCTACTGGTCGCAATGTTTTTTGCGATCTACGTTCCGGTGATCCGCGGGGAGGAAAAATTCCTCAGAGAGAGGTTTACTGAATTCGAGGCGTACGCTCAGCGTGTGCCGTGGATGCTGCCTCGCCTCACGCCTGCAAGATCCGGCGATGGCGAGGGCGGATTCTCAATGGAACTCTATCTCAAGCATCGCGAGTGGAACGCACTACTGGGCAGTGTGCTGTTGGCTGGCGCGCTCATCCTGAAGATGAAATTCTTTTCCTGAAACCACGAAACTCAGCGCACACGTTCAAATGGGAAACCGTTCAGCAGGACGGTTCGGGCGTCGCCGTTGGGAGCGGCGTCGATGATGCAGGCGATGGCCTGGGTGAACCCGTTCTGGAAGAACAGAATCATGCTGCCTTTGTGGACTTCGTAAGAGCCGGAGCCGTGCGCAGGGAAGTTGGGGCTGACGATTTCGCCCCCCATAGTGACGTTAACGCCGTCGCCCTCAAAAGTGCCGTTCTTGTGCAAGACGATCCATTGAGAGCGCAGGCCAGCTTCCATTTTCCTGACGAAGGTGCCTTCCAAACGCTCACCCTCGACGAGTTGAAAGGGAGTCCAGCGTTCTCCTTTGCCTTCCAGAGTGTTCCCTTTTTTGGCTAGATCTGTGGGTCCTCCTATATTCCATTGAATGTGAATGGTGTCGCCATTATCGGTCCAGTGACCGTAGGGTGCGCCGGCGATGGCGGCGGGGTTAGCGACGTCCATAGTGGCAAAGCCCTCGGCCTGGTGATGTCCGGCGAGGTTGTCGCCCTTCAAATCTGTTTTGGCGGCGACGCCATTGGCGAAGAGCAAGAGCAATTGCTGTGTGGCGCGCTGGCCCCACGTCATGGTGGTGCCGACACCTCCGTACGAAGGACCGAATGCGTAGCCCACAAAAACGTAAACGCCCTTCAGCGGCACGTCGCGGTCTTTGGGGATGATCGCTTTGGCATGGTAGGTGAGATCGATATCGGTTTTGGGGCGCGAGCCAGTGGCCGGTTGATCGGGCTGCGTAACGGCCGCGGGGGCGGCGGACAGCTCGAATTTTTGCGCGGCGAGTTGCTGCACGTATTGGTTGGCCGTTTCGAGGCGGGGATCCTCGTCGCCCACCGCAGGAGGAATCATCAAGATTGGAATCGAGAAACCGCGAGCTGATCGGTATCCGTAAAAGACCATACGGAGCTTCATGTGATTCTGATTCTCGACCTGAACCATTCGTAAAAGAATTCCTTCCTGCTCGGTCACCTCCGTAGCGCCGAGAGTGCGGCCGGATGCCTGGGCGAGCGCCAAGGCCTGATTGGCGAACCACGATTTCACGTTGCCGATGGGACTTCCTGGCGGCAGCAGAGTGATTGCAACTCGCGACGACGGTTCGCCGGGTGAGAACAAAATGGCGGCACTACCGGTGTTTTGGACGGTCCAGCCGGGGGGTGGAGTCACTTGAGCCGCAGAGAATGCGGCGAGCACGACAAGCACCCAGAACAGCCAGCCGATTCGGCACATAAGCGGGTCTCTCAGTTGTGTGAGATAAGAAGGAGCTGCCCCAAGGATGCGGTATTTTCCTGCGATCGAGAGAGCGAGTCAAGAACACAAATCCGATTCGTCCTAAGTTGTAGCCACCACCGTGGGACAGCCTGTCCCACGCCCACGCTGATGGGACAAGGTGACCCGCAATCCCATTTCGAGCCGATGTAAAGACTTTGTAATGAGCACCTGCGTTGGTTCTCACCTTGCAAGAGAA
>DATEHP010000334.1:0-9785 GCA_035279505.1 Candidatus Sulfotelmatobacter sp. | reverse complement strand
GGCCCAGAGATTTGATTCCACGAAGAGCACGAGGCCGAGGTTTTGCACGGCGGCGAAGTTGATGCCTTCGTAGGTCACGCCGGTGGACTGGCCTCCGTCGCCGATGTAGGTCATGACCGCGATGTTGCGCCCTTGCAGGCGCGCGCCGAGAGCAACGCCGGACATCACCGGGATAAGATCGCCGAGCATCGAGATGGGCGAGACCATGTTGCGCTTTTCGATGTCGCCGAAGTGGCTGGTGCCGTCGCGTCCCTTGGTGGGCGAATCGGCTTTGGCCATGTACTGCATCATCGTGTCGCTGGCGCCGAAGCCGCGGACGAGGAGCGATCCCTGGTTGCGGATCATCGGAGCGAACCAGTCGTCCTGGTCGAGCGCGTAGGCGGACGCGCAGGAGCAGGCTTCCTGACCGAGTCCGAAGTAGACGCCTCCGACGACTTTTCCTTGCTTGTAGAGATTCTCGAGGGCGATCTCCATTTTGCGATTGAGCAGCATGTACCGATAGATTTCGATGGCTTGCTGCTTGTCGAGATATTTGGAGTCGCGGATGGGCGGGACGGGGGCTTCGAGGTCTCCGGTAACTTCGTAGCTGACGTGCTCCTGGCCGGTCTTGTCCTTTTCCGTCAGTTGACGGACGGAGAATTGGGGGTGCTCCAGGCGGAAGTCGGGGATTTCGTAGGTGCGGAGGTCTCCGTTCATTGAGGCGCCGTTGGGGCTCGAGCTTCGCTCTCGCGGGCGGACGAATGCGTCCGCCGCTACACGAGCATTACCGGCGCCCCGTCCGTTGCGCGGACGATGGCCGTTGGAGCTTGCTTTGGACTTCTTCTTGTTGTTCCCCATGTATGGCGGCGCGTGAGGCGCTTTTCATGATGGTATCGCGAGAATAGGGGAAAGTGCCAGCGCGGTTGATCCGAGCGCCTCGCTTCGCTTCGGCGGACAGCCGAGGCGGCTGTCCCTACGTGTGTCGTGTCAGGCCCAGGAGGTGTCGTCTTCCTTATGGAGCTGGCGAAGTTCGGCGGGTGGCTTCATGGGGACTCCCACCGTGCGGCCGAGGAGCGCGTCGAGGGATTCGACCCAGAGGATCTGGCTTTGGAAGACGACGCCGACGTTGTGGGAGATGGATTCGGAGACGTCGTTGAGGTCGAGTTCTTTGCCGAGTTCTTTCTGCATCGAGGTGACCGGCTTGCTCGTGATGCCGCAGGGGATGATCAGGTTGAAGTAACTCAGGTCTGTGTTCACGTTCAGGGCGAAACCGTGGGAGGTAACGGAACGCGAGATGTGGACGCCGATGGCGGCGAGTTTGGCTTCGGGGTGTGTACTCGTGGTCAGCGCTTCTGTCGAGCTTTGCTCGACCGGACGGGCGAAGGCGCCCGTCCCTACACGAGCATCGCTCTGCCCGGCATTTGTCCAGACACCTGTCAGACCGGCCACCCGCTTTGCGGGGATTGCGAAATCGGCGCAGGTGCGCATCAGGACGTCCTCGAGGCAGCGGACGAATTCGATTACGCCCAGCGTTTTGCGCTTGGCGTCGGGGCTGGCGAAACCACGGAGGTCGAAGATGGGGTAGCCGACGATCTGGCCGGGGCCGTGGAAGGTGACGTCGCCGCCGCGGTCGCATTCGAAGAGCTCGACGCCGCGGGCTTGCAGAAATTCCGGGGAGGCTACGACGTTTGTAGCTCTCGCATTTCGGCCTAGCGTGATGACAGGCTTGTGTTCGAGCAGGAGGAGGACGTCACCGATCTTTTCTTCTTTGCGGAGCGCGACTAGCTGCTGTTGCAGAGCCAAGCCGGTCGCGTAGTCGATGGTGCCGAGTTGGATCAATGAGATCAAAATCAAAAGCTCTTACCACAGAGGGCACGGTGAAATTGCATAGGTCCTTCGCGCAAAGAACGCGCCCAGGATGACAATGCGTTTTGCAACTTCGAATTGATCCGTGTTCATCCGTGTTGATCTGTGGCCATGAAGATCAGGCGTTAATTGCTATTCCGTACACGCTGTTTGAGGCGTCGAGCATGGCTTCCGCCAGTGTCGGGTGGGCGTGGATGGTCCACATTAAGTCTTCCACTGTTGCTTCCAATTCCATTGCGGCCACAGCCTCGGCGATCAACTCAGTGGCTTGCGGGCCGATGATGTGGACTCCCAGGATCTCGCCGTAATCGGCATCGCTGACGATCTTGATGAAGCCTTCGTGCTGCCCAACGATGCTGGCGCGCGAGTTCGCGGTGAAGGGGAATTTGCCGATTTTGACGTTGTATCCGGCTTCACGGGCTTGAGTTTCGGTGAGGCCGACGCTGCCGATCTCGGGATGGCAGTACGTTGCGCCCGGGATACGCTCGCGGTTGATTGGCTTGGCGGGTTTGCCGGCGATCTTGGCGACGGCGACCAGGCCCTCCATGGCCCCGACGTGCGCCAACTGCGGCGTGCCTAGAACGATGTCGCCGATAGCGTAAACGCCGGGCTCTGTGGTCTGCATCCATGAGTCGGTCTTGATGAATTCGCGTTCGGGCTTGATCTTGGTGCGTTCCAGGCCAATGTTTTGCGTGCGCGGCTTGCGGCCGATGGCGATCAGAATCTTTTCGGCCTCAATCTTCTGCTGCTTTCCGTCGACGGTGATTGTGACCGAGACGCCGGTCTTTGTTTTCTCGACCTTGTCTACTTTCGCGCTGGTGTGGAAGTTGATGCCGCGCTTGCGGTAAACGCGAGCTAGCTCTTTGCTCACCTCTTCATCTTCAACGGGGACAAGGCGCGGGAGCATTTCAACGATGGTAACTTCGCAATCGAAGGAGCGATAGATCGAGGCAAATTCCACGCCGACGGCACCAGCTCCCACGATCACCAGAGATTTTGGAATTTCCTTCAAACTGAGGATTTCTATGTTGGTCAGCACGCGATCGCTGACTTCCATGCTCGGGATCAGACGTGCCTCGGACCCGGTCGCGAGGATGACATTTTTCGCCTTGAGATTGCTCGCCTTGCCCTCGTTGCTGATTTCGACTGTGTGCATTCCGTTCTGCGCGGGGCCAGTCAGCTTGCCGTAGCCTTTGATGGTCTCGACCTTGTTTTTCTTCATGAGGAATTCGAGACCCTTGGTGTGCTTGGCAACGATCTTGTTCTTGCGGTCCTGGATCGCGGCCCAGTTGAGTTTGCGGGCATCGACGCCTTCGATGCCGAATTCTTTGGCTTCTTTCAGGTGATCCCAGAGTTCGGCGTTGAAGAGCAGGGCTTTCGTCGGAATGCAGCCGACGTGGAGGCAGGTGCCGCCGAGGAATCCGTCCTTTTCGATGAGCGCGGTCTTCAGGCCGTATTGGCCGGCGCGGATGGCGGCGGTGTATCCAGCCGGTCCGCTGCCGATGATGGCTACGTCGTAAATTGTTTCGGGCAAAATGGTCCTCTGTAGGAAGAGATGTTGAAAGGCAAACTTAAGATTCTAGAACAGGGTGGGTGGGAGCGTCCAAGTCCGAGTACGCTTCGCGGCAAAAGGCTTGAACCACTAAGGACACGAAGGGGCACGAAGGAAAACAAAAGGCCGCCTGAATGGGCGGCCTCTTTAACCTTTTGATGCTCAGTTGTTTTCGTTGCTGGCGCGCTTCCAGTTGATCAGCTCGCCGATGGTGGAACTGGTGCTCGAGACGGGCTGCTTGTAGGCTTCGACTTCCGAGCGCGAGGCTTCTTCGCCCACCGCACGGATGCTGAGGCCCACTTTCTTCTCCTCAGGATTCATCTTAATGATCTTGAAGTCGTGCTCGATGCCCGGCTCCAGATGCAACGGTTCGCCGTGCTCGTTGGTCGCTTCGGACTTGTGGCAGAGACCCTCAACTCCTTCGGCGATTTCGACGAAAGCACCGAATGCGGCTACGCGCAAGACTTTGCCGTGCACGACGTCGCCGACGTGGTGCGTCTGGAAGAATGACTCCCAAACATCGGGCTGCAGCTGCTTGATGCCGAGCGACAGGCGACGCTTGTCAGGCTCGATCGCGAGTACTACAGCCTTCACGCGATCACCCTTCTTGAGCACTTCCGACGGATGTTTTACACGTTTGGTCCAGCTCAGGTTGCTCACATGGACCAGACCGTCGATACCGTCTTCGATCTCGACAAATGCGCCGAAGTCGGTCAGGTTGCGAACGCGGCCTTCCACCGTCATGCCGACAGGGAATTTCTCATGCAGGGAATCCCAAGGGTTGGACGCAAGCTGGCGCATGCCGAGCGAAATTCGGCGCTCTGTGGGATTCACGTTGAGGACCACACACTCGACCTGATCACCGACGTTGACCAATTTCGATGGATGCTTCATGCGCTTGGACCAGGTCATCTCGCTGACGTGAACCAGGCCTTCGATTCCCTGCTCGAGTTCTACGAAGGCTCCGTAGTCGGTGACGCTGATGACGCGCCCTTGCACGTGTGCACCGGTGGGATAGCGGTGCTCGGCGTCGAGCCACGGATCGGGCGTGAGCTGCTTGAATCCCAACGAGACGCGCTGCTTGTCTTTGTCGTACTTGAGAACTTTGACCTGAATCTGGTCACCGACGTTCACCAGGTCTTTGGGATGAGTGAGTCGTCCCCAGGACATGTCGGTAATGTGCAGCAAGCCGTCGAGCCCGCCGAGATCGACGAAAGCGCCGTACTCGGTGAGGTTCTTCACGACTCCGGTCAGGACTGAGCCTTCTTCCAGATGCTCGAGCGTCTTGGAACGCTTTTCATTTTGCTCGCCTTCCAGCAGTTCCTTGCGAGAGACGACGATGTTGCCGCGCTTCTTGTTCAGCTTGATGACGGCGACCTCGACGATCTGGCCCTTCATGCCGTCCAGGTTGCGAATTGGGCGCAGGTCGACTTGCGAGCCAGGCAGGAACGCGTGCGCGCCATGGATGTCGACCGTGAGTCCGCCTTTGATGCGGTCGATTACGACGGCCTTGATCGGCTTCTTCTCGTTGTAAGCCTTGTCAATTTCTTCCCACGCATGGATGCGCTGCGCCTTCTGGAAGGACAGGTTGATGTAGCCTTCCTCAGCCTCGCCCTTGGAGCGCATGACCTCAATCTCGTCGCCGGGCTTGAACTTCGGCTGCCCCTCGTGATCAAGGACCTCCGCCAGCGGCAGCATGCCTTCCGACTTGGCGCCGATGTCGACGACCACGTGAGTGCCGGTGAGCTTCAGAACCGTGCCCTTGATGACGCGATCTTCGCTGACCGCCTCTTCCGCCTCAGTGGTGAAAGTCTCGAGTGCGGAAGCGAAATCCTCAGCGGGGGCAGCCTTGTCCTCAGCCGAGGGGGCTGGTTGGGGCGCGGCCGCTTCGCTGGACGGTTCGCTGGTGTGGGCAGATTGATTCTGTTCTGGCTGGTTTTGCTCCATCGTCGGCTCGGCTTCGGTGGCAACAGCGGAGGTGGAGTCTGAATTGTGGGCGGTGGTGTCGTCGAACAAAATTATGCCTCTCTGGTAACGGGATGCGGGACTTGCGTTGCGGACTGCTGGACGAGTCGTTTGGTTGTGGTGGGCCCACCCTGGCGGGTGAGCTTGGACAATCCCAGCTGTCGGACGTTTTACAAAGAACCCGCGTCCAATGGGAACTCTTCGACTATAACAACCGTGCGCGAACAGTGTCAAACCCCAAATCCCACGCAGGTTACAGCAATGTTTCAATGTTACGGTTTCCGAACAAACGCGCATCTGCTACCCTGCCGTGCTATGGACTATCTGTGGACGCCTTGGCGGTATGCCTACGTTTCGGGCACGGAAAAGGCTACCGGATGCGTGTTCTGCGAGGCGGCACAAGAAAAGGATGACGCCAAGGCCCGGATCGTCTATCGCGGAGAGCAGTGTTTCGTCATTCTGAACGCGTATCCCTATACGCCGGGGCACGTGATGATCGTGCCGTACGAGCACCTGGATGAGTTACGAAAGTTACCGGCGGGCGCGGCTCAAGAGATGATGGCGCTTTCGCAGAAGATCGAGACCGTGTTGCGGAACCTGTATCGGCCAGACGGGATCAATCTGGGGATGAATATCGGGAAGGCGGCGGGAGCCGGGATCGCCGGACATATTCACATGCACGTGCTGCCGAGGTGGGTGGCGGACGCGAATTTCATGTCGGTGGTGGGAGAGACGCGGGTGTTGCCGGAGGCGCTGGAGGTGACATGGGGGAGGATGCGGGAGGCGATAAGTGCCTAACTCGCAGCGGCACGGCTGTGTCTATCTGTTCGTCGATTTCAAAGGCAGCTGTAGGGTATCCAGTCGTCGCGGCCCATCGGTTGGCTGCAAATAGAACAAAGCGTACCACCTCCCCTTTTCGAAATCTGGCCCCCGTCGCTTCCGAGCCAATTGATAGATTCTGTCCCGGCCACAACCATTTCTCTACCAGTTGCCCTTGGACAATCCCGAGAGGGTATGGTTTGCAGAAGGATTCTGTTGAGGGTTGTAGTGCGGTGTTCCAAGCGCTAGCGGTCTTGTCCCATCTCTGAATTGCGAACGCAAGAGCAGTTCCGTGTGCCATTGCATCAGTGAGAAATTCACATGCGCTTACCTTTCTCGGAAACGGGCCGAAATTCGTAAGAGTTGCGTTGTATACCTTGCTTATACCGGGAATGGAGAGATCTACGTGAGAGACGGTGTAGTCAGCATGTAGGCCGAGTCCCACAAAGTGGCTGAATCGAAGATGGTGCCTGAACTCAATTGTGCCGAAGAGAATGAGTACCAACACCACCATCGCGACACCGATTCTAAGCACCAGCCTCATATAGGTTTGGACACCAGAGCAGCTCCAGATGGCGCTAGCGTATGAGCTCCTGCATTTTTTCCTCGCCAATGACCTTAACGCCCAGTTCTCTTGCCTTTTCTAGTTTTGAGCCAGCATCTGCCCCTGCGACGACGTAGTCCGTCTTCTTGCTGACTGAGCCGGTCACCTTTCCACCGGCGTCTTCGATCATCTTCTTGGCTTCGTCGCGAGTGTACCTTGCCAACGTACCTGTGAGGACGAACGTCTTCCCCGCCAGCTTTGTGCCGCGTTCCTTCTTTTGGCCCTTGAACGCCAGCCCGGCTTCGCCCAGCCGCTCGACTAACTTTCGATTTGCGGGATTGCTGAAGAACTCGGCGATACTCTCGGCGATTTTCGGCCCTACTTCGTTCACGCTCTGCAATTCTTCAACGCTGGCACTGGCCAGAGCTTCCATCGATCCAAAATGTTCTGCCAGAAACTGCGCGGTGCGCTCGCCGACCATGCGGATCCCCAAGCCGTAGATCACACGCTCCAGCGGCAGCTTCTTTGAGTTCTCGATTTCGTCGAGGATGTTTTGCGCGGACTTGTCTGCGAAGCGCTCCAGGCTAAGCAGGTCAGCCTTGGTGAGCTTGTAAATATCGGCGACGTTCTTGACCAAGCCGCGCTCGGTGAGCTGCGTAACAAGAGCCTCTCCCATCCCGTCGATGTTCATTACGCCGCGCGAGGCGAAGTGCAGGATGGTGCCGAGGAGCTTGGCGGGACAGTTGGCATTGACACAGCGGAAATCGACTTCGCCTTCAGTGCGGACCACCTTGGTGCCGCAGACCGGGCACTTCTCCGGCGCCTCGATTTCCTGTGTCCCGCGGGGATGATCTTTGTCGTCGATGACCTTCGCGACTTTCGGGATGACGTCGCCGCCGCGCTCGACCTGCACATAGTCGCCGATCTTCACGCCAAGGCGGCCGACCTCATCCATGTTGTGGAGGGTTGCGTTGCGAACCGTCGTGCCGCCGATGGCAACTGGCGCCAACTCTGCGACTGGCGTCAGCTTGCCGGTGCGCCCCACCTGCCAGCGGACATTCTCGAGCTTAGTAATGCCGGCGCGGGCAGCGTACTTATAGGCAATGGCCCAGCGCGGGGCTTTGCCGGTAAAACCGAGTTCGTCCTGTAGCGCGGTGCGGTCGACCTTGACGACGATCCCGTCGATTTCGTAGGGCAGCGAATCGCGCTTACCCTCCCACTGCTGGATGAAGGCCCAGACCTCGTCCATGGAGTGCACGAGCTTGCGGTGCGGGTTGACTTTGAATCCCGCCGTGTCGACCGCGGTCAAAGTTTCCCAGTGGCGGTCGAAGTAGGTGCGGCCATTTTCCAGCAGGATGTAGGGGAAAAAGTCCATACGGCGCTGTGCCGTGATATTTGCATCGAGCTGCCGCACGGTGCCCGCCGTGAAATTACGCGGGTTTGCAAATGTCGGGAGCCCGGAACGCTTGCGCTCTTCATTCACCTTTTTGAACGATGCCGTGGGCATCAGCAATTCGCCCCGCACCTCGAAATTCGCGGGGATGCCAGCCTTCTTTAGCTGTTCTTTCGGGATCGAAAGCGGGACGGAGCGGACTGTGCGCACGTTGAGTGTGACATCTTCGCCGGTGGTTCCATCGCCGCGCGTAATGCCACGGGCGAGTTTGCCGTCTTCGTAGACCAGGGCCAGCGACATGCCGTCGAGTTTCAGTTCACAGACGTAGTCGACGTCCTTGCGCCCCGTGAGTTCGTGGACACGGCGCTCCCAGTTACGAAGTTCTTCCTCGTTGTAGGTATTGTCGAGCGACAACATCGGTGAGGAGTGGCGGATCTTGACGAATCCCTCGCGCGGCTTGCCACCCACGCGCTGCGTGGGAGAATCGGGCGTGACCAGCGAGGGATTCGCGGTTTCCAGGTCCTTCAACTGTTGCATCAGGCGGTCAAATTCCTGATCGCTGATTTCGGGATTATCGAGAACGTAATAGAGGTATTCGTGATGGCGAATTTTTTCGCGGAGAGCTTCGATCTTCTTTTCGACGTCTTTTGGGGCCGACATTGCAGAAAGATTATATGGTCACAGGCCGCGTAGAGACAGCCGCCTCGGCTGTCCGGCGAAGCGAAGCGAGCCGAAGGACTCGTCCCAATTTGGGCCATGGACACTCTCCCAATTCAGGTTTCTTGTTCACTCGGCAATGCTAACGCGTTAGGCTTTTGGGTAATGCCCCTCGGCTTCGCCTTCGCGGGACAGCCGAGGCGGCTGTCTCTACGCGAGTCATGTTCTACAGACGGAAATTGCCGCATTTGCAGCGGGACAACAAACGCCACTCGTCACCTTCTGCACATTTCAGCGGTGGATTCTCCCTGAAGAAGCTCGACCTATCGTCCTGCGATCTTGTCTTCACGACAATGACATAAAGCACTTCCTGCACGCCGCTGTGATCATGCCCGATCACGTTCACCTCGTGTTCACACCACTGGTCAACGCTGCGAAGAACGAGATCTATTCATTGGCTGAGATTATGGGGGCGATCAAGGGTGCGTCGGCACAATTGATCAATCGCGCGCTCGCGCGCACTGGCCGGGTTTGGCAGACGGAGTCTTTCGATCGGGTTCTACGATCTTCTGAATCCCTCGACGCCAAGATCGCGTACATCCTTGAAAACCCGGTGAGTAAAGGACTTGTCGGCCGCTGTACCGATTATCCCTGGATTTGGGCCCGGCGCGAGAATGCAACCCACGCCAACGCCTCGACAATCGTGAGCAAAGCAGGCTGATGAACACCGCCCGGCGCGCCCACTGTCCGCGGAGAGACAGCCGCCTCGGCTGTCCGGCGAAGCGAGCCCGCCCAAGCGATGCTGCTTACTCCGGGCTTAAGATTCAGAACGTCTTAAGCGTCCCAAAGATCCAGTTTCTTGTTTGCGTGCCGCTCGGCTTCGCCCTCGCGGGACAGCCGAGGCGGCTGTCTCTACGTGGCCTGGGGCTTACACCAGGTCATCTAACTTCAACACATGTGCACTGCCTTTCCACGAGGCGTCGAGCTGTTTCTTAACGAATCCGGCATCG
>DATEHP010000333.1:0-5829 GCA_035279505.1 Candidatus Sulfotelmatobacter sp. | reverse complement strand
TCCTGATAATCGAAGCTGAAGTCTGCGAGCGGTGATACCGCAGACATTTTGGCGCTCTCGATGCTGCCGTCCGCATTCAGAGAAAAGTTGACAAACGCATCTTCAATCGTTCGCTCCCGCCAGTGTGCCTTGAAAGTGTCGTACTGCCAGTGTTGCAGATCCCCGACCATGCCCGGCGTGTGATCGAAGCTGATCACCAACCCACCGTTTTCGAAGCGAATGCTGATCGGCCCGTACCAAGCGTCGTTGTAGGTGCCGGCATATTTCTCGAGAGGCAGCGAGGGTCTGGAGTTGGCCGCGCGGGAGCCTTCCGCTTTCTTCATCGTCTCAGCGGCCTCTTTCTCATCCTGGTCTTTTACGGTTTTGAAAGCCCCGATCCAATCTGTTGTCGGCAACTGGAAGTAGTGATCGAGAACGTGATAGAGAATCGCATCGAATGCGCCGTCCTCCTCGGCATTAGTGAGAATTACGACTCCAAGGTTCTCCTCCGGCACGAGCATGACGCGAGAAACGAATCCGCCCACTCCCCCGGTATGCCCCACCAGTTTGCGTCCGTGATACTCGCGTAGTCCCCATCCGAGCGCATAGTCGGCGAAGTTGGTCTTGAGCCCGGCCAACGCGGGCGGTGGATCCCCCGTCGGAAGAATCGTCTGCGGCGCCCACATTTCTCGCGAACGTTGCTCCGTGAACAAGCGTCCCTCGCCGTCAGTGAATTTCCCTCGGTTCAACTGCAACTGCACCCACTTGGCCATGTCAGTCGCACACGAGTTGATCGCACCCGCTGGACCCACGTTGTCCAGACCTTCCAGAGGAATCACCTGCAACTTCCCATCGACACGCGAATGCGGATTTGCGTAATCGTCTCCGGGCTTGAAATCTTTGCTGCTGACTGTAGAGTGCTTCATCCCCAGCGGCTCAAAAATATGCTGGCGCACATAGTCATCCCATGATGTTCCGGTGACTGCTGGGATAATTTGTCCCGCCGTCATATACAGAAGGTTGTCGTACGCGTAGTGGCTGCGAAAGCTCGACTGCGGTTTCATGAACCGAAGCTTGTAGATGATGTCGTTGCGGCTATACGTGGAATGCGGCCAGAACAGCAGATCTCCCTCGCCCAGTCCCATGCCGCTCCGATGCGTGAGCAGGTCGCGGATCGTCATCTCATGCGAGACATACGGATCGTACATGACAAACCCCTGAAGCCGTTCATAGACGCGGTCGTCCCATGAGAGCTTGCCCTGGTCGACAAGCGTCGCCAGCGACGCAGTGGTAAACGCCTTCGTGTTCGACCCGATGGCGAACATGGTGAATTCATCGACCGGCATTGGATCCCCGAGCTTGCGGATGCCGTAGCCCCTCGCGACAGCGATCTTCCCGTCCTTTACGATTGCGACCGCCATTCCGGGTACATCGAATGTCTTCATTGAATTTGCGACGAACGCGTCTAAATCCGCAGGCGGCCCTCCGGGCACTGCCGCAGTTTGTGCCCACACCGAAATTCCGAGACTCAGCATGGCGACAAAGTTGAAGACGGCACGGGGCATGAGATGTTTTTCCATGGTTTGTCCGTATAGGTTAAGACGCCGAGATTAGAACACAGACACGGCAAATTTCCGAGTGCACAATTCTGCTGAGCGGGAAAAGAAGGCCGGGAGTCGAGTGCTGCAGGTCGACTCCCGGCGGATGGGACAGGTTAATTCATTCGGTTCGACACTACAGCAGTGATGTAGTCGAGCAGGTGATCGATCTTCAAGTCACTTTCCAGCAACTCCTGCATCTCAGAAGCGCTGAAGCCGGTTCGGGCCGCAGCTTCCTGAAGAAGGTCGCTGTAATCGGTCGCCTGGCTGCGGTAAAAGTTCATTGCGTGCTCCTAGAATCCGTTGGTGATCGGTGATAAAGAGGGGCAGGGCGAGAGACGGGAAATCCCCCCCGGGAGCCCAGAGACTCGCCAAACTGCCCCTCTTCCTGCTTCGCACACGCGAAGCAAGCTTGAGTGCAGCCAGCCGCCAGGTTTTAGCGCCGGATGGAACGAAACAGAATGGGACGGAAGTTGGGATCCAGGTGAGCGAAGACAACGTCTAATTCGCGGCCTGGACGCCTGACGTGAGCGATCTTCGGAAACTGGAACAACGCCGCGACGGCGACTACAGGAGGTGCCGTCGTGCCCCGCGCATGCACCACCAACGGTGCAGTGCCTTGATGAAAGGCGGTGTCCGGTAGATCAACGTCGGGCAGCACCACGATCAGCAGCATGATGAAGATCAGGCAGCTGAGAATGATGAGCGTCGGCGCTTTGACGTTCCACCGTGACATAGATCAACTGTTTTGACAGAGTTTTATGCTGAAGTCAATCCCTCTGATGTGCCGTATGGCCGACGCTCACGTCGCCGCTGGGAACATTCGCCGCGTGGCGACGCGAAATCAGTGCTTTTTCGCCTCCATCAGAAACGAAATCCCATCAACCTTATAGAGGGCTTTGCCCGGCGAATCTGGCGTGGCGGGAACCTTGCCGGACTGCACCTTTTCAAACGCTGAAACCAGCTGCCCGAGCACTGTTGGGGATGCCACGGGAATGTTGTGCGCTCCCAGCACCAGCTTGATTTGTGGCGCCAAGGCGGCGAGCCGTCGAATCGACGCCGCATACGCCGCCAGGTCCGTCTCTGGGCGGAAGAGCCAAATTGGAGCCGGATAATACGTGTCTCCCGTAAAAAGCAGTCCATTGGCTCGATCGATGAGCGAAATTGCGTCAGGAGTGTGGCCGGGCGTCGCCAGGACTTCGAGCTTCCGGCCGCCCAGATCCAATCTATCGCCATCAAGAATAACGGTCGTGATTTTCCAGGGGCGGGTCACGTAAGTCTTGGGATCAAATCCCGCAGGGAGCGTCCCACAGATCTGATCGGGCGTCACTTCGGCCTGCGCATCGTCCTGCGATCCCATGGCGTTCTTGCGCGTGAAATCCGTATCCATCCCGTACACATCTGGGAACTGCCAGTTTCCTCCAACATGATCATCATGGGTGTGCGAATTCACCACGATGATCGGCAGCTTTGTCAGCTCCGAGGTCACTTTCTTGATATCGCTGATGCCCATGCCCGTGTCGAACAGCAACGCGCGCTTCTCGCCGACGATCAGATAACTGATAACCTCTTCGGCCTGGTGCGGTTCGTAAATCGCGAATACGCCCGGCGCAGGTTTGTACACCTCAAACCACGGGTCGCTCACTTTGACACTCTCGATGCCTCTGTATTCCGGCCGTGGCAGCGGCCGGCACCACTCCGGAACCGTGCTTTGCGCCGACAGCGGCAGCGCCGTCAGGAAGATTGCAAGAAATGCCGTGTGTTTTTGCATATTGAATCGCGGCGATAGCTCAGGGTATCCAACTGTGTGGCAGTGGATGCGAGCGATTGTTGCCTCCGGGACAAGGATGGTACGCTCACGAGTCAATGTAAACCATGGTTTCTCGCGACTTCATTTTCTGGGAAGTGGACGTGCAACAGGACTTTGTGCTGCCGGGCGGGAATCTGTACGTGCCTGGGGCCGAGAAATTGCTGCCCAACATTCGTCGCCTCACCGATGCCGCGCGGCAGGGTAAAGTCTTTCTTGTCTCGCACGGAGATTTCCATACTCCGAACGATCCTGAGTTCAAGGTGTTTCCCCCTCACTGCGTGAAAGACACGCCCGGCTCAGAACTCGTTCCCGAGGCGATGACCGACCGTGTCGCGCGCGTTCCCAATGAGCCCGAGGCGAAGCTACCCGATGATCTGACCCGTTATCAGCAAATTCTGCTGGAAAAGCAGACGTTGAACATCTTCGAAAGCCGCCACGCTGACGAGCTTGTGAAAAAACTCGGCACTCAACCGGAATTCATCGTCTTCGGGGTAGTCACCGAATACTGCGTAAGCTATGCCGTAAAAGGCTTGCTCGAGCGCGGCCGTCGAGTCGCACTAGTCACCGATGCGATAGAGACTCTGAAAATAGAAGAGGGCGAAAAGACCGTTGCAGAGCTTGTCCGCCTGGGGGCAAGAGTGACAACCACCGATCAGGCTCTCGCCGCACTATAAACCGAGGCCCACTTATACCGACGTAGAACCATTCTCCACATTCTTCGAAAATGGCGTAGCCGTTGAGGAATCCGCTGTCGCGTGCAGCGTCACGGTGCCGGCCATAAGCAGATCCCTCGACGACCAAATAACGTTTGCACCGGCGGTTGCGACATCCGCCACTGCGGCTTCAGCCGCGCCGCTGAGTACTTGCAAACTGACCGCTGCTCTTAGCCGCTGAGAACCGGAGGAGCCTCAGCACCCTTCTAATGATGACCGCGATCCCGGTCGTCACGATCATGGTCGCCGTGGTTGTGGCGCCAAGTCCAATATTCCTTCTGCTCCTCAGGACGCAGTTTGCGGAAGTCCCGACCGCGGTCGTGATGCGTCTCGTCGGCCCAGCGCTGGTAGTAGACGACTTCGTCATTGTTCCACACGTGATAGTCCGTGTAATACGGGTCGTACACGCGGTAATAGTGATGCTCGCAGGCGATTCCCGTTAACGACGATGCCAGCACGCCAGCCAGCAGCAGAATCCGGAACGAGTGCGAACCCAGCTTCATGGTTCCTCTCCCTTTACAGTCTCAAACACCTAAGAGACGGATTAGTTGCTGAGCGGGCGACTCTGGTTTCATGCAATTCCTGCCACCCGGTATTTGAGGTGCCGTCGGCCCTCCTCCGCCCGCCGAGACCTGCCTGCGTTTGCTTGCGAACAGTATTTCCTTTTCTTTCGAAACCTTTTCAATCGACTTCCCTTGTAATAAACTACTGTGTCTTCTCGTGGAGGATAAGGGGAGTGGAAAACCCGTTGCGCACACTGCTGGATCTGCCGGATCAGGAGCGACTCGATCGTGGCCTGGAACATACGCCTCGCGAAATCTGGCAGCAGCCGGACACCTGGGGCACGACATTCCACATCTGCTCGACGCGAAAAGCCGAACTGGACGAGGCTTTGCGGCGTGCGGGAATCGGCCGCGGCACCGCCTCGCCGACGATCTACCTGGTCGGCGCGGGCACATCCGACTATACCGGCCGTGCTCTTGCGCCACTGCTGCGTCGACGCTGGGGATGCGATGCCTGGCCCGTGCCCAGCACAACCCTGCTGACGGATTTCGACGAGTTACACTCCGCCGGAAAAGAATATCTTTGGATTTCGTTCTCCCGTTCGGGAGACAGTCCCGAAGGTGTGGCGGTTCTCAAGCGGGCGCTGGAACGCAACGGCTCGATTCAACATCTGGTGATCACATGCAACCAAAAGGGAAAGATGGCGGAACTTTGTGCTGGCCATCCGGGCCGCGCCCTGGCACTTGTGCTCGACGACGCGGTCAACGATCGCGGGCTGGCGATGACAAGCTCGTTCAGCAACATGCTCGTCGCCGGCCAGTGCCTGGCGCATCTCGATGATCTCGAGGAATTCGGCGCAATTGTTTCCGGTTTGTCGGCGTGCGGCCGCCAATTCCTTGCAGTCGCAGCCGAGACGGCAGCCGAAGTCACCTCGCTTGGATGTCCGCGGGCCTGCTTCGTTGGATCGGGAGTGCTGCGCGGAGTCGCCGACGAGTGCGCCCTGAAGGTCGTCGAGCTAAGCGCCGGCAAGATCACCACACTGGCCGAAACGCCGCTCGGACTGCGCCACGGCCCGATGTCAAGCGTGGACGGGCAAACGCTCTTCGTCGCATTCCTTTCGAGCGACCCTCGCCGGCGCGGTTATGAACTCGATCTGCTGCGCGAAATCGATCGCAAGCGTCTCGGCCGCGTCCGACTCGTGGTGACAGCCGGAGACGGCGCCGAC
>DATEHP010000332.1:0-2281 GCA_035279505.1 Candidatus Sulfotelmatobacter sp. | reverse complement strand
GACTAGCGCCCACGAGGTCATGGTGTCGGGGACGAAGAAATACAATGTGGAATAATCGGGCGAGACTCTTGGCTCGCGCGCGACCTTCCAGCGCAGCCCATCAATTTCGATGTCGATCCCGATGCGAGTAGGACGAAAGCCGTCAGACCTACGTGCGACGAAGACGCTACTTTGCTCGATGTAAGGTTCTGGCGCCCCTCCCCACGCGGGCCTTTGTTTCTCAACGGCGATAAAAGCGACGACGTTCTCGTCCGGGTCGGTCCACAAGTCGGCGCATGGTTTGCCGACTGCGATTTGACGTTCCTTGCCGTCCGAGCTCGAGTAGGTCACTACGCCTCCGACGAGTCTGAAGGATGCGGACTGCGCACGAGCGATGGTGAGATCCGTCAGCAGAGCGACGGCAACCAACCACCGTATCATCGGAGACCACCGATTGTGTGCAGGCAGCTTGTAGCGGCGTCGATTAGTGTAACCTGAATTATGCACACCGCGAGCATTACGGGCGCTGGCCGCGCTCGGTTGATGTCGCTCAGAATTGAGTAGGTCAGTTCGAGTTGGGCTGCTTCATCGTCCTCCCGAGAGTCCAATCCCGCCAAGTCCCGTTCCGAAGTCACGTGCTTCGTTGCACTTGCCGCCAGTGCATAAATTCCTATGCATGGAGATTGAGGGACCGGCAGGAAGTTGTTTCAGCGCAATGCCGGAAGCATTACTGGGGCATAGCCGTTGGCACGCGGCGCAATCCGGCGCAGTCGGGCCATCAACCGGTTGAATACGCCTGTCTCCTCGTAGTGATCGCTGTAGCTCACCCCAGTGCGGCCGGCGTGCCGCCAGATCTTGGCCGCGACGAACAGGAAGCGGAGTCGTGCGGTCGCCAGGGTCGTGTGCCGCATGGCGGCGGCATCGGCCTGTGGCTCGCGGTTGAACAGCATCAGCCAGCAGTTCAGGTTGTACGCCAGCATGGCTAACTGAAAATGATTGCCGTTCACGTCAAAACGGGCCGAAGGATGCGCGGCCAGCCCCGCGTCATTGTTCGCCTCTTTAATCAGGTTTTCCGCGCCGCCACGCTGGCCATAAAACCAGACCACGAAGTGGATGGGATCGCGCATGTCGGTCACGAAAACCCTGTATTGGTACTGGCTGGTTTCGAATAGTTGGTATTGCTCGCTTTTCTCGACTTCTACTTCCTCACGTGGCTTTTCCTGCCGCAGGGCCACGAACCGATATGGCTTGCTCCATCCATCCGGTTGGTAGCGGAATTCACATTCCGCGTCGGCATCCGTTTTGGGAGACGACTTCCACTGAGCTTGGCGTAGTTCCTCAACCAACCGGGGCGTCTTGCGGGCACAGATCACGAATCGAGCGTCGAATTCTTCATATGCTTCGACGGTTTCCCGACAGTACAACCCCGAATCGGCCCGGCCGTAGACCTGCTTCACACCCGGCGGCAAAGACTTGTGAACATTCCGCAGGTGATCGCGGATCTGCTTGCCGCTGGGCCGATCGCCATTGCGCAATTCGCCCCACACGTATTCTCGTGTCTCGGCAATGAACGTCAGCATCGGCTGATAGCTTTTCTTGCCTTTGTTCTTCGGGTTGTAGCCCTTGCGTCCGCCCATCTGACGTCCGTACAACGTGTGCACCGTGGTGTCGGTGTCGATGGTGACGACCTCCAACTTCACGTTGGCCGCCTCCCAGACCCGCTCCCGCATGATCCGCATAATGGTTAACATCTGCACGGCAACATGACGATGCAACGCATTAACGAATCTCCAAAAGCTGGATTGCACTGGCAGTTTGGCGACGTTGAGAATGCCCGTCAGCATCGGGTCGCGTGCGATGAAGCGCAATTGGTTCAGCCGCGGAAAGCCAATGTAGAGGCCGAGCACGATACCCAGCACGAACCGGTACAGGTCCATAGCCCGGGGAATCCGCTTTGAGGTCAGGGTCTGTTCCACCAGCGGCCGGAACTCCAATTTCTCCAGCATGGTGATGATCGGTAGCAATCCGCCGTAGGGGGTCAGATTCCTACCATTGAAGTCATAGGGCGTGGTAGCCCCGATTTTATTGGGTTCCGGAATGACATCCCGAACCCCTTGCTTGGCGGGCCTTGGACCGCTATCCTGTTCTTGTTTGTTAACCATTTGGGTGACTCCTGAGAATCGACTCGCGAAGCTGCGAACTCCGCGGATCTACTGTTTTAACGCAGGATTCTCAGGGGGCTCAAATGGCATCACCCCTCAGCCCGGGAGTGCCAACTCAGGCGCCTGCGCATAATCCAGGT
>DATEHP010000331.1:0-9637 GCA_035279505.1 Candidatus Sulfotelmatobacter sp. | reverse complement strand
TATTTCTCCGCGTGCTCGGTAATCCCCATATCGAACACCGTGATGCCGATCGACCCCGTCCGCCCGCCCAGGAACCTCCCCATCAGATCGGCGGCGATGGCACCGCTAGCCAGCGTATCGATCGCGACGATTCCCAATCGCCCGCTATTGGGCGCGTCCGTCGCGACGCACACTACCGGAATATTCGACCGCGAGGCTCGGCGAATCCATGGCCTGAGAGTTTCGGGACGGCTTGGAAACGTAATGATCCCGTCAACCTTCGCGGCGATAGCTGCTTCTAAAGCCTCCTCCTCGCCCTCTCCCAGACTGGGAGACGTTCGAAATTCGACTTCGACATTTTCAAGAAGGATGCTCGCGGCCTCTTCTCGAATCCCCGCGCGCACCTCGTCCCAGAATGATGTCGTGCCCTGGAGGGTATTCACCGAGATTCGCAGCGTTTTTTTCGACGACAAGTACCTTGCGGCCAGGTTCGGCCGGTAGCCCAGGTTCCTCGCCATCTGCAAAACTCTGGCCTTGGTCGCGGGACTTACGCCCGGATGGTCGTGGAGCGCGCGGTGAACGGTGCCGATGGACGTGCCCAGCGACTTCGCAATGTCGCCGAGAGTGGCGGGAGGCTTTCCCATTTTTGAGGCCTGCGTCGTGGCCGGCCATCTACAGCCAGCAAGAATTTCGGAAGGCAGTTCAGCACCCTACCTCCAGAACCGTAAACGTTAACGGAACTCCGCAAAATGCGCAAGCCGACTCGGCCAAGAACCCAAATTTACTGGATAAGTTCCACGCTTATGGCCGGAAACGTCCTTTTTGATCCGGAACTCCCGACAAACCATAAATCCATTTGCAGATGGTATCCCGCCATTTCACGGCCTCTCCAGCCTGAAACTCGAAGCGAGCCAGGATGTCCCGGTACCGTTCGGAATCGACGTGGCCATCGAGCGTCTTCCACTCGGCGATAAAATCATGCGCGCGTTCGGCTCCATCGTAGTGCGAGTCATACACGTGTTGAATGACGGTTTTTCCGGAATGCAAAATGTACGTATACGGGACGTGATGAAAGAACAACAGCAGGTTGTCTGGACAGTCCGTCAGCGCTTCATAAATCTTCTGAACCTCCGGAGGATACTGGCCGATGTAGCCGGTCCCCGTTGCCATCGTACGATCCATCCCAATCCCCTGATGATCGGCTCGATGCCACTGACCCCATCCGTTTTCCTCCGATGACTCGGGTCCCGGATCGTAATGATTGCCGACAATATTAGTCAGCGTCCCGGCGCCGAGCGGCCCCGTATAGCTTTCATATACTGGCCACGAACTAAGCTGCAGATTCGCGATTGTCTTGACCACGAGCGGATCATTGCCAAACGTCAGCCGAATCCATTCATCAATAATCGTCTCGCTGCTCAGGCCCGGATTCCACGCCAGCCGTCCAAACCCATAAAGGTTCGCCATGGCAAGTGGACTGCCCAGCCAGTTTGCGTCGAATCCAACGTTTGCCACACCCACAAAGCCGCCGACCGGACGATGAAAGACGCGGCCGGTGACCAGATCTTTCACGGGCGTCGATCGTCCGTCCACGCGCATGTCGAAATCCAGAACTTCCTTCCACATGGGAACGAGAAAACAGAGATGTTTCTGCTGGCCGGTGTATTCCTGCGTGATTTGCAGCTCGATGGCCTCGTTGGTTCCTCGCAACCCTGCAAACAGCGGCGACACCGGCTCTCGCACCTGGAAATCAATTGGCCCATTCTTGATCTGAACAATGGCGTTGTCATCGAACTGTCCATCGAGTGCATGAAAATTGTCGTACGCTGCCTTCGCGCGATCGTTCTTCGGATCACGCCAATCCAGATGATGGTTGTAAACAAATGCCCGATAAAAGACCACGCCGCCGTGCGGCTTGAGCGCCCGTGCAATGACATTCGCGGCATCCGCGTGAGTGCGCCCGTAAGCCGAAGGTCCCGAGCGTCCTTCGGAATCGGCCTTCACCACAAAGCCGCCGAAGTCCGGAATCTGCCGGTAAATTCCATCGACTTTCTTGCGCCACCACTCCGCCACATGCGGATCAATCGGATCGAACGTGTCCAGTCCCCCAATTACCTTCGGGCTGCTCAGATCGACCGACATCGACATCTGCACACCCCAGGGCCGGAATGCGTCCGCGATACGCTTGGTTTGTGTGATGAAGTCGTTTTCCAGCACACCCGGAGCGGCATTCACATTGTTGATGGTGCATCCGTTAACCCCAATCGAAGCAAGCAGTCTCGCGTACTGCCCGGCACGTGTCAGATCGCTGCTCACCTTCCCCTCTGTGAAAAAGATCGACGGCCCGCCGTACCCTCTCTCGATGCGCCCGTCGAGGTTGTCCCACTGGTTGACCCAGCGGATGGGAGCATACGGGTTCCGGATCTCACTGATGCCAGCGATGCTCTCTCCGCGGGCAATCTTGCTGAGCAGCGCAAACACTCCATACAGCACGCCGCGATCGTTTGCGGCAGTGATCACGAGACATTGAGCGTGGCGAATCTGGGCGGTCGTGAGCCAGTATCCATCCGCTTCCAGCGGACTCGGCGGCTGCAGCATCGGCGCGACGTTGTGCAGATCGCGAATCGTGCCTAAAACGATACCGCTGCCCTGGATGCGGACGCTCGACTTGAGAGCACGGCCAAGCATCTTCTCCACGCCAGCGGCTAATTCCCGTTGCGCGGTCTGGAGAATCGCAGATTTGCCAAGCAAAACCGAAACGCCTGGCAACGTCTCGTAATTCGAAACCGCTTTCGAATCGAGGGGCGCATAACGCAACCACGCCGCGGTTTCACTCCCAGGACTCGACTGAGCGAACACCGGCATTGCGGACAGGAAGAGGATCAACTCTGCAAAAACAACACGCAGCATGTTGAAACGGTAAAAGGAGGATCGCATCAGGCCGCCAGGGGAAAGGCGATAATCGTATCCCCGCGGCGTCTCGCGCCCTTTTCAACTTTCTTGAGCAATTGAGACTCGAGGTCTTCTGGATCGGGGATCATTTCACAGGCAGCAATCTCTTTCTCAGAAAAACCGTGATAGCAAAGTTCGCAAACTCCCAGACCGCCTCCTTCTACACGTGCCGGAGGCCCAAATGTACGGCAAGTCATGGGACGAGAGTCATACAGATCGCAAGTGCCCTCATCGAGGTCGAGCGCGGGACAGGGTTCCTCATTCGCAAAGTCTTCGAACCGTCGTCGCTGTTCCTTTGTCGTCCCGAGCAGGCCCGTCGCCGGGTCCCCCGGGAAGTCGCGAGACAGCCGCGCGACTGAATCACGAGCACGTTGCCGGACAGCTGCCGCTCGTTCGGGGTCCCGCACTGCAAGTTCTGCCAGACCTCGTCGCAAACGAAGTGCATCGAGCTGGTTGATGGCGAACACGCCAATACAGCACGCCGTACATCCTTTGCGACAGACTAGCCCGCCTTTGCTTCTGCGGGTCGCATCCGCTAGAGCGGCATCGACGATCTGAATCAACTTCTGATCGGCGGAGGATGGAAAGCAAAACGTCACATCGATGAGGATACCTCATCCCGGAAAGAGTCGCGCAACCGTGAGGCTGATCATGAATCGTTACCATGGAATTTTTGAGTTGGACTAAGAGACATCATCTAGAGCACAGTGTTTGTGCTGGTTCTGCAGCGTCGCAGAGAGCACTTGAGACCCCCGTTTCGTTCTCTCGCGAGGAAACTCCAGTCGTACATCGATCCGGGATGGTCCAACAAGAAGCGCTGCACCAGTTTCAGCGGATGCAGTGACGTATTTTTCTCCAGGGGGAACGATGCTACCTGAAAAGAAAGCTGTGAATCTGAAGACCGTCGCCGCGCGAGTGGGCCTTGCCCCGTGCTCCGTTTCTGCCATCTTGAACAACACAGAAGCGGCGCGTGCGATTCCGCAAAAGACCAAAAACCGCGTCTATCGCGCCGCCGCCGAACTCAATTATCGCCCCAACATCCTGGCGCGCTCATTGCGCACAAAGCGTACGCGCATGGTGGCTGTCATCGCGCCCGGCCTGGGCCGGTCCGGTGTCGCCCGCGTGGTTGCAGCAGCGCAGCGCCGTCTGCATCAGAACGGATACTTACTTGTCCTGGCCACGAACGATGGCGACGATCCCAACCATCTCTGCGCCCAATTTCAGCAGAGAGGAATTGAGGGCGTTATCTCGATTGACGCCAACCTTCCAGCGCAGATGAACGTGCCGGTCACTTCTGTAGATCTCGGCTACAACTTGTCCGCCACTCCGGTCTCACATCAAACGGACGTCTGGCTTCCCGACCTTGGTAATACCGCTGCCGAAACCATCATGCGGCAGATCGAGAACGAGGGCAGCAGCCAACGGCTGCATCTCCAGGCAATATCCCCGGCATTCGTCGACCTGCAAAATATGGATCGCGGATTCTCGGCTGCGGAAAGCGCGCGACTCAGGCAGCCTGGCTAAGTTGCCTTTTTGCCTGCTCCAGAATTCGAAACAGCAACAGCCAGCGCTTCACGTTTGTGGTCATCAGGAAGTTTTCCTTCACGTGCTCGCGCCCGCTTGACCCGATGCTCCGGGCAAACTCCGGATGCGTCAGCAGATATCGGATCTGGAAAGCGCATCCCTCAACCGAATGCACCAGCACCCCCGTCAGCTTGTGAATAATCTGATTCGGAATACCGCCAACCGCCGACGCGATCGTCGGTTTGGCCTTCCATAACGCCTCGGTAACCGTCAGCCCGAATCCTTCTTTCAGCGACTTCTGCACGATGATCGTCGACGCTCTCTGGATTGCATTGATCTGCACCGCGCACCACGGCGGAAGATCCAGAATGATGATGTCAGCATCGTTCCCCGCCGCCTCTTTCACCTCCTGCAGCACAGCCGCACCTTCGGGATCATCGCTCGCCCCGCCTCCAGCCAGCACCAGTTGGCAATCCACATATTTCTTCGCAAGCTTATACGCCTGCACCACTCCCACCGGGTCTTTCAAGCGGTCGAAACGTGACACTTGCGTCACGATGGGCCGCGAGCGGTCGATGCCAAGCTCGTCGCAGATCTGCTGCACCTGCGAGTCGGGCAGCTCCTTGTTTTTCTCCGATAGCGGATCAATGCATGGATAAAACAGATACTGCGGAATCGGCAGTTGCTGCGTAAACGACTGCGCAGAAAAAATCGCGGCGTCATATCGTTCCACAAAAGGTCTCAGGAACTGCCACACTGCGGCATTAGGGTTCGATAAATCAATGTGGCATCGCCATACCCAGTGAGCAGGCGTTTGAGGGCGTGAGAGAACCAGGCCGGCGGGCTGCGGATCGTGAATCACTACCAGATCTTCGCCAAACTGCATGCGGCGCCGGTTCTGCTCGTTGTACATCAGAAAAATGTCTTTGGCTGCCTGCGTGAGTTGATACGGCGTTCCGTGCAGCGCATTGTGAAATGCCTTCGTAATCTCGAAAAAATCGTTCCCGCCCGTGATTACGTCCCAATGCGTGGGAACGTCCAGCTCCGACAGGAGCGGCACCAGCCGGTTCAGCATTTCAGCCACTCCTCCGCCCACGGCCGTGGAGTTCACCATCTTGATCGTCTTCCCCTTGAACTCCTTAGCGAGATACCGCAGCGTATCCAACTGGCTCTGTCCCACGATCGCTCGGTAATCGTCCAGATGAGGCGGCGGAGGGGGAGTCGGCGGCGTCAGCACGCTGGCCGGCAGTGGCCGGTTGTTTCTGCGGTCGCTGGCTCGTCGCGCAGGATGAGGCGACCGGCGTTCTACGTCACGCCCGGGCACCTCAGTCGGCGCTTGCCTATTGACGGTGGGACTGGCAGAAATGGCGCGCGTATCGTCAGAACTCATGCTTCTTCTCGGTCCTAATTCATGGCTTGGGAGACGATGTGCGCGATCTGCCGCCGCACCCCCTCCATGGTGTTCGCGTAGATGTCGATAAGTTCGATTGCATCAGCTGCTTCCCTCAGGCCAATTTCCTCTTCCAGCCAGTGTGAGAAGTCGTTCGACATCCGATGCAGACGCAATCGAGCCTCAATAAAATGGTGATGAATGGAATGCACACTCACTTGATTGAGGCCATCGAGAAACGCCTTAAGCGTATCCGCACAAAAGGCTGTCGGCAGTACGACAATGTCGGCGGCGCAGAAATAAAATGGCTCATGCGCCGGACGCGAACCGTTTATATTGTGCGATTGCAGGAACTCGTCCAGAATCTCCACCATCCGCCCTCGCAGCCCTTCAATCGCCGTGAACTCTCTGATGTCCACACTCGCAAATTGCTCGGCCAATGCCGGTTCATTGCACGCAAACAGACTCCAATGAGCGAAGTCATTCGAAAAGCCCTGCCGAATGAAGTGATGTTCCTGCAGTGTGCGGAAGGTGTGCTGAAAAATGCAGTCGTCGGGAACCGTCTGCAGTGCCTGCAGAAGTTCCGAAAGATTACTCGCCCTCTGCCTGCCTATCCGCAGGAGATGTTCCGAGGTATTGAAGTAGAAAGGCTTTTGCGGTTTGCGCAGAGTTGGCTTCTCCGCGATGTTCTGAGCCGTAGCCATGCTTCTAGTAGGTAGCACTCTGGCTCAGCCGGGTTGCCTATCCGAACTATTCGGGAGTTTTATCCAACTGCGCTCGCGCGAAATTGATTATCGCCGGCGGCGTCCAAACGTACGTCGCAAACCTCCCCAATCAAACTCGCAGCCCAGCGATAGACGTTTTGCTCCCGAATTGTCTTTCGCATTCTCTGCATCCGTTGCTGCTTCTCTTCCGCGTTCATCTCCAGAGCCGTCCGGATCGCCTCTGCCGTCTGGTCGATGTCGTAAGGGTTCACCTGCAGCGCGTCGCGCAATTCCCGCGCCGCTCCGGTAAAGCAACTCAGAATCAAGACTCCCCGCTCATCCTGGCGCGTGGCGACAAATTCCTTGGCCACGAGATTCATTCCGTCATGCAGCGACGTCACCAGGCAGAGATCAGCCGCCCGGTAATAAGGCTCGATCTCTTTGTGGCTGTGCTGCCGTTCCAGCAGCACGATCGGCTTCCACTGGTCCGAGCGGAATCGCCAGTTGATGCGCTCTGCTTCAGCCTCTATCTCCGCTTGCAAATCGTGATATCGCTTGATATGAGTCCGGCTGGGCGCTCCGATTTGGACGAATGTGAATACGCCCTGATACCGCGGGTACTTATCGAGAAATCGCTCGATCGCCAGGAATCTCTCCAGAATCCCCTTCGTATAGTCCAGCCGGTCCACGCCCACTCCCATCAGCGCCGCTCGAACCCCGAGACCCTTCAGCAGCGACGCCCTCTCCTCATAGGCCGACTCTCGCAATAGCTTTTGAGGATCGGCCGAATTCACACTGATCGCAAACGGATGCACGGTCGTTCCGTGGTCGAGGCGCTGCACCGTCGAGTGATCCCAGTCGATCCGCGACTCCACAATCCGGTCGACAGTTTGCAGAAAGTTAGAACAGTGCGCCTGTATATGGAACCCAATCAGGTCTGCACCCAATAATCCGTCGATCAGCTCTTTCTGCCACGGGCATATCCCAAACGCCTCCGGATTCGGCCACGGAATGTGCCAGAAGATGGCCAACCGCGCGTCCGGCCTGCGCTCCTTGATCATTCGAGGCAGCAGCGCAAAGTGATAATCCTGCACCAGCACCACCGGATTGCTGACACCTTCCATTTCTTCCAGCAGGGCGGTGGCGAATTTCCGATTCACTTCCTGATAATGATTCCAGTCGCTCGCGCGAAACAGCGGACGCGTATGCGCGATGTGGCACAGAGGCCAAAGTCCTTCATTCGCAAACCCGTAATAGTAGCCTTCCTCCTCTTCCTTCGACAGCCACACTCGACGCAAGGTATAGTGCGGATCGTCAGGTGGGACCAGCAATCGATCGTGCACGTCCACCGTTTCGGTGTCGGCATCTCCCGATCCATGCGCGACCCAGGTTCCGCCACAGGCACAGAGTACCGGCTCTAACGCAGTTACGAGACCACTTGCAGGAACGTTCACCTCGATCGATTTACCCTTCTGCACGTGGGTATAGGGTTCGCGATTCGACACGACAAACAACCGTCCGTCCGCCAGTCGCGACCGGACGTGCACTGCAAGCCGCTCCGCGGTCCAGATCGACTCCCCGCTTTCCCTCAATCGAGCTTCGCGTTCCGCGGCCGTACGGGCCGTGTTCAAGCTTTCCGCCATGGTCGCGACTTCGCGCGCCAACGGACGGAACAGTTCCATGTCCACCGGCTTGATGCGCGCGGAAACCGCGCGCCCTGTCCGCAGCGCCTTCATCCAATTGGCGGTCCGCGCGATCGGTCCGGCGATGCTCCAACGCACGATTAACAGCGTGATCAGAACGATCAGTACCACATGGATCAGCGCGCTCAAAAACGTCTCGCGCCAGATCCGCATGCTCTCCGCCCGGATGTACCCCGAGTCGTGAACAATGGCCAGGCTGCCCACCAGATCGTCGCCGGTATGTAACGGCAAGGCATAAATGTGGATGGAAGCAATCCCCATCCGCAGAAACGCTCCCGTGGCGTGATTCTGCTTCAACGCGTCCAGCACGATCGGCGGAGCGCTCTCCATCAGCGCTTCAAGATTGGTCGTAACCGCAATAGGATGGCCCTGCAGATTATAGACAGCAAGTCCGGCCAGATGCTCCCGGTTCGCGAATTGCTGAACCGTTCGCTGCAACCTGGTCTGCGCATCTCGCTCCAGGTCGCGCTCCACGTTTCTTGCCAGACTCTCCCCCAGCACTTCGGCGCGCCGTTCCAGATCTTTGCGCATGCTCCTGTTTTGCATCAGGACCTGGTAGTACGAGGTGCATAGGGACACGACGGTGATACCGACGATCAGAGAGATGATGAGTCTGGCGCTGAAGAGTCTCATCTAGGGGTCCTGGCACAGAAGACTGTAAGAGTGATACCGCCCAGGTGGAAATTCTATTCCCATCCCACGGGGTTCGCACATCAAAACGGTTCGTTTCTAAACACTCTCCTGCGCGATTCCCAAGGCCGCGCCAGAAAGACGAGGCGCACAGACGAGTGGCGGCGCATAGGTCTGCAGACTCGGAAAATGCAAACTTCCGGGTCCAGCCGGAACAAACCGGCAACTCTATGAGGACGGTGGTCCTGAAAAGGTTGCAAAGAGGTTGCCAAACCCAAAGCTCTTGCTTTCAGCGCTTTGAACTCCCGAGCGAACGCCCGGGATGTAATTCTTCCACGGCGCCCAACCAGGTCGGTGAGAGCGATCCCGCTATGCTCGGGTTCGGGATGTCGATCGCAGGTGAATCCCGCACGACGCGGCCCGCGGAGGTCTCGGTGCCGGCCTTCCGCTGTCGAAGGATGGCTGAGAGTTCCCCCAGCATAACTCAGTTCGTGCGGCAGGTGCTCGCCCGAGTAGTCGACCAGTTGTCGATCTGTCATCGCCGGAACCGGCTTGGCAGGTTCTCCGTTAGGTGGACGATATTTCCCGAGCGACGTCACTCCAGAGGGTCGGGGGGGTTTAATGAGATGGTCCGCCGCCGAGTAGGATAACTCGGCGGTTTCACTGGAGGATCATCATGATGGACATCGCATCAATCGGCATCGATCTGGGCAAGACCACTTTTCACCTGGTTGCACTGGGAGAGCGCAGCAAGG
>DATEHP010000330.1:0-2670 GCA_035279505.1 Candidatus Sulfotelmatobacter sp. | reverse complement strand
GATGGGAAAATGGCGACAGCAGCTACGGTTGCTGCGATCATTGCAGCTTCTGGCAGCGGGAGAAAAAATCAGCTATGCCGCTCTGGAAGCGGGCTACAACTCACCCAGCGCATTTATCGCGATGTTCAGAAAGGCACTCGGAACCACACCACGACGATACTTTGAGAACGGCGCGAAAGATATTTCTGGCCGTGGTTGAGAACCAGCCATGCTGATCTCTATTACTCCTCGGCGGGCAGTTCGAAGTTCACCAGATCGCCGCGAAAGCCGCGCGTCTTCCAGGCACCGACGGCAATTCCGACGACCATCCAGATACCGCCGACAATCCACGCCTTCCAGCTCAAGTTTTTCCAAAGGAAGAAACAAATGGTAAATCCGGCTAGAGGGGGCGTCCACACAGCAATGATCGCCAGACCCACTGCCGCACAGCCTAAGAGGATCCAGTTCGAGCCAGGCAGTAAGACTAATCCGATCACTGCCGCTGTCAGCAGCAGGGGCGCGAGGGCATTGTGACCGCCTTCACGCACGTGATAGCGCACGAAAGCTGCCATGTTTACCCCCATAAATGCGATAAGGGCGCCAAAGTTGAGCATCTCTGCGCCTAGTCCGTAGCTAAAGAGGCCAAAGCTCACGAGCAGCGCACCGGCTAGGGCGACCACTCCGACAAATATGACATTGTTGCGGGGCACATGGCGTTTCGGATCGACAACGCCAAAAAACGATTGCGGCAAAGCCTTGCTGCGTCCCATGCCGTAGAGCAGGCGAGCAGCGCCGATTTGCGCCCCCATTCCTGAACCGAAGTTGGCTACCAGCAATGTAAATCCCAAGATGGCAAACATGGGTTTCCATGCGCGTCCGGCGACGTAGGTGAAGGCGGTATCGCTGTTGGGAAATGGCTGGTTGGCAGGCCATACGAGTTGTGCAGCGTAGACTTCGAGTGCCGAGAGTATTCCGATCACGAAGCAGGTGAGAACCGTCGCGAGCAAGATGTTCCTTCTCGGATTCTCCGCCTCTTCAGAGAGTGTCGAGATTCCGTCGAAGCCGATGTAGCTAAGTACCGCGATCGAGGTAGCCGCCAGTACTGCCTTCGAATTAAAGAGCTGGGGATCATAAAAAGGACGGCTGAAAAAAGCAGCGCCGCCGTGCGGATGACCGAAGATATAGCGCACTGCGACCATGAAGAAAACGGCGACTACCGCACCCATACCGGCGGCGAGCACGGTATTTACCCGCGCGGATGTTTTGATACCCTGAATATTGAGGAACGTAAAAATCCCGCCAAAGAAAATTGCCCAAAGCCAGTAGGGCAACTGCGGAGCGAAAACGAAAGCCTGCTGGCTGCACCAGATGATGCAAATCATCGGATTGAGCATGTAGTCCATGGTCATGGACCATCCGGTGACATAGCCGAGCGCGGGATTGATTTCTTGTCCCACATAGGTGAATGCAGATCCAGCGCTGGGATAAGCTCGAGCCATTCGGCCATAGCTGAAGGCCGTAAACAACATCGCCACCATCGCGATCAGCAGAGTGGTGACGACATGCCCATGTCCGGCATCGCTGAGTACGCCGAAAACTGACATCGGGGCGACGGGTTGGATGACGATAATTCCATACAGCACCAGGTCCCAGAGGGTGAGTGTTCGTCGCAGTCTCGGAGCAGCGGAAGGCGCGGAAGTCGAGGTTTCCATGAGAACGGCTATTGGATTATGGCAGGGGCGGCAATGTCAATATTAAAACGATTCTGTAGGCTCATACAGTTGCTTTGCTGCACTGGCGTCATCGAGGGTGCCATTCTCCATGATGTCTGCGGCCGGGCAAAGCTTTCGGCCACATTTACAACGGACGCTGTCGTACGGTCCCTCAACTCAGCTTTGCCAAGTTTCAGGATGACATCGACGAGAACAATCAAACAGGCGCGATGGTCAACGGGGAGCGTCTCCGTAGTCGAACCAGTATCCGCGCTGTTCGTTTCCTGACATGTGGCGCGTGTTGTATTCGAGCAGATAGTTCACGTGTGCGTCGTCGAGGGGGAATGACTTTTTCGGTGTATAAGGATATTCGCCCATGCTCAGGAACGGCAGGGGCGCGACGTAGTTGCCTTCGGCGGCATAAAAGTCCATGTCCTTTTCGTAGCCGTTGGCGGCGAAGAAGTAGTCGCGGACCCAACCGTGGGGAAGCGGGGGAAGATTGCTGGGATCGAAGTCGAGACGGACTTCGTCGCCGGAACCGAAGACGGCGAGTTTGTCGTCGGTTGAGGTGAGCAGTGGCAGGACATCGCCATAGCGCGTGTAGGTTCCCTGCGGGCGCGTGTAGGGGCCGGTGGCGCTGGTTTTCTCGTAGACGTAGCGGACGTTGCCGGGCGGGAGGCCTTCGATTTTGTACGGGTACCCGTGAAACTTGAGGTCCGCTTTCACCAGCGGCACAGTCGTCAGCTTGAACTCTGGACCGGTGCCAGGGAGATCCTTCGCTCGGCCTGAAATGCGGCTCCGCTCAGGATGACGCCCTTGTGGTGGTTGTGGTGTGCGATTGATCAGGATGCTGTCCCAGTAGACTTGCAGATTTGTAGTAATGCGGATCTTGCGGGTGCCTTTCGGCAACTTGCGGGTGAGGTCGGCGGTCATGGTGCGCGGGCCTCCGGCGGGAAAGCCCATGTCGTCGATCACGCGC